>JBDTKU010000030.1:0-5138 GCA_039935135.1 Ginsengibacter sp. | reverse complement strand
TGACTGCACCATGGAGATGGATCTTCAAATGTCAAAAGACAAAAAGATTATTGTTTCTCACGATCCTTATTTCAGCAGCGATTTTAGTTTGACTCCTGAAGGTGATACGATGACAAAGGAAGATGGTCGTAGCCGGCTAATGTTTGACATGCCTTACGACAGTGTTGCAAAATATGATGTGGGCCTTAAACCAAATCCTGAGTTTCCACGACAGAAAAAAATGCACGCAATCAGGCCCCTGTTAAGTGTTTTAATAGATTCTGTAGAAGCGTATGGCAAAGAGAAAAATCATGTAAATCATTATAACATTGAATTAAAGACAAGCCCTAAAAATGATGGAAAAACGTATTCGACACTGGAAGAATATATTGATTCTGCAATGAAAATTATTATTGATAAAGGCATCGCAAAGCGCACCATGATCCAATCTTTTGATGTTCGCGCTTTGAGAATCATTCATCAGAAATATCCAACAGTGGAAACCTCCTACCTGGTAGAGGCTTCCGATAAAAAAACAGCCGACGGCTACATCAGCGAACTTGGATTTAAACCCGATGTTTTCAGTCCTGAGTTTTCTTTGGTTACAGCGGAATTAGTAAAAGCATTTCACCAAAAAGATATCCTGGTTATTCCGTGGACACCTGACACATTGGAAGAAATTCAAAACTTAAAAGACATGGGCGTAGATGGTGCTATCACTGATTATCCGGATTTATATTCGCAATTAAAATAAGAGTTTGAAAACAAAATAAAAAAAGGCTTATTTGCCTGCCTTTGCCGGTAGGCAGGTTGCTTTACTGCAAAATCCGATCAACTATAATTCATAAAAAAAAGAAAGAATTATGAACTGTCACAATATAACCGATTCTTTAATTTACCACAGGTTTTAACCTGTGGATACAAAAAAAACACAATCGGCTTTAGCCAAAATTCCAAAAAAAGATTTGGCTAAAGCCTTACCTCTTTTTTATAAACCACTTGCTAAAGCAAGTGGCACTAAAGCAACGGTCATACATTCTTCTTAGTTTTTATTCTTTAAAGGATTTTCAATTAAACTATCTAATTCATAAAAAAAGAAATCTCTCAATCTTTTTAAAATTGAGAGATTCCAAAATGGATATTTTCAAAAAAGCGGGAACAACAAACTACTTTATCAGCGCTAAAAACTGGCTCTTGATTCCTTCATTTAAAAACTTACCTGAATAATAGGCAGTAACAGTACTGCTGCCAGTATCCTTTATGCCTCGTGAAGCCACACAAAGATGAACTGCATCAATCACCACCGCTACATCTTCTGTACCAATTGCTTTCTTCAAACCTTCTGCTATTTGATTGGTTAACCTTTCCTGCACCTGTGGCCTTTTTGCATAAAATTGGACCAGCCTGTTTATTTTTGATAACCCTATTACTTTTCCTTTTGAAATGTAGGCCACATGAGCTTTTCCGATTATGGGAACAAAATGATGCTCGCAATAAGAATACAGTGTTATTCCTTTTTCTATCAGCATTTTATTATACTGATACTTATTCTCAAAGAGAGTGACTCCCGGTTCATTCTGTGGGTTCAATCCGCTAAAAACTTCTTTAACATACATTTTAGCAACCCGTTGGGGAGTATCTTTCAAACTGTCATCTTTCAAATCCAGCCCCAAAGTTTTCATAATTTCTTTAAAATGGCCGGCAATCACTTTAATTTTTTCATCATCATCTAATTCTGCCTTATCGTTAATGCCAGAAGTTTTAACCGGAAAACTCATATACTCTTTCTCAATGTCCTCAAGGCAAATTGAATCAACATCAACCTCAGTATCATTTTTCATCTTCTATTTTTTTTAATTCATAAATCTTTTCCATCACCCTGTTTACCATCGTATCACAATAGATTAGGTTAAACTCAAAAATCTCATCCCGTGAATACATCTTTTTTATTTCTTTTTGAAGCATTCCTTTAGCCCTGTTCAGGCGAACCTTTACATTGCTTTCTGTGATATTCAATACATCAGAAGTTTCAGCAACATTTAGCCCGTTTAGTTCGCGAAGCGTAAATACGATCCTGTAATCTTCAGGTATTTTATGAATGGCATTTTCTATCACCCGGCCGAGTTCTTTGTTCATAGCAATCTTTTCATTGTTGGACGATTGATGAAACATGAGATCAGATTTTTCACTTTGAATGTTGTCTTCAGGTATTTCATTTTTAAAACTTAGTTTATGCCTTTTTTGATAGCAAACATTTAACATGATCCGTGTTAGCCAGGTTTTAAAAGTTGCCCGGCTTTCGAATTTTTTCAGGTTACTATAGGCGTTAATGTAAGCATCCTGCATCAAATCCTGGGTATCCTCGTGATTATACCGGTAGCTTCTGCCTATTTTGTAAAGAAAAGGATCGTACCTCCTTATAAGAATTTCAAATAGCTTAACATCTCCCTCATTAATTCCGCTGATAATTTCCAGGTCAGAATACTTTTCAAATTGTGTATCCAATGTTACTAATTTTTTATTCATCATAAAATATCTTTCCCCACTTAGCGCTTTCTCAAACCAAAGGTAAGTCTAATTAAGCACCAGTTTGCCTACCATAGTAGCAGGATGAAGAGTGCAATAGTAGGAAGCACTGTCAATCACTACCCATGTCCATGTTTTACCAGGCACCAGTGTGTCTGAATAAAATTTATTATCCTGGTAAGATTTAACAGTGTGGGCTACTAAACCCTTATTGATCCAAATAACTGTATCGCCCTTATTTACATTCAATACTTCAGGATTAAATTTCATCATATTAATCGTTACAGTATCCACTTTATGAGTATTCTCTTTAGTTTCTGTTTGATTCGCCGCGGATTTTTTATCAGGTGAAGAGCAACTGAATAAAAAAAGTATTGGGAATAATAAACAAAATCTTATTCCCAATACAGCTACTAAGCTCCTCATTTTCCTAGACTTTTTTGAAGCATTTTAGCATGTTCCAAATGCGCTTTAAATAAAGGCACTGCGCTTACTAATAAGTCGTGCAATTCTTTGTTGCTGGCATCAGGAATCAAAACACTTTCAACAGCATTAATTACAGCGGCGTGATAAGCTACTTCATTGTCAACATAAGCTTTATCAAAGGCTTTTCCTGATTTTGAATTAAGCATTTTGCGGGTCTTTACTGCCTGTGCATTTAATGATTTGCTGGTGGCATTGTCTTTAGGAGTAACTCCCAGTTTGGTAACCAGTGCTACTGCCTGGTCAATGACTGCACCGTGGTCTTTTTCCATTGTTTTTGCGAAATCAATTACCTGCTGATTTTTTGATTTTTTAGCGGCAATTTTTGCATAATCAATATCAATCTTATTGGCAGTCACTGCTACTGAAGCAATTTCCGGATCTGTTAATTTCTGGCTTTTTTGTGCATTTGCAGGCAAAGTAAGGAAACCTGTACTAACCACTAAACATATAGCTGACTTAGTAAGGACTTTTAAAATTTTCATGATTTTATGTTGTTTATTTATACCTATAGAGTGGGCTACTTTCCAAAAGGTTACAAAATATTTTTAAATGTTACAAAATAATGTGATTTGATAAATCTAAAAGCCGGGGTAGTTATCAAATTCAGCATAAAAGCAATAAAGCAAACTGACCTTCCTAACGGTGAGATACTGTATCCGTAAAAAAAATTCTATCTAAAAAAAAATTCAGGGAATGCCGGTTGCAATTCATTCTTCGGGCCAATAGAAGTGTTGGGCAAAAGAATAAAATTTGGAAACATGGCCAGCACAAAAATGGCCTGCCAGGATATGGAATTCGAAAAAACATTTTTTAATGAAATGGCAAATCGTTCCATTCCTTATTACATCACGCCAGGAAAATTGCATCTGCAATTCAGTGCAGATGCAATTTTTGTTTATAAAAAATTGAAGTAATAGCTATTTAGAGAATATTTTCTAAATAGGATATATTCTTTTATTCTTTCTGCAATCCATAAAAAGAATTATTTGTTAGCCAATCCACTCGCATCGGGATGGAAATAGAGTGAGACAGAATTCATGCAAAAACGCTTGTAAGTGGGCGCAGGGCCATCATCAAAAATATGGCCGAGATGAGAATCACACCTGGCACATAATACTTCTGTGCGATGCATGCCCAATGAATTATCGTCCCGGTAAATTACACTGTTAGCTCGTGATGGTTCAAAGAAACTGGGCCATCCGCAGGAGCTGGCAAATTTTGCGTCAGACCTGAAAAGTTTATTACCACACACAGCGCAATAATAAGTGCCTTTGGGATTCTTATTCCAGTATTTTCCGGTGAAAGCCCTCTGTGTAGCCGCTTCCCGTGCTACGGCATATAACTCAGGAGAAAGAATTTTCTTCCATTCAGCGTTCGATACATTTAATTTGTTGGTGTCTGTATTAGAATAATAAGGATTTTTTTCCCCGGAGGTTTTCTCTTCCTTTTGCTGGCATCCACCATATCCGAAAGACATCAGAAGAATCGCAGTTAAAAAGATAGATAGTTTCATAATTCTAATAATTTTTATAAAAAAAAGAAAGGTTCAAATCAGGGATTCTTTAATTTATCCTTAAAAACTTTCCTGAATTTTTCCAATTCCGGTTGTATCACATATTTACAATAACTCTGCTCTGGATTTTTATTATAATAATCCTGGTGATAATCCCGGGCCTCGTAAAAAGCAGTATAAGGAACCACCTGTGTTACAATATTATTTTTATACGCTTTTACGTCATTTAATTTTTTAATGTAAAATTCTGCTTTTTTCTCCTGAGCCGAATTATGATAAAATATCGCAGAACGATATTGCGTACCTACATCATTTCCCTGCCGGTTAAGTTGCGTAGGATCGTGAGCAGTAAAAAATGCCTCAAGCAATTCATCATAAGTAATCACAGAAGGATCGTAAATAATATTGCAGGCTTCTGCATGGCCAGTAGTGCCGGTACAAACTTCTTCATAAGAAGGATTCTTTACATGGCCACCGCTAAAACCGGATATGACAGTATCTACTCCTTTCAATTGACTGAATTGAGCATCCACGCACCAAAAACACCCGGCCGCAAAGGTGGCGGTGTCAGTCTTTCCTTTAAAATCCATTTTTCCCTGGTCAGCGGCTACATTGACTGATGCTCCGGAATTAT
>JBDTKU010000029.1:0-12530 GCA_039935135.1 Ginsengibacter sp. | reverse complement strand
GCAGGCCAGTTGCGCCATTCAAGGAATGCTTTTTTTGCAGTGTCAACAACGAAATCAAAACTTCTTTTATCACACGAATTTACAGAAGCTATAGGTTTTCCATCAACAGGAGAGGAGGAGATAATTTTTTCTCCGGAAGCCGACAACCATTTTGTTCCGGTAGAAACGCCCTTGTTTATCTCTGATATTTTTAATTCTTTTAGAAAATTTTGCATGATTATTTTTTTTAAAGAAAATATAAATTCGTCTTATTTGTTTGTTTACTCTAAACCAACTAAACCTTCCTAAACCAACTAAGCTTTTCAAAACCATCCAACCTTCCCTCAATACTGTTCTTTTTCGTTTGGAAAATCTTTTGATTTTACATCCTTAATATATCGCTGAACGGCATTGGTAACCTGTTCACTTAGATTCAGATAAGTTCTTAAAAACCGGGGTTTAAATTCAATATTTATCCCCAACATATCGTGCATCACTAACACTTGCCCATCACAACCATTTCCGGCTCCAATGCCGATGGTAGGAATAAAAATATTTTGTGAAACTTCCGTAGCCAATGTCGCCGGAATTTTTTCCAGCACAATTCCAAAGCATCCTGCTTCCTGCAAAAGAATCGCGTCATTTTTTAATTTTTCCGCTTCCTGTCCTTCTTTTGCCCTTACCGTATAGGTGCCAAATTTATAAATAGATTGAGGCGTTAAACCTAAATGCCCCATCACCGGAATTCCTGCGCCAACAATTCTTTTTACAGAATCAATTATTTCTTCACCACCTTCTAATTTAATCGCATGAGCACCCGTTTCTTTCATAATTCTTATGGTAGAATTCAGGGCTTCTTTGCTGTTTCCCTGGTAACTTCCAAATGGCAAATCAACGATTACCAAAGCACGGCTGCAACCACGCACCGCCGAACTGGCGTGGTAAATCATTTGATCCAATGTAATAGGTAAAGTGGTTTCATGGCCTGCCATCACATTGCTGGCGCTATCTCCAACCAAAATAATATCTATCCCGGCTGCATCAAAGATCTTTGCAAATGAAAAATCATAAGCGGTGATCATAGAAATTTTTTCTCCGGATTCTTTCATCTTTTGCAAGGTGAGAGTCGTTATTCTTTTTACTTCTTTATTTACTGACATAGTTAATTTATTAAAGAAGCGACCCGCTGAAATGGCTCTGCATTAGAATAAAACATTCCCTTAAACAATCGCTTTTGCAAAAGTAGATTTTTTTGGTTGAAGTGTTTTTACAACAGTAAATCAACAAATATTAATGATTCTTATTTCCCATTTTATAGCTGATGTTGCTGGTTCCATAAATGTTGTACTAATCCGTCAACCAGTCCAATCTTTGGAACATAAATCTGGTCGGAGCCTGCCCATCTCATTACACTGAGGTAAATTTTAAGTGCTGGAACGATTACATCTGCCCTGTCTGCTTTCAATTTATAAATGCTAATCCTGTCGCTCAAAGAAACATTGCTCAATTCTTTGTAATAATCTCTCAATAATTCATAAGACAAAGGCTTTCCGTCCTTGCGTTTACTAATTGAAAAAACTTTATTAATATTTCCTCCAGATCCAATGGCTTCAACGGTTTTAAAACCTTTCGTTTTTGATTTGATGGCAACTTTCATTTGGTTCCAGGTGTCATCAGAAACCTGGTCCTTTAATAATCTTATGGTTCCAATTTGAAAGGATTCTTTAAATACCAATTCGTTGTTGTTGAAAAAGGTTAATTCGGTGCTGCCACCGCCTACATCAATGTATAAATAAGAATGATCCTTGTCAAGATTTTCTGCGATATGATTTTCAAAAACAAGCGACGCTTCTTCACTGCCTGTAATTATTTCTATTTCGACGCCCGTTTTTTCTTTAATCATTTCAATGATCTCAGTGCTGTTTTCGGCATCACGCATTGCTGAAGTAGCGCAGGCTTTCATTGCTATTACTTCATAAGCTTCTGCGATATTCAGAAACCCTTTGATAGTGTGTAACAGTAAACCGACTTTTTTCTCAGAAATCTTTCCTGTATCGAATACGTCAAAACCCAATCTCAGCGGAACCCGTATAAAACTTAGTTTAGTGAATGATGGTAAATTTTTTTTATCCGGAGTAGCTTCTGTTATTAGCAACCGTGCTGCGTTGCTTCCAATGTCTATTGCTGCAAGTTTCAAATTTTAATATTTTTTCTTTAGTAAAGTATTGTAGATCTGTATTTGCGATCTGACTTTTTTTTCATCGGGCGCTATTACATATTTGTTGGAAAGGTCATTGTCAAGTATCCTTGCTTTTACATTGTCATTCAATTGAATGTCTAATATCTCCTTCAGTTCCTGCTGGATGCTTTTATCAAAAACCGGGCATGCAGCTTCTACACGGTGATCAAGATTTCTTACCATCCAATCGGCTGAAGATATAAAATATTTCTCTTTGCCTGAATTGTGAAATATCACTACCCGCGCATGTTCCAGGTATTCATCCACGATGCTGATGGCTTTCACTTTCTTTTTAAACTTTTTATTTTCGGTGTACATGCAGCAAATTCCACGAATGATCATTTTAATTTTTACTCCTGCACGTGCAGCTTCATACAATTTAAGGATCAATTCCTCATCGCTCAAAGAATTTAGTTTCAAAATAATAGAAGCAGGTTTGTTCTCTTTAGCATGTTTTATTTCTTTGTTGATAAGTAATTCAAACTGCTTCCTCATATCCAATGGACTTACAAAAAGCAATCTGCAAGCTTTTAAACTTTGAACATTTTTAGGATTTTCAAGGTAGTTGAATATGAGGTTCAGATCGGACATTATATGGCGGTTGCTTGTAAAGAGACAATGGTCTCCATAAACGAGGCTTGTCTTTCCATTTAGATTCCCCGTGCTCACAAAACCATAATAGATTGATTGGTTGTTGACTCTTTTCTTTATCACGCAGAGTTTGGCGTGGATTTTTAAATTGGGCAGACCTGTGAAGACTTTCACGCCTGCTTCCTCGAGCTTTTCTTTCCATTCAAGATTGGCTTCTTCGTCGAAGCGCGCCCTTAATTCAAGAATGACAGTTACTGATTTTCCATTTCGTACTGCATTCGTCAAAGCATTGATAATATTAGAATTCCTGGCAAGCCTGTAGCAGGTAACTTTTATACTCACTACATCGGGTGCAATAGCGGCTTCACGCAAAATATCTATCAAAGAATCAAAAGAATGATAAGGAAAATTGAGCAATACATCTCTTTGCAAAATAACTTCACTCACACTGTTTACGTTCTTAAGAAGCGGGTGAATGAAAGGTCTTTTTCTTGGGTTTTTCTTTTCAAAAACTGATTCGGGAAAATCGATAAAATCTTTGAAATTGTGGATACGTTCCCCGGACTGGATATTATCTTTTGTTGACAGGCCAAGCCTCTTGATCAGGTAATTTAGCAAACCGATGTCAATATCTTTATCAAAAATAAACCGTACCGGTTTTCCTTTTTTACGGTTTTTTAATCCCTTTTCTATTTTTTGAATCAATGAAGTGGAAATGTCATTATCTATATCCATTTCAGCGTCTCTCGTCACTTTTATAATGTTGGAGCTGAAAGTGTCGTAATTGAAATAAGAAAATATCTGGGGAAGGCAGTATCGAATGATATCTTCCAATAGAATGACGTATTTTTTGTTTTCAACCGTTGGAAGAATTATGAATCTTGGCAACCGCGTCGGAACCGAAACGAGAGCATATCGTTGGGGAATGGAATCATCTGCAATTGATAATTTGCAGGCAAGATAGATACTCTTATCATGCAAAGTAGGAAAGTCACGCAGATTCTCTATCATTAATGGCACGATATAACTTCTGACATGATCATTATAGTAGCCCACTACAAATTCCGCCTGTTCCTTATTTAACTGTTGTTCGTTAACTATGAAAATTCTTTGTTTGTTTAGTTCATTACAAATAATTTTCCATGTGTAGTTAAACTGGTTTTGTTGACTGGTAACTTTAAAATTAATTTCTTCCAGAATGGCTTCAGGAGAGTGTTCCAGGTGAATGTTCGCTTTACTACCCAGGCGGATCATACGTTTTAAAGTGGCTACACGGACTCTAAAAAATTCATCAAGATTGCTGGAAAATATGCCGAGAAATTTAATCCTTTCGTATAAGGGCACTGTTCCATCGCCTGCTTCCTGCAGCACTCTGCCGTTGAAAGCAAGCCAGCTAATGTCGCGTGTAATAATTTTTTGTTTATCCATTGCAGTGAGTGTTATTTACTGCTGATTTTGTTGATAATATTTGTGGTAGAGAAGCCTTCGCGAATTGCGATGATTTCCACTCTGCCTCCATTGTCCAAAACCTCTTTCGCGCCTATAATCGTTTCCAGCGAGTAATCTCCTCCTTTCACTAAAACATCCGGCTGAATTAATTTAATGATTTCAATGGGAGTTTCTTCGTTGAAAATTACAACAGCATCTACCATAATAAGAGACGCGAGAATCAAAGCGCGTGAATCTTCACCGTTTATAGGACGGCTTTCTCCTTTTAATTTTTTTACAGAAGCATCACTGTTGACGGCAACGATCAATACATCTGCAAAGGAAGCAGCCTCCGCCAAAACCGCGATGTGGCCTTCATGTAAAATATCAAAAACTCCGTTGGTGAAGACAATCGTTTTACTTTTTAATCTCAATCTAGTTACTTCCTGCTTCATTCCTTCACGACTGAATACCCGATCCTTTAAGGAGTCACTCTTTTTCATAACTCATTTTATTTTGATAAATTAATAATCCAAAACTTATGATTCCCACAATAATAATAATACCTGTTGTTACGCCCCACATGAGCCAACCGAATGAAATATTATCTACATTATAAATGAGCAAAACCTGCTGAACTGCGATAGGAAATGCCCCAAGACCTCCGGGCGAAACAATCATTGCAAGAGTAGCCAATGAAAGCACACTGAAAGCGGCCGTTATCCCTAAAGAGGAAGTAGCATCCAGCGCTGAAAATCCAATGTAAACTTCAATCAAATAACAAAACCAGATAAAAATGGAATGGGTAATAAATTTCTTTCTTTTTTTCAGGTGGAGTATTGCGGAAAAACCTTCTTTTAATTCAATTTGAATGCCTTTCAATTTAATTATAAGATGATGATCTTTGTATTTTATCAAAAGCCATTTAACCATAAAATAAAAAATGGCGGTCATAACGATTATTCCGATTAAGATGCTCCATAGAGAGACTGATGTACTCATATCGGTCAACTTGCTAATCTTACTTGAAAAAAAATCACTTACAGTTTCTATCTGAATAAGAAACGTAATGACCAGCAAAAGAAAATAGCATAATAGATCAAAGACTCTTTCTACCAGGATGGTTCCAAATAATTTAGAAACCGGTATTTTTTCATATTTGCTCAAAAGAGTACATCTTAAAATCTCACCCGCGCGCGGAAGAAAAGTATTGGCAAAATATCCACCCATTACTGCGTAAAAAGAATTAGAAGTTTTGGGAGTGTAGCCCATCGGTTCAATTAAAATATTCCACCTGACTGCGCGACTGATGTGGCCCAGGATGGTAAAAACAAAAACAGGAAGAAGGTAAATGTAATGCGCATGGGACAAAGACTCCCTAAACTGGATCTTTTGAAATGGAGTCATTTTTGAAATCTGCCACCATGTTAAAAACACTCCGATACCAAGGAAAAGAATATATTTTAAAATAGAATAAAGTTTCTTCTTCATAAGAAATTACAAGATAGTAAACGAATGCTAATTAACGAGTAATTAAAAGATTATCGATAAGACGAACCTTCCCTAAATAAGCTGCAATCAATAAAACTAATTCCTCTTGAGCGTTAAATTCCGAAAAAATTGTAAGGTCATATTTGTTGGCCAGTTCAAGATATTCTATTTTAAATCCTTCGCTTTCCAGTTTTTTTAGAACTTGATTTTTTAGAAAGAAAAAATTATTGGAACTATGATTGTTTTTAATGAACATCAAAGCTTCGTGTAATTGGGAAGCCCGGATTCTATCTGCGTCATTTAATCTCAAATTTCTACTGCTCATGGCAAGTCCACGTGGTTCCCGGAGAATAGGGCAAATAATGACATTTATTTTTTTGCCCATAATTTTAATAAGTCTTTTGATCACTAAACATTGTTGAAAATCTTTTTGACCCAGGAAAATAAAATCCGGGTTTATTATATTTAATAATCTTTCAATCACAAGGCAGACGCCCTGGAAATGTCCGGGCCGGAATTTACCTTCTAAAATGGTTTCAAGATAGCCGAGGTCAAAATGTTTTTGCTTTGATCTTTCATCCGGATAAATTTCTTTTTCTCCCGGAAGAAATAAAATATTACAACCATGTTCTTCCAACAATAAAATATCGTTTGAAACCGGGGTCGGATATTTTTCAAGATCTTCTTTATTATTAAATTGGGTAGGGTTAATAAAAATGCTGACAATAGATATTTCAGCAGTTTTTTGAGATTCTTTCAGGAGGGACAGATGTCCTTGGTGTAGCGCTCCCATGGTAGGAACGAAGCCGATTTTACTATGGGTTACTTCCCTTTTTTCAAGGTATTTGATTAAGTCTTTTTCTTTTTTAAATATGATCATAAATACCTATAAGTTGAATCTGAGAGTGAGTTTAGCATTACATAAACGAAAAAAAAGTTAACTTTGCAGCCTGTAAAAAAACAATAAAGTCAATTAATCATTAGCAAATGTCGACAAAGAAAAGAATTTTATTCATAGCAAGCGAAATGTCTCCTTATCTTGAAATGACAGAATTTGCCGAAATTGTTAACAGGTTAGCTGTAAAATCTAATGAATCTGGAATGGAGGTTCGTTGCATCATGCCTCGTTTCGGAATGATCAATGAACGCAGACATCGTTTGCATGAAGTAGTTCGGCTTTCCGGCATCAATGTTTCTGTTGATGGTGATGATTATCCGTTGATAATTAAGGTGGCCTCTCTTCCAAATGCCAGGTTGCAAATTTATTTTTTGGACAATGAAGATCTTTTTAAAAGAAAGTCCTTATTCCATGATGAGAACGAAAAATGGTTTGCCGACAATGGTCTGAGGACTGTATTGTTTTGTAAAGGAGCATTGGAGACGGTTAAAAAATTTGGATGGCCTCCGGATATCATTCATTGCAGTGGATGGATGACAGGATTGATTCCTATGTATATCAAAACTGCTTATAAAAAGGAACCCGTTTTCAGTAATTGTAAAGTGATTTTTACCATCGGTCAAAATACTTATAAAGAAAAGATGGGAGCTAATTTTTCAAACATTGCTTCTATAAATTCCAATATCAAGGAGAAGGACATTGACATCTACAATGAAGGAAGCAATATCGCTATGTTCAAAGGTGGTGCGCATTTCGCGGATTCTATAACTTTTGGTGCTGAAAAAGTGGACAAAAAGCTGGTAGAAGAATTTAGTAAGGTGCGTGGTAAGAAGGTTATTAAATATGATGCTGAATCAGATTTAACAGACTATTTACAATTGTATGCCGACCTTGCCGCCAAATAATTTCTGTCCTTATTTACTCTACTCAAATCTTTTTTTAGGTGTCTAAAAACCAATACAAATCTTCGGTTGCGGGAATTCTGATGTTATTAGCTTTTTCTATTGGCTGCACCAAAATTGATACAACAACACTTGGGCAAAACCTCATTCCTGCTGTTGATAATATTCACACGTTCGACACTTCTTACAAAGTCATAGCTATAAATTATGATAGTACAGAATGCGATACTGTTCATCGCAATAGTTTGCAAGCCTTGGGAATTATTGCAAGCGATCCTTTATTTGGAAGTACAGAAGCCAGCCTCTATTTTGAATTTAAACCTCAATTTTTCCCATATAATTTCCCTGTCGCCGATGCGAATAGTATCCAGATAGATTCGGCAATAATGGTACTTTCGTATTCTCATTCTTTTGGTGATACCAACCAATTGCAAAAGGTAAATATTTACCAGCTTTCCGATTCATTTGATGTTACAAAAAGTTACACGACTTGCAAAGTATTAGGATATGACAACTCTGTTTTGTTAGGAGAAAAATCTTTTTATCCCTGGGTTTTAAAGGATTCTGTTCATGCGTATAATGAAAATGTTGCCAATCAGCTCAGAATACCGGTTTCACTCGCGTTTGCTCAAAAATTTATAGATGATTCTGCACAAATATTCAGAAGTGATAACGATTTCGTGAATTATTTTAAAGGCTTCGCAGTGGTGCCTGATCAATCAACTGGTGGGCAGGCATTGAATTATTTTGATCTTTCCCAATCCCACTTATCTTTTTATATCCGTTATAAAAATAGTAGTACAGCTGATACTTCAGTTGTAAATTTTGCATTGTCTGGTTATTCAGGATTGTCAAATTCCATTACTCACAACTACGGAACTTCAGAAATAACCAATCATCTTTCTAAACCAGAAAGTGGCGATAGTCTTATTTTTATCCAGGCTTCACCCGGCAATTTTGCGCTTTTGAATGTTCCGGCACTTACAGGTTTATCAAACAGGGTGATAAACCGTGCGGAAATAATTGTTGACCAGGTTTATTCTGCCAATTCATTAAATGACGTTTTCCCGGCTCCGGTAAATTTGTATGTAGAGATTAAAGACCCTTCTATTAACAATGGCCAATATATTCCAATTCCGTGTGATTTTAGCTCTAACGAAATCCAGACAGGCTTTCAATATCTTGGAGGTCAAAGATCTTTCACGACCAATTCTTCAGGTCAATCCATCGCAGAATATCGTTTAAACATTACCAGGTACGTGCAGTCCATTGTTACCAAAGGAAAACAGAACCTGACTTTTAGATTGAGCGCTCCCCATTTTATTGTCAACACGGCTACCTATGTAGATTGGTGCGGCCAGGGAATTGGCCCTTTTTCTACAATACGTAATAATTCTGCTGAAGGCCGCGTTGTGTTGAACGGTACTAACGATACACCCACCCGTGCGCGGTTGCATGTAGTTTATTCTAAGTAATAAATTCAGCTAAATCATTATTTTATCCCCAATAATTTCTTTGAAAAGTTTTAATACGCAATTGGAGCCGATTGATGCTTTTTAATTCCTGGTAAAATAAAAATCCCTTTTATTTATTGGTTTACTGTTTTCTTCCCATAAATTTTTTTCCATAAAAAAAGCCTTTCGAAAAAGGCTGTGTTATTAATTAAAGGATGGAAATATTTATGCTGGCACAGCAATGATAGGAACATTGCTATGATAAGCTAACTTTTTGGTGTGGCTGGTTTTAAATAGTTGGCTTAAAAAGCTATGTTTCCTGGGAACAGTAATTATCGCATTTATCTTCCTTGCTTCTACAAAACTGCTGATTCCTTCCAAAAAGTCGTAAGATCTTAGAAAAGAAAATTCCGGATTGTACTCGCCCAATTTATCTACCATTGCCTCTTTTTCGATTTGGTATTCTGGTGTCAATTCCACAAAATGCTCGCTGTCAACATTTAAAATGCTAAGCTCGGGTTTAAAAGTATTCATAATTTTTTTTAAAGAAACGAATGGAGTAGTACGTGCTACATCAGTGAAATCAGAAGTGAAAACTACTTTTTTGAATCCTGTAAACTTTGCTTCAGCCGGAATGATCATCACCGGGCAATCTATTTCACGGATAACATTTAAAGTATTAGTGCCCATAAAAACCTGCTTGATCCTTGAGCTACCAGTAATGCCCATTAATACCATGTCTGTCGCATGCCCCAGCACATATTCAGAGAGTAATTCTACAAATGAACCTTCCTCAACCACTATTGAAATATTTTCCCTTCCCTCTCCAATATTTGATCTGATATCATCCAGTTCATGTAAAGAGATTTGAAGCCTTGATCCTTCATCTTTTGAATTTAATGTCGGAAGGTTGATGCTGCTGTAAACGTTATATAAGGTTACTTCTGCTTCGGGGATTTTAGCGGTTAATGCTATCGCGTACTTTGCTGCATTAATTGAAGCATCTGAAAAATCAACGGGTACTAAAAATTTTTTCATTACAGATGTTTTAAGATTAAAAATTTATTGAATAATAAAAAATATTTACAAACTTACTGAATCATATTTATAAAAAGAATCAACTAAAAGATAAAGAAATTCATTGAGTATAAAAAACTGTGAAAAATCTGTGTATAACTAAGAAAGACATTAAGCTTTCACTAAATATTCTTACTTCTATATCCGATATATTTGCTCTAAGCGCTGTATCCTTTTTATAGCCGCCCTATAAAATCCGAAAAGTGAGATTAAAGAATTTAGAGATAAAAGGTTTTAAAAGTTTTGCCGATAAAACCATTGTTAATTTTGACCAGGGGATTACCGGGGTAATCGGTCCTAACGGTTGTGGTAAAAGTAATATTGTAGATAGTATAAGGTGGGTAATCGGCGAGCAAAAAATTAGCCAGTTAAGAAGCGAAAATCTTGAAAGCCTCGTGTTCAACGGTTCGAAAAATCGCAGCGCCAGCGGACTGGCAGAAGTGAGCCTTACTTTTGAAAACACCAAAAACCTGCTTCCTACCGAATTTCAAACCGTTACGGTTACACGAAAATATTATAAGAATGGAGAAAGTGAATATCGTCTGAATGATGTAACGTGCCGTTTAAAAGACATCCATAATCTTTTTATGGATACAGGGGTGAGCACCGATAGTTATGCGATCATTGAACTGGGAATGGTGGATGATATCATTAAAGACAAAGATTACAGCAGGAGAAGAATGCTTGAACAGGCCGCAGGAATTTCAATTTATAAAACAAGGAAGCGGGAAGCAAAATTAAAACTGGATGCCACTGAACAGGATCTCGCGCGTATTGAAGATTTGCTTTTTGAGATTAACAACCAGTTAAAAACTCTGGAAAGCCAGGCAAAGAAAGCAGAGAAATATTTTGAAATAAAAAAGGATTATCGTGGGCTAAGCATTGAATTGGCAAAGGCTGCACTGGAGGGCTTTAATATTACCTACAGGGACTTAAATGATCAGCAAAAGGCAGAAACGGATAAGCGTTTTGAATTGGAAGCAAAGGTCGCTACAGAAGAAGCTGATCTCGAAAAAGAAAAGGCTGGCTTTATTGAAAAGGAAAGATTGCTTCAGCAACAGCAGCATGCTTTTAATGACATCAATAATACGGTGAGGGAAAAAGAAAATCAGAAAAAATTGAGTGCCCAGCGCTTGCAATACCTGCGTGAAAGAGAAACAAACCTGAAAGATTTTTTGATGAAAGCTGAGGCGCAGTTAAAAGGAATAGAGGAAAGCATTCTTTTCTCAAAGCAACAAATTGGCGATGAGGAAATTAAACTGGCAGAGCATAAAGAAAACCTGGGTAATTTAAAAAATAATGCGGAAGAAAAACGAAATGTTTTCGATTCAAAAAGAACTGCGGTAGATACTTTAAGGCAGGCACAAATGCAATTGCAGCGCAGCTATTTTGAATCGGAAAAAAAAGTAGCCGTCGCCGATACTTCAATTTTTAATTTACAAAGATCAATTGCACAATTAGAAGAAGAACAAAGATCCAGAGAGAGTAATCTTGCTACTTTGCAAAAAGATAAAAAGGAAAAAGAGGAGGAACTGAATGAGAAGAAAAGTCTTCTTGAAGAATTAAAAAAGCGCCAGGAGCATACGAAAGAGCAAATTTTTGAAACTCAATCTGAATTGGAGAAGCTAAGGGCTGAGCTGGCAGAAGAAAACAGGAAACTGGATGCCAGGCAAAATGAACATGACCTGCTGAAAAGCCTTATTGATAACATGGAAGGCTATCCTGAAAGTGTAAAATTTCTTCACAATAATAAATCCTGGAATTATACCGCACCCGTTCTTTCTGATCTGATTTATGTAAAAGAGGAATATCGTGCAGCGGTTGAAAATGTATTGGAGCCTTACCTCAATTATTATGTTGTTGATAATTTGCAGCAAGGATTAACCGCTGTGCATTTATTGGACGAACATAAAAAAGGAAAAGCAAATTTCTTTTTGCTCGACCAGTTAAATTCAAAAGAAAATAAAAAAAGCATCGATGAATTACCAGATGCCATTCCTGCTCTGAATGTAATTGAGATTGATGAAAAATATAACCATCTCGCCAATTATCTTTTGGGGAATGTATTTATTGCCGAAAATGACGAGGCGATGGAACACAGCAACGGCCACGTAATTCTTGAAAAGACCGGAAAATATGTAAAAGGAAAATACGCCCTTACTGGTGGAAGCGTTGGATTGTTTGAAGGGAAAAAAATAGGAAGAGCAAAAAATCTTGAAAAAATTTCAGAAAAAATTACAACTCAACAGGAAATTGTTTCTAAGCTTAAATCAGTTATCAATCAAAAATCAAACGAGGTAATTGCCTACAACCAACAGTTGAAGGAAAACGCCCTCCAGGAAACACAGCAGGCGATCAATGATCTCATAAATTCTTCTTATGCAATTCAAAATAAAATAGAAAATATCCTTCATCAAAAAGCGGTTTCTGAAAACAAGATAGAGGAAATGAAAGATCAACTGGCACAGCAC
>JBDTKU010000028.1:0-10040 GCA_039935135.1 Ginsengibacter sp. | reverse complement strand
AAAATATTTTCCATCTTCTTCGATCATTAAACTCCCAGTCAGGATAATTTTTTTTTCAGATGAAATTTTCTTCATCCAGGTAACGGTTTCCCCGTCCATTTTTTCAGCAAATAATTCAGGCTTCATGCTAAAGCCGGTATTGAACATTTCGGGAAGAATCACAATTTCAGTTTTCTCTCTAATGCTTTCAATTTTTTGTTGAAACATTTTGAGATTGGCTTTTTTGTTTTCCCAAAAAAGATCCGATTGAATGATGGTTATGGTGAGTGAAGACATGCTTAGAATTTGAAAGATGTAATTTTATTTTAGATTAAAAAAAGTATCAAAGATTATTTACCGCTTCCCGGATCATATTTGTTTCAAAACCTTTCTGCAACAAAAAATCCTGCAGCTTTCTTTTTTTTATAAAGATATTTTTTTCACTTTTTAAAGTTTTCAGTTTTTGTTCGGCCAGCTTTTGAAAGACCTTTTCATAATCTTTTGTATCAATTTCCTTCAACGCTTTCCGGATACAATAATCACTTACCTGTTTAAATTTTAAAGCTTGTTTAATTTTTATTTTCCCCCATTGTTTCATCCTGAATTTTCCTCCCGCAAACTGGATCGCAAATCGCTCTTCGTTCAGATAATTTTGAGTGATCAAAGTAGAAATCATTTCTTCCACTTCATTCTTATGCAATCCGTATGAATACAGTTTATCCCTTACTTCTGAATGGCATCTCTCCTGGTAAGCACAATATTGTTTTATTTTTGGATGAGATTGTTCGGGAGTAAAGGTTTGGAATGCCATTGATCAAAAATATTTATTTTAAAACTATTCGCTTAAAGTGTTTCAAAAATCGCCTCTTTTTTTAGCAAGATTCTTATCTTTTCTTATTTAAATTTATATTTATAAATCTTTAAAAAAACTAACATGGGAAAGGCGATGGAACCTATATAAGTAGCGGATGAAGTAATTATGAATAAAATTTATGTAATTAGAAGTCAAAAAGTTATGATAGACAGAGATCTAGCTGAGTTATATGAAGTGGAAACGAAAAGACTAAAGGAAGCTGTTAGAAGAAATCCCAATAGATTCCCCAAAGATTTTATGTTTGAAATGAGCAAGAAAGAGTTTGAAAATTGGAGGTCGCATTTTGCGTCCTCCAAAGAAGAATAAAAAGGTTTACGTTAAGCTCCATTTTGTTTTACAGAACAAGGTGTTACCATGTTGCCCTGTATTTTGAGCAGCGACAGAGCTATAGATGTAAATGTTCAAATTATAAGAATCTTCACAAAAATGAAGCAAATGTTACTTACGAATAAAGATGTTTTATTAAAAATGGAAAAGGTAGAAAGGAAACTAACTGGGCATGAAGAGGATATAAAATTAATTTTTGAATACTTAAAGAAATTATTGACCCCAGCACAAGAGCCGAGAACAAGAATAGGATTTAAACCGTAAAAAAATAGGTCCCTTTCTCAAAAGAATAAAGTGTTTACTCAGTGTAGAACTTTTTTTCTGTAATTGAAATTTTTAATAATCAATCACCTGCTCCTCCATCACCTGCGGCATTTCCCTGAATTCATATTGCTGGTTTCTGAGTTGCGGCTCAAAACCCGCTTCCCTTATGGCTTCCTGGATCCCATGGGCCGTAAAACGATGTGGAGCGCCCGCAGCGCTTACCACATTTTCTTCGATCATAATGCTTCCAAAATCATTGGCACCTGCATGAAGGCAAATCTGTGCTATTTGTTTGCCTACTGTAAGCCAGCTTGCCTGTATGTTTTTTACATTAGGTAACATGATTCGGCTCATCGCGATCATTCTGATATATTCTTCCGGGGTAGTAAGATTATGAACCCCTCTGATTCTTGTCAGCAAGGTGTCAACATCCTGGAACGTCCATGGAATAAAGTTTAAAAATCCAACGGCCCCTTTTGGTTTTTCCGACTGAACCTGCCGAAGCTTCACCAAATGCTCAAAGCGTTCTTCAATGGTTTCTACATGGCCAAACATCATGGTGGCAGAAGTGGTAAGGCCTATTTTGTGTGCTTCTCTCATAATGTCGAGCCACTCCTGTGAGCCACATTTGCCTTTGCTTATTAATCGTCTAACCCTGTCCGTTAGTATCTCAGCTCCGGGGCCGGGCATTGAATCGAGGCCGGCATCCTTTAGAGCCAACAAAACTTCGCGATGGGTAGATTTTGAAATTTTTGTTATGTGCGCCACCTCAGGTGGCCCAAGCGCATGAAGTTTTAACTTAGGGAATAATTTCTTTAATTCTTTAAAAAGATTTACATAATAATTCAGATCAAGGTCGGGGTGGTGGCCGCCCTGCAATAACAACTGTTCGCCTCCAAACTTAAAAGTTTCTTCAATCTTTCTTTTATAAGTTTCGATGTCAGTTATGTATGCCTCTTTATGGCCGGGGATCCTGTAGAAATTACAGAATTTACAATTGGCGATACAAACATTGGTAGTATTTACATTCCTGTCTATTATCCAGGTTACTTTTCCGTGAGGTACCTGTATCCTTCTCAGTTCGTCCGCTACGACCATCAACTCTGACAAAGCAGCGTTTTTAAATAAAAAGGTACCTTCTTCTACAGATAGAAATTCAAACCGTAAAGCTTTTTCTAATAATCCTGATGTTTTCATGTAGTCTGTATTCCTGGTTTTTTTTAAATGAACCCTTGCAAATTATAAAGCAAAAGTACACGCATAAATCTTAAATTTATATTTTAACCGATATGAAAATATTCCTTTATTTACTTTTCATTTTTTCAGGCTTTTCTGCATCTGCCCAGGAAATGTATTGGGAAAAACCTGCAAAATTAATTACTTCATTTCCTTTTAAGCAATTGAATGGCGGAGTAATATTGATAAAGGCGAGGTTCAATAATTTACCTGATACCTTCAACTTTATCCTGGATACGGGAAGTGGAGGCATTTCTTTAGACTCTACTACTACTGCCCGATACAATATACCTCATGTTCCTTCAGGCAGATATATTTATGGAATAGCAGGGGTGCGAAAAGTGGATTTTGCGCCTCATCAATCTTTGAGTTTTCCTGGCTTAACAGTTGACAGTTTAGATTTTTATATCAACGACTATGAGGTGTTGACAAGTGTATATGGAATAAAAATAGACGGGATAATCGGATATAGTTTTTTCTCGAGGTATTTGGTAAAGGTTAATTTCGATAGCCTGAAAATAGGTGTGTTTAATCCGGGTTATATATCTTATCCTCCTCATGGGATGTTGTTGCATCCTGAGTTTCAGGGCCTTCCTATTTTTCCGATGACCATGAAAGATTCAAAAAGATTTACCGAAAATTATTTTTTTGATACCGGTGCGGGATTGTGTTTTTTGATAAGCACCCAATTTAATGAAGACAGTTCAGTTTTGATCAGGAGAAGAAAACCAGTGCAAATACAAGTACAGGGAATGGGTGGCAAAAAAAGAATGCAACTTACACTGGTCAAAGAAGTGCAGATAGGGAATTATAAGTTTAGAAAAGTGCCTACATATTTGTTCGACGATGAATTTAATGTGCTGGCGTATCCTCAGCGATGCGGGCTTGTGGGGAATGATATTTTCAGACGATTCAACCTAATCATTAATTATCCAAAAAAGGAAATTCATTTAACTCCCAATAGTCATTTTAGAGATCCTTTTGATTATTCATACACCGGGATGACCATGTATAGCGTGGACGGCCAGGTGTATATTGATGATATTGTAGAAGGCTCGCCGGCATACAAAGCCGGTCTCAAGGATGGGGATGCAGTGATGGCTATCGAAAATAATTTCTCAGGGAACCTGGAAACTTATAAGAATCTTCTGCAAAGAACTGGTTTCAGAACGGCCATTTTAATCATGAGAAAAAATATACCAACCTTGCTTTATATAAAAATTGGAAGAATACGATAATTCCAGTAAACAAACTTTTATTGCTAATTTCTATTTTAGTCTACTAAATTTATAGGATAATGTTATATTTGCGAATATTTAAAAACAAAAATAATATTAATATGAGTTTACAATTAGGCGACGCTGCTCCTGATTTTACAGCGGAAACAACAGCAGGCAAAATTAATTTATACGATTATCTCGGCGATGGCTGGGGAATTTTATTTTCACATCCCGCAGACTTTACTCCTGTGTGCACCACAGAATTAGGAAAGACTGCATTGTTGCAAAAAGAATTTGAAAAAAGAAATACCAAAGTGCTTGCAGTGAGTGTAGATCCTTTGGATAGTCACATTGGCTGGACAAAAGATATTAATGAAACTCAGAATTGTAATGTTGAATTTCCTATAATCGCTGATCAGGACAAAACTGTAGCCAATCTTTATGGAATGATTCATCCTAACGCTTCTACAACAGCTACCGTGCGTTCATTGTTTATAATCGGGCCAGATAAAAAGATAAAGTTGATTATCCTTTATCCTGCTTCAACAGGAAGAAATTTCAATGAGGTTTTGAGAGTGCTTGAATCATTGCAACTTACTTCGGATTACAGTGTTTCCACTCCTGCAGATTGGGAAGTTGGTGAAGATGTAATTATTTCAAATGCGATAAGTAATGAAGATGCAAAAACGAAATTTCCTAAAGGCGTAAGAGAAGTAAAACCCTATATGCGCTATACTCCGCAGCCGAATTTATAAAAACAATTTAGTTTTATGATGAAAGGGATACGGTTGATTGATAAAAACTGTATCCTTTTTTTATGGGTTTATCCCCTGTTCTTTTTTAGTTGTTGCAAAAGTGCCTTCATATCTTTTGGCAATGGCGCTTCAATAAAAAAATCTTCGTTGTTGGCATCTTTGAAGTGTAAACTGAAAGAATGCAATCCCAGCCTGGCCATGATCGGTCGTTCTTCCAGTACGTCCTGGCTTAATTTATATTTCTTTTTAAATGAAGAAAGTAAGACCGGCTTTCCATCTCCATAAACCTCATCGCAAATAATCGGATGGCCGATAGATTTTGTATGAACGCGAATTTGGTGTGTTCTTCCGCTCTGTATTTCAAATTGAACCAAAGAATAGATGCTGTAATCTTCAAGTACTTTGTAATTAGTCAGTGAGATCTTTCCTTTTCTATTGATAACCATCTGCCCTTTTTTCACCGGATGTTCAGCAATGGGTTCATTAATGGAGCCTTCTTTTTCAGGCATGCTTCCCCGAACAACTCCGAGGTATTTTTTTTCTATATTTCTATTTTCAAATAATTGAGAAAGATATTTATGAGAAGTTTCATTTTTTGCAAAAAGAATTAATCCACTTGTATCACGGTCGAGGCGGTGAACAATAAAAATTTTACCGTATTTCTGAGTCAATAATTTATAAAGCGAAATTTGCATATCGTCATGCCGGTCAGGAATGGTAAGCATTCCGGCATCTTTGCTTATCGCGATGAAATCATCGTTTTCGAAAATGATTGAAAGCCCTTTCACAGTTATTTAATTTTGGTATTGGTGGTTTTTAAATTCGTTCCTGCGCCGCTGATATTTTTTTGTTTGTTCATGTATTTTAATAAGCGGATTTCCTTTTCTCCCAAATATCTCCATTTACCACGTTCTACGTTTTTCTTGGTAAGATTCGCGTACATAACCCTGTCAAGCCCTTTTACCTCATATCCAAGGCTCTCAAAAATTCTACGCACGATTCTGTTTCGTCCACTATGCAATTCTATCCCGATAATTGATTTGTCTTTAGCATCAGCATACGCCAACGCATCAGCAAATATTTCGCCATCTTCCAATTTTAACCCATTTAAAATTTTTTCAAAATCAGCTTTGGTCAAAGGTTTATCCAATTTGGCTTCATACACTTTTTTAATATTAAAACTTGGATGAGTTAGCGTTTGTGTAAGGTCGCCGTCATTGGTGAGAAGCAAAACACCCGAAGTGTTTCTGTCTAATCTTCCTACAGGATAAATACGCTGATCGGTCGCTTTTTTAGTCAGTTGTAAAACGGTTTTTCTATTCTGCGGATCGTCAGTTGTAGTGATGTAATCTTTGGGTTTATTTAATAAAATATACACGAGATTTTTAGTAACGAATAATCTTTTGCCGTTGTAAACTACATCGTCTTTTTCATTTACTTTAAAAGCGGGTTGGGTTATTACGTTTTTATTTACAGAAACTTTCCCATCAATAATTAATTGAACGGCGTCGCGCCTTGATGTAACTCCGCAATGCGCTAAGAATTTATTCAACGGCATTTCAGGATGAGCCGACTTCTTTTTTTCAGTGCCACCAGTAAACGAACTTTTATCAGGAATTTCTGTTTTTTTCTGAGGGTATTTTTGCCTTTTGTTAAGTTTTTTTTCAGGTGCAGGTTTATTTTCAAAACCTCTTGTTCGTGCTGCACGTTTTTCTTCAAAATGTTTTTCGATATCGGCTGCCCGCTGCTTTTTAGCTTTTTTCTTATCCTGCTTATGCTTTTCTTTTACAGCAGCATTATTTTTTGGATTGATAAATTTTTGGAATGGTTGCTGGCTCATTGAATTGATTTGCTGTTTTTTCAACAGTATGAAGGGCAAAGTTAATTTAAAAATCTGCCTTTTTCTCCTTTCCAATTTTGTAGATCATAAAGGTCATTTAAGATTAATTCACTTGACCGCGTCTTTGCGTTTATTTGCAATAATAAATTGATAATCTCGCACTTTCCTGATTAAAAACGATGAAACAAGCTATATAAAAAATAAGCACTGAATTAATATTTTGATTTACTATTGAAAAAATCATAATTTTATTTTGCGGTTTTTTGCATTGTTTCATTTTTTAAATGCAGGAGAATCGCTTTAGTTTAAGCTTCATTAATCAATATTAAAAAGCATTTCATGTTGACGACTTTTATCAATTCCACTATTTACACAGGCAAAGAAAAAATTAAAGGAAAAGCCCTCGTTATCGAAGAAGATAAAATAAAAGGAATTACAGTAACCGAACAGATTCCGAAAAATTCTGAAATAGTTGATTGCAAAAATGGTATCATTTCACCGGGATTAATTGACATCCAGATTTATGGAGCCGGTGGATATTTATTTTCCAACGCGCCTTCCGCTTCCGCTTTAAAATCCATGACAGAAAGCTTGCTTAGTGTTGGCACTACAGGCTTTTATGTTACGCTTGCCACCAATTCAATGAAGATTTTTCATGAAGCAATAAAAGTAGTCAAAGAAAATCCCCATCCATCAGTTTTAGGGTTACACTTTGAAGGTCCTTATCTCAATCCAATAAAACGTGGCGCTCATATTTCAGAATTTATTAAGCGTGCAGAGAAAAAAGAAGTTGAAGAATTATTAAAGGCTGCTGATGGAGTGTTGAAAATAATGACACTCGCCCCGGAAATGGTGGACAAAGAAATTATAAAAATGCTGGTGGACAATGGCGTTGTTGTTTCCGCGGGTCATAGCAATGCAACCTTCCAGGAAGCGGTAAAAGGTTTTGAAAACGGAATTACCACCAATACGCATTTATTCAATGCAATGTCACCTATTCATCATCGTGCTACGGGCTTGCCGGGCGCTATTTATCTTTCAAAGAATGTATTCGCCAGCATTATTGCCGATGGAATTCATGTGGATTACAATACTTTAATGATCAGCAAAAAAATGATGGGAGAAAAATTGTTCTTAATTACAGATGCTGTTGAGGAGGTTAAAGAAGGCGCCTATATTCATGTTAAAAAAGAAGACCGTTTTACGCTGCCTGACGGAACATTGTCTGGTTCTAAACTGACTCTTTTAAAGGCAGTACAGAATTGTGTTGAACATGCGCAAATTCCAATAGACGAGGCGTTGCGCATGGCTTCCACATATCCTGCACAGGTAATGAAATTATCGGATCGCGGAAAAATTGAAGAAGGATTAAAAGCAAATCTTACCATTTTCTCAGAAGATTTTAAACCTAAATATTCTGTCCTAAATGGGGAAGTAATTTCATCGTCTGAATCGTAAACATTTACTAGTGTCGTGTCAACTTTATCATGTCGTGAAAAGAAATTCCCACAAAGGAACAAAGACCACAAAGAGTATTGCTTTGTGTACTCAGTGTCTCTGGGATATGCGTCACTTTATAGATGACTTAACACTAGTTTACAGGATAGTAAACTAACAAATAGAATGGATTTTTATTTTGCATTTTACGGACCATGAAATAAAACATGAATTATGATAAAAAATTTTTTTTTCACTCAATTTTCTTTGATAAAAGTGGTTTTACTTTTTCTAAGTGTTGGATTTATCTTTTCTTTTTCACCAAAAGAAAATCCAAATCAATGGATAAGAATTAACCAACTGGGATATACGCCTAATGGAATAAAGGTGGCAGTTTGGTGTAGTAAAGAGAATTCTCCGATTAATACTTTTGATCTCATTGATTCTGCTACTGGTAAAACTGTTTTTACACAAAATGCAGGCAAATCTTTTGGCGCTTATGGCCCTTTTACAAATACGTATCGGCTTAATTTTTCTTCATTTAATAAACCCGGAAAATATTTTTTGAAAGCAGGCAATGCAGTTTCTCCTTTTTTCAAAATTGACCGGGATGTTTATAAAGGCGCTGCTGATTTCTGCCTTTTTTATATGCGTCAACAACGAAGTGGTTTTAATCCTTTTTTGAAAGATTCCTGTCATACCCATGATGGATATACAATGTATGGGCCAATGCCCGACAGCACATTTATAAATGTTGTTGGTGGATGGCACGACGCTTCTGACTATTTGCAATACTCAACCACTTCTGCCAACGCAACGTGGCATCTGTTGGCAGCTTACCGCGATTTTCCAAAGGTTTTTGGAGATGAAAAGGAGGCGAATGGATTAGAGGGGAAAAATGGAATACCGGATGTTTTGGATGAAGCAAAATGGGGATTAGACTGGTTATTAAAAATGCATCCAAGGCCGGATTGGATGTTCAATCAGATTGCTGATGACCGCGACCATCAAGGTTTCCGCATTCCGGACGAAGATGCTTTTTATGGGAAAGGATTTGAGCGTCCTGTCTATTTTATTAATGGCGAACCCCAGCAACAAGGAAAGTTTATGAACCACACAACCGGAACAAGCTCAACTGCCGGAAAGTTTGCGAGTGCCTTTTCATTAGGTGCGGTTTTGTTTGACAAATCCAATCCTGGATATGCCGATAAATTAATTAATCATGCTTATTCTGCCATGAAATATGCTTTAATTAAACCGGGCGTAACTCAAACCGTTTCGGTGGTTTCTCCCTACATTTATGCGGAGGATAATTGGACCGATGATATGGAATTAGGGTTTGCGTCTTTGGCCAAATCTTTACAAGATTTTAAACGTAAAGATTTTCCGAATCTTTTAGATTCTTCGTTTAAATATTCTCAACCGGAAAAAGTAACGCCATGGTTTTACAGGGATACCGCTAATCATTATCAATATTATCCTTTTATAAATTTGGGACATTATGAATTGGCAAAACAATTAAAAGGAAGCAAAAAAGATTCACTAATCAGTTATTATAAACAAGGGATAGAAGACGTTTGGAGCCGCGCAAAAGAGAATGCGTTTTACAGGGGTGTACCCTTTATCTGGTGCAGTAATAATCTCACAACTTCCTTTGCCATTCAGTGTTTATGGTACCAGCAATTATCCGGCGATAATTCTTTTGCTGAATTCGGCCAGGCGAATATTGACTGGTTGTTTGGCTACAATCCATGGGGCACCAGCATGGTTTATGGTTTGCCTTCATGGGGCGACACACCCACTGATCCACATTCTGCTTTATCTGTTTTAAAAAATTACCCTCTTTATGGTGGACTGATTGATGGGCCGGTTTATACTCATATTTTTAAAAGCCTTATTGGAATTACATTACATCGCGATGATGCTTATGCGCAATTTCAAAGTGACCTCGCTGTTTATCACGATGACAATGGTGATTACAGCACCAACGAGCCGACCATGGATGGGACTGCATCATTGGTTTATTTATTAGCCGCAAAACAAGATGAATCTGAAAGTATTTCTGTAAAAAAAAATGAAATTATTTCTCATGGCGGAATTATACGCGG
>JBDTKU010000027.1:0-5698 GCA_039935135.1 Ginsengibacter sp. | reverse complement strand
AATTTAGAATCTTTCACTGCAAATATTACCTTGAATAAATTGGAAGAAATAGAATTTAAATGGGCTGTCGAACGAGGACTATCAATAATTGGACAAGCTTTGTAGAACGCAAACAAAATCAAAAAAGATTTGGCTATAAGTAATTTGAAAAATATAATCGGAATGAGGCATATAGTAATTCACGATTACGATATGATCGAAGCTGAACGTTTATATATTACTATTAAAAAGTACATTCCAATTTTTTAAAAAAAAATCTCAAAATATTTAGAATAAAAATAAATGGATCAACAAGCAATAAAAAACAGGTTTGGAATTATTGGAAATTCTCCGGGATTGGTTTACGCCCTTGATGTGGCGATACAAGTGGCTAATACGGATTTAAGCGTTTTAATCAACGGCGAAAGTGGCGTGGGAAAAGAAGTTTTTTCGCACATCATACACTCTCTTTCCGCAAGAAAGCACAATCCGTTTATCGCTGTTAACTGCGGAGCTATTCCTGAAGGAACGATTGACTCAGAGCTTTTTGGGCACGAAAAAGGGTCATTTACCGGTGCTGTGGATTCACGGAAAGGCTATTTTGAAACCGTAAACAGCGGCACTATTTTCCTTGATGAAATTGGAGAACTTCCCCTTGGAACGCAAGCCCGTTTGCTTCGCGTTTTGGAAGCCGGCGAATACATTCGGGTGGGCTCATCCAAAGTGGAAAAAACCGACGTAAGAGTGATTGCTGCCACTAACAAAGATCTGCTGGAATATACCCACACCGGCAGATTCAGAGAAGATTTATATTATCGTTTGAACACAGTTCCCATTAGAGTTCCGGCATTGCGCGACCGAAAGGAAGACATTCCACTGTTATTTAGAAAATTTGCTGTTGATTTCGCAGAAAAATATAAATCGCCTCCCGTTCAATTAAGTGATGCAGCTCGGGAAGTTCTTGTCAATTATCCATGGCCCGGAAATGTCCGTGAATTAAAAAATATTGCAGAACAGGTCTCAGTTCTTTCGAAAGACAAATCAATCGGTGCTGGAGAACTTCAACATTTTTTACCTGATGTAAATTATAACCGGCTGCCGGTTCTTTCCACTCATCGTGATGGCGTAAATCAAAAGGAATTTGCGAACGAAAGAGAAATTTTATACAAATTATTTTTTGATGTTAAGAAAGATGTGACGGAGCTAAAAAGAATGTTTTTTGATGTATTACAAAATCCTTCCTCCATCAATGAAAATAATTTCAGAAGTGAACAACCAATGCTGAATGATTTTCATAATGAACCAAGGCCATCTTCAATTTCCCAGGTTCAGCCGGTGGTATTGAGAAACAATAATAATATTGATGAACATCAGGAAATAGAAGAATCTTTGAGTATTATGGACGCAGAAAAAGATCTTATCATTAAAGCGCTAAAAAAACATAGGGGTAAAAGAAGAGACGCCTCGAGTGACCTTGGCATCAGCGAAAGGACTTTATACCGGAAACTTAAGGAGTATAACATTAATGAATAAACGCAAATAAGAAACCTCATCTTTCTCAAAATGAAAAATAAATCACGAATACAAATATTCCTATCACTTGGTTTCATTTCCGTGATTTTCACGTTTGCAACCTGTAAATATTCTTTTAAAGATACTTCGCCCATACCTGCAGATATCACGACTTTTCGCGTAAACTTATTCGAGAACAAGGCACGCTATGTTAATCCAACCATCGCGCCGCAACTAACAGAAAAAGTTCGCCAGAAGATCATTAGCCAGACCCGTTTGCGCGAAACAAAAAATGATGATGCCAATTATGATATCAGTGGTTATGTATCCGATTACAGCGTTACCACGAGTGGAATTTCTAATCAACAGGCGTCAAGCAACCGCCTTAATGTTACTTTTCATTTGATATTTAAGAACACCGTGGATCCTGATCCGGCAAAAAGTTTTGAGACAGACCTAACAAGCAATTATGATTTTCCTGCCAGCCAAACTTTGCAGGCCGCAGAAAGCAACCTAATGGATAAAATTATTAAAACGGTGACAGACGCGATTTTCAATAAAATATTTTCAAACTGGTAATCCAAATCTGATGAATACAGCCACCAATTACGCCGAACTTTATCTCGCTGATATTTCTAAGAACCAGGAAGAACTGGAGAATGTTGCAAGGGATTACCCTGTAAGTTCGATTGCAAGATTTTTATGGTTGTATCAATTGAAAAAAAACAATGACCCACGGTTTAATGAAGTGGCGAAACAAACCGGGATCTTTTTACATAACCCTTATTGGATGGAGTTTCAATTGTCTGGTTTATCAATGGTAAATGAAAATAGTTTGCAAGAAAATTTAGTAAGTTCTCCGGAAACGCCCGGGGCAAGCGGGAATAATGAAACAGCAATTGAATCAATGGATACTGCAATTGAAAATTCGGAAATATCAATTGAAGACAGTGCTCAACCAGAATTTCCCATTCAAACTTTTGAAGAGTCCAATTTGCTTCCTGTTGAAGAAAATAGAACCAATGAAGATTTGCCTCAGCCAGTAAACGAACAAATATTAGAGATTTCTGTTTTAGAAAATCAAGATTCTATTGATCAAAATATTGAGAATGAAAGTAAAGAGGAACCCATAGTTTCAAATGAAAATGTAGTAGAAGAATTTGTTGAAAAACAAAACGATGAGGATTCGCCTCAACCAGTAAACGAACAAATATCAGAGATTTCTGTTTTAGAAAATCAAGATTCTATTGATCAAAATATTGAGGAAGAAAAAAAAGAGCAATCCATTATATTAAATGAAAAGGAGGAAGAAGAAGATCATGATGAAATTCCTTTTGAACCCTTGCACGCAGTGGATTATTTTGCTTCCCAGGGGATTAAGCTAAGTGAGGAAGCTTTAAATAATGACCAATTAGGAAAACAGGTAAAGAGTTTTACAGCCTGGTTGAAAAGCATGAAGAAATTACACCCGGATCAATTGCCGGAACAAAATGAAGTGATTGAAAAATTAATACAAACCTCATCAGAAGTATCTAATCAAAACGCAAATGTGCTCACAGAAGCTATGGCTGAAGTGTTGATAAAACAGGGTAAACGTGAAAAAGCATTGGAAATGTATCAAAAATTAAGTTTGATTAATCCCTCCAAAAGTGCGTACTTTGCAGCCAAAATTGAAAGTTTAAAAATCACTTAATATGTTATTTCTTTTTATAACTCTTATTATTCTGGCCTCTATAATATTAGGAGTGATAGTACTTATTCAGAATCCCAAGGGCGGTGGGCTTTCCTCCTCTTTAGGTGGATTCAGTAATCAATTGATGGGCGTAAAGCAAACCACAGACGTTTTGGAAAAAGGTACCTGGCTCTTCGCAATAATTATTGGAGTGCTTTGCATTACTTCTACTTTGTTTATTCCAAAGACCGGCTCTATCAATTCAAATGAAAATTTAATTAACGAAGCACCGGTAGGTACACCGATGGCACCTCAAAAGAATAATACAGTGCCAATGCCTTCTACACAGCAGGCTCCCGTTCAGGCCCCAACTCCGGCACAATAAATGACACATGATATTTTATGCCCTGTCTTACTAAAAAAGGCGGGGTTTTTTATGAGTAATTATTTCAGAAAAGGACAAAAATAAAATTTCAATCAACCCGTCAGTTAATCGATATGAAAACCCGCAGAGTGATTTTCGTTATTATTGTGATCATTGGTTTGATAGCCGCATGGTGTGGTTGGAAAGTGTTTGGGCCAACCGTTCATAATCCTCAAAAATATTTTTTGTATATCAAAACCGGAAGCACCTACGCAGTTGTAAAAGACAGTTTGCTGAAAAATAATATGATTTCTAATAATTTCTGGTTTGACCAGGTTTCCAAATATGCGGGTTATCCTCAAAAAGTAAAGGCGGGAAAGTATAAAGTGAATAACGGAATGAGCCTGTATCATTTGGTAAAAATGCTTCGCTCTGGCCGGCAGTCACCTGTAAACCTGGTGATAACCAAATTAAGAACCAAGGAAGATTTGGCAAAAAAGATCAGCGATAATTTTGAAATTGATTCTTCTTCAGTAATGGATTTTTTAAATAATGAGGTTTTGCTTAAGCAATATGATGTGGACACTAATACAGTGATGACAGACGTGATTCCAAACACTTACACTTATACATGGAATACGTCAATGAAAAATATTTTCAAAAAATTATATGATGAAAATCAGAAATTCTGGAATGAAGAAAGAAAAGAAAAAGCAGGAAGGCTGAATCTTAAACCTAATCAGGTTTACACTCTCGCTTCAATAGTGGAAGAAGAAACTAACAAAGCTGAAGACAAAGGGAAAATTGCGAGCGTTTATATTAACAGACTTAGAAAAGGAATGAGGCTGGCAGCAGATCCTACAGTAAAATTTGCAATGCGTAATTTTGAATTGAAGCGAATTTATCACAAACACCTGCAGTTTCCTTCAGCATACAATACTTATTTAAATACAGGTTTGCCTCCCGGTCCAATTTGTACACCTTCTATTAAAACAATTGATGCAGTTTTAAATTCTCCACAAACTGATTATTTGTTTTTTGTAGCCCGCTCTGATTTTTCGGGATATTCTGATTTCGCATCCACCTATCAGCAGCACCAGGTTTTTGCAAAGGCCTATCAGCAAGCACTTGATAGTCTTATTAAATCAAGGCAAAAAGATCAGTAGATTAAAAAGAATTATTTTAGTTTAATTAAAAACCGGATTCAAATAAGAATTTATTTTGCACAAAAACAAATACTTCATTCTTCACCCGATAAAATACCTGGTAAGGAAGAGTAAAAAATGGTCGCCACCCGGTTTCCAGGGAATGACTGTTTTTGCTGTGATGAAGCATTTATTTAAAGATTTTAATCTTCCCAATTTTACAGAAAAAGCGTCCGCCATTTCGTATAATTTTATCATGTCGGTGCCCACATCCTGTTTGTTTCTTTTTACACTGATTCCTAATCTTCCTTTTGTTTCAAAAAGAGGAATTAAGATCCAGCTTCATGGGCTCATTCATGATATCATTCCTTCATCTTCTTATAATAAAAGTCTTATACAATTCGTAGATAGCTTTATCGATGGTTCAAAAATCGGAATGTTGTCATTCACTTTTATCCTATCGTTGTTTTTTGCTTCAGGCGCTGTAATGGGTTTGATGCGTTCTTTTAATAAAAATCATGTGGGCTTTCAAAAGATAAAAGGCCTGAAAACCAGGTGGGAAGCCATCAAGCTAACAATGATGCTTTTTGGTTTATTGTTAGTTTGTCTCATTTTATTATTGCTCCAAAAAAACATTTTAAACTGGATAGGGATAAAAAATCTGGAATTGAAAAACCTGATCTTATACGGAAAATGGATCTTCATTATTGGCTTAATCTTTTATTCCTACGCGTTTATTTATCGCTATGCGCCATCTACCACGAGGCGATGGAACCTTGTTTCTCCCGGTGCTGTAGTCGCCACTTTTCTAAGCATCTTAGTGACTTTAGGTTTCACAGTTTTTGTAAACAATTTTGGCAGGTATAATTTATTATATGGCTCGATCGGTACTATCATGGTAATTATGATCATGATATTTTTAAACTCGTTGGTAGTAATGATAGGTTTCGAAATCAACTTAAGCATCAATACCTTAAAAACCATTGCAGAAGGGAAACAAGGCAATAAGTTAGAAGCAATGAATAA
>JBDTKU010000026.1:0-23818 GCA_039935135.1 Ginsengibacter sp. | reverse complement strand
TAAGCCCGTAACATTTGCAGAAGCAGAATTGGCATTATTTATTGTTCCACTATTGGGGCCGGATATTTTGTTCCATTTATATGAAGATATGCTCCCATCTGTGGCTGTACCACTACCTGAAAGTGTTACTGAATTAGTGGGAAGAGTGATGGTTTGATCATTTCCTGCGTTGGCGATTGGTGGAATATTCGCTGCTGCATTTACTATTACTTGTACTGTGTCTTTTCCGGAGGCTCCCTGATTATCGGTTACGGTTAATTCAAATTGATAAGTTCCACCTGTTAAGCCCGTAACATTTGCAGAAGCAGAATTGGCATTATTTATTGTTCCACTATTGGGGCCGGATATTTTGTTCCATTTATATGAAGATATGGTTCCGTCATCATCTTTGCCGCTACCAGAAAGAATTACACTGCTTGACGGAAGTGTGATTGTAGTATCAGGTCCGGCATACGCAGTTGGAGATGTATTTACCAAACCAGTTACATTTATTTGAACTGTATCAAGCCCATATATTCCGCTATTATCAGTTGCTTTTAATTGAAATAGATAAGTTCCCGGGGTAAGTCCTGTGATATTAGTAGTTGCAGAATTAGGTGAAACTATTGTTGCTGTACTTCCTGATATTTTTGTCCATTTATAAGAAATTATGACACCATTACCGCTCACCCCTTCATCATTCGCGGTTCCTAAAAGTGTTGTTGCATTTGTGGAAATTGTTTGATCGTATCCTGCATCGACAGTAGGTGTAGCATTTATTTCATATATCGTTCCGTCTTCTGTAACAATAGAGAAACGTTTATGGCTTACATTGTCAGACGCCTGAACCAGTAGGTTTCTCCAATCGTATATTCCTGTTAATTTTATATAATCCTCACCAGGTGTTTTACCCACCTGCCCGGAATTTCTAAACAGTTTTTGAACTCCATTAACCTCTATTTTTACAAATGCTTTTTGACCGCTAAATCCTGAACCTTCTCTAAAAGTAATTTTGACCGTATTTGCTTTATTGTATAAATCACTTGTCGGCAGCATTTTAATTTCTCTTCCATCTTCACTAAATGAGCCATCTGGCATTTTTATTCTATCCATAAAATAGAAAAAATCTCTCCCAAACATTGATGTTAGTTGTCCGCTTCCATCGTCATTGCCATGAAAATCCAAAGATGTTATTCTTCCCCAGTCAGGTATAGTTGACATAAGCGTGAAAGGTTGCGGGAAATAGAATTTCCAGACAATTACATAAGTTTTATTAGTATCAGGTGCAAAATGATCTGTAATGTTAATTTGACTTCTACAGTAACCACTCCCATTAAGATTCTGATTATCTCCCCATGGTTGCCCTGCAATGACTGTATTGTACAATTTGCCTCTCATACTATCCACGGTTGCTTGTTGTAATCTTCCCCTCTCAATAAAACCTTGTTGAACCCCGCCTTTGAACCATCTTGAATGATAGTAGTTATTATAGCCTTCATTATACCCTAAATATTCTGTAGTATCGTCCCGAAGGTTTATCCTCATAACGAAATCTGGATTATGGATAGGGAAGTCGTAAAATACCCTACTATTTTTTGGAGGAGCGGTAACATCCACTACTACCATCATACTATCTTTTTTTGTAACCCCACCGGATGTAACGGCGATTCTGAAATAGAAGACGCCCTGCGGTAACCCTGATACAGTTGATACTTTAGAATTTGGAGTGTTTATAGTTGCACCACTCATGTAATCAGTTGAAACCTCTGTCCATTGGTACGAATCTCCAGAACTTGCACTTCCGTCTAATGTGACAGTATTTGTTTGGTTCAGATAGATTGTCTTATCCGCGCCTGCGTTGGCTACTGGATTTTGAAAATCAGCAAATTCAACCTTAAGATTTTTTGCACACAGATTTAGTGAAGCGCCAATAATAATTGGCAACAGGATAAATGTTTTCATAGGTTTTAAGTAGCAAATAAATTTGCTATTTAGGATTTAGTGTTAGCATGTATTCACTAGGGAATGAATACAATTTTGTATCGGATATTGTTATACATATTTCTAAACGCTAAAACAAAGGGAATATTATTTGATTTTTGATTATTATGAGCTTTTTAAAACTATCATATATAACCAGTAAAATCAGGCGGGTATTATGTTGAAATTACTTTGTTAATTAAATCAAAACACCTGGCCCTCAAGATATAATTTGTATCGAATGATAAATTTTATATCAATAAAAACACATAAAATGATTGCTTTTAATCTAAACAAGATCTATCCTGGGAAAATAAATCAATTACTATTATTTTACAAAAGTAAACGACATGTTTTTTGGAAAAAACAGCAATAATAAACCCTTAAAAATCTCACGCGTTAAGGGAATGCAATTTTAAATAGTTCTAATGAATGCAAAAAAAATGGTCGGCCATAGGCCGACCATTTCGTCAGAATTTTTGATATTTTAATAAATTACTCTTTACTATAATTTAATTAGCTTAGAAGTTTGAATATCGCTGCCATTAAAGTTTACGGAAATTATATAATTTCCTTTTTTCAGCCTACTAATATCAATTTGTTTTTTATAATTATAAGCTGAAGATGTAAATTCATTTCTATAAACAATCCTTCCACTCATATCTAAAATAATTAAAGTTTCTTTAGAAGAATTATTTGTTGAATATATTTCTACATTTACGAAGTCCTCAGCAGGATTCGGATAAATTTTCAAACTATTTTTAAAAGAAGCGCCCATCTCGCTTTCTGGCTGTGGGGTCGTTTCTGTGCTTGCCAGGCTAGTCGCCTGTAATTTAGTTGTAGAGCTATCGCTCAAATTGGCAATTCGGGCCTGGGTAGTTCCACTATTTACAGTTACAATAAGAGTTGCCGAACCTGTTGCCCCCTGGTTATCCGTTACAGTCAATTGAAATTGATAATTTCCTGCTTTCAGGTCGCCTGCCCCACTCTGTGCTGATGATGGGTTTACCATTGTTGCGGTTGAAGGACCTGAAACCTGGCTCCAGGAATAAGATACAATCGATCCATCTGCATCACTTCCACTTCCTGGAAGAACAATACTATTCTTAGGCAGATCAATTTGCCTGTTTGTACCAACGTTCGCTACGGGCGGAATATTAGGGCTTCCGGAATTTACGACAACAGTTAAATTTGCAGTTCCAGTCGCTCCCTGATCATCAGTAACTGTAAGCTGAAATACATAAGTGCCTTCTTTTAAATTTCCCGCTCCCGCCTCGGCTGAAGATGGATTTACCATTGTTGCAGTAGAAGGGCCAGACATCTCACTCCAGGCATAAGATACTACTGATCCATCAATATCGCTTCCACTTCCAGGCAGAACAATACTATTTTTAGGCAGATCAATTTGCCTGTTTGTACCAACGCTCGCTACTGGCGGAATATTTGGGTTATTTGAATTAACGGTTACCTCGAGATTTGCAGTCCCTGTGGCCCCCTGGTCATCAGTAACTGTAAGCTGAAATACATATTTTCCTTCATTTAAGTCTCCCGCTCCAGCTTGCGCTGAAGATGGATTTACCATTATTGCGTTAGAAGGGCCTGATACCTGACTCCAAGAATAGGACACTACTGATCCATCTGCATCACTCCCGCTACCCGGAAGAACAATACTATTCTTAGGTAGATAAATTTGCCTGTTTGTACCAACATTCGCTACTGGCGGAACATTGGGGTTTTCAGAATTCACGGTCACTTTGAGTACTGCGGTTCCTGTGGCCCCCTGATTATCGGTAACTTGTAATTGAAATTGATAAACACCCACTACTAAGTTACTGGCTCCAGCCTGTGCTGAAGATGTATTAATCAGCGTAGCAGTAGAAGGGCCTGAAACCTGGCTCCAGGAATAGGATACAACTGATCCATCTGCATCACTGCCACTTCCAGGTAGTACAATGCTTTTTTTAGGAAAATCAATCACTCTATCATCACCAACATTAGCTATCGGTTTAATATTTGATCCTGACGTTCCGGATTCCACCGTTACTTTTAATACAGATGTCCCTGTGGCCCCCTGATTGTCGGTAACCTGTAATTGAAATTGATAAACTCCCTCAACCAAATCACCGGCGCCCCCCTGTGCTGAAGATGTATTAACCAGGGTAGCGGTAGAAGGTCCTGAAACCTGGCTCCAGGAATAGGATACAACTGATCCATCAGCATCGCTTCCACTTCCGGGAAGAACTACACTTTTCTTTGGAAGTTGGATAGTTCTATCATCGCCCACAATTGCCATAGGTGGAACATTTGAACCTGATAATGATTCGGTTGATTTCACTGTTATTGTAACTTTAGATGTTCCAGTGGCACCTTGGTTATCTGTAACAGTTAATTGAAATACATAAGCTCCTTCAATTAAATTACCCGCGCCGGCCTGAGCTGAAGAGGGATTTACCATTGTTGCAGTAGAGGGGCCTGACACCTGGCTCCAGGAATAGGAAACTACCGATCCATCTGCATCACTTCCGCTTCCGGGAAGAACAACGCTATTTGAAGGAAGTTGAATTATCCGGTCTGATCCAGCATCGGCAGTTGGAGGATTATTACCGCTTCTATCTCCATTTCTAATTAATACTGCAGATGTGTAAGGAGCAAGAGTTATAGAACCATTGTATGAATTATATTTAACATCAATATAATTGGCATCTAGTTGGATTGTTTTTGAAGAGGAAGTTGCATTATATTCAAATCTTAAATCATTTACGTTCGAAATCGTTTTAGGCGATCCCTTAGAACTGCCATCCTCTCCTGAATAGGATTTCCAGCCAGCCAGGTTATAAACATTACTGTAAGCTTTTATTGCTGTACTTTCATCTATTGGCTTAGCAAAATAATTGTTATTGGATGTTCCAAATGATTGCATGGCTGGATAACCAAAAAAGGCTAACTGATCAGGATTTCTGGCTACAAAAATATTTCCTTCAATTGTGAGATTATAAATCGGGTAAGCATCCACTGAAAGCAGCATTATGCCCCCTTTAGTCCAACTTGATCCACCATTATTAAAAGTTGTATTGTTTTTGATTATTATATTATTTGATCCATGTAGCTTAATCCCTGCTGTAGCCACGTTAGCAACGGAATTATTTGTAATTGTAACCCCTGTTCCATAAGCATCAATGAAAATCCCCCCGAAATCATGGCTATTGATATCTGAAGTTCCATTACTGGATCCAATTCCATTCAACACTATATTCCCATCGATAACACTCCCTCTGGCACGATCACGGGCACTCATATCAATTCCACCCCCATCTTCTTTTATTAAACAAAAACGGTTAACTAAGTTATTAGATACGCGTGTATTCAAGCCTCCTAATTTTATACCGCTATATCCACAATTGTTTATTTGATTATACTGAACAACTGTATTTTGGCCATAGGTTGAAATTACCCCACCTGATGCAATAATTTGATCAGCACCTTCAAATAGATTTATGTTATTAAAGCTGTTGTTTTTAATTACTGCATTATCAGCCGATGAATAAACACCAATATAATTTACATCACTTATATTGTTATTTTGAATAATGCTGTTTTGTATTACAGTCCAAATAGCCGACATTCCAGTTAATGTGATGTCACAATTTTGAACTGTGAGATTATTACCAGAATTCAGGCATGAAATTGCGTCAGAATTAGACCCTGTGAAAGTTATGTTATCAAATGTAATATTACTTTTACTACTACTACTTACAAGGTTTTCAACAGTAGCTATTCTAACGTCAGAAGGACGTGAACTACTATAAATTCTTAATTTATTGGTGGAGGGATTATAATACCACTCCCCATTTACATCAAGTGTCTTGGGGTCATTTTGAACAAAAAAGCCAAAATCATCCTGCGTGTTGTATTGACTCGCCCCGTTATAATAAAGAGTACTACCAGATTGAGAAGTAATTTTTCCTCTTTCAATAACATATTTCTCTTTTCTAATTACAATTCCTGCTCCTGTCCAATTATTTGAACCCAATCCGCCTGAGGCAGTAAGAGATGAATTACCTGAATGAGATTGGATATAAAGATAACCCGTGTTAGGCCCTGTAGTATTTGGATATCTCCCCATCGGAGTGTTAATACCATTTACTGAAACCATATTAGTATAGGACAGAGACGATACAGCGTCACTACTTTCCCAAATATTACTACCCAAATTATTCCAGGAAGTAATATTTGTAAAACCCGTAATTATTGGCTTTGCTCCGGAACCATAAGCTCCATAAGTAATAGGATTACCTGAACTACCACTATTATTTACTTGGATTCCTCCATAAAAAGTATCCCCTCTTTTAAATAAAACATTATCACCTGATCGGAGATTATAAAAGGAGTTCAGTTTATCAATAGATCGCCAGGGGGATGAAGCATCTGTTCCTGAATTATTATCACTTCCAGAAGAACTGGATAAATAATAAGTAGTTGCAAAACTATTAAATGAAAAAAAAGTTAAGAGGAAGACTGAAGCAATTGTTAAAAAGTTTTTCATTAATGTAAGGTTTTTGTAGATTATTGATTTATAGTAAAAGGTTTTAATAGCTAATATTCAATTTAGGGATATGAATATTTTTAATTTTAGGGCTTAACTAATTAAAGACTTAATTAAATTTTGAATTATAATTTATAAATAAGGAATTTTGGATTGTGGCACATTTCTTGAAGAGTAATTTTTAAAGGGCTTTTCATACTTTTTATCAGCAGTAATTTGCAATATTTATGCCAAGGTGGGTATTTTTTACCCTATTTTTCAAACCTAATTTTTCCCAAAAAAAGTTTAACACTAACAAGGCAAATAACCAGTAAACAACGCATTACTTATTCCGATAATACTAAAAAATAAATATTTATTAGATTTTCTAAAAAGCAATTCAGCACACCGAAATTCCTGAATTTTTTAAATATCAATAGCGCTTCTATACTTAAATAATAGCTAAAATTTTAATATTTTTTATCAAAATTGTCACAGAGCTTTTTCAAAAGCGCCTGTTTTTACCAGAGCATTAAACCTATACTTAATATCTTTATTAAAAAGAAATGTTAAATAAGAGGATTTGATAAATCAATCGTAAAACTTTTGGAAATTCATTTTCAAGAAGAACTGCCCAAATAAATTTCTACTTGCATTAGCCTGCGTGCAATATTTATTACGGACTACAAGCTTTAACCAAAATTCTAAATAAAGTTTTTGATTAAAATTCCAAAAACTTCTTTCAATTGTGCTGACTTAAATCAGGAATAATTGAAAAAATAAGTAATTGCGAACAATCAACCTACTCCAATAAATATTTTATCGGTTGTCTTTAATAAAATTTCATTGTTTCCTAGTAAAGCAAGATATATTTACGATTTTTGCTCACTAATTCCTTTTATCTGTTCTCTTAACAGAATTTAAATTTTATAAATTATGCCTATAAACCAATCATTTTCCGACTCCCTGGAGAAAATCCGTGTTCAAATTTTTAAAACTCCAAAAGATGGTTCTCATTATGTTGCAGAACTGATTTCAGATTTAATAAAAAAAAAGAGCGCCTTAGGAAAAAAAGCAGTGATTGGACTTGCCACGGGATCTACCCCAAAATCATTATATGCTGAACTTGTCAGAATGCACAATGAAGAAGGGTTAAGTTTTAAAAACGTGATTACTTTTAATTTAGATCAATATTATCCAATGGAAGCGGACGCGCTCAATAGTTATCACTATTTTATGCGCAAATATTTATTTGAACAAACAGATATTGATCCTAAAAATTATTTTCTTCCAAATGGAATGATACCAAAAGATAAAATCAAGGAACATTGTGCTGATTATGAAAGGAAAATTGAAGAAGCAGGTGGGATTGATCTTCAGATATTAGGTATTGGGGTTAATGGCCACATAGGTTTTAATGAGCCAGGCTCTCCAATGTACTCAAAAACACGCCTAATATCATTGGACAATTCTACAAGAATGGCTAATTCACAGGAATTCGGTAATCTTTCTGAAGTTCCAAGAATGGCTATTACCATGGGAATAAGCACCATTATGAAATCCCGGAAAATTATCCTGATGGCCTGGGGTAAAACAAAAGCTCCCGTAATTCAAAAAGCGGTAGAAAGCAAGCCAACCGAAGAAAATCCAGCTTCGCTTTTGCAACATCATGACGATTGTTCTTTTGTTTTGGATGAATTTGCGGCTTCAGATTTAACAAGATTCAAATCTCCATGGCTTACCGGCGAATGTGAATGGACGCCAAAAATGATCAGGAAAGCTGTGATTAGTATGGCAATGCAATTGAATAAACCGGTTTTAAGTCTGACCGACCACGATTATAATGAATCCGGGCTAAGCGATTTATTGGTTGAAAAAGGAAATGCTTACGATATCAACCTTGAAGTTTACTACATGCTTCGGGATTCTATAACCGGGTGGCCAGGTGGAAAACCAAATGCAGTAATGCCTAATCATCCTGAGAGAAGCGAACCCTATCCAAAAAGAGTTATTATCTTTTCCCCGCATCCTGATGATGATATTATAAGTATGGGTGGAACTTTTATGCGCCTTCATGACCAGGGCCATGATGTAAATGTAGCTTATCAAACCAGTGGAAACATTGCGGTTACAGATGAATTTGTAACCAGGTTCCTTGATTTTGCAGTTGGATTTTCAAAAATATTTCACATAGACGACACCATCAGTAAAAAAGTTTTTGAAACCTCTTCCACTTATTTAAAGGATAAAAAATCTACAGAGAAAGACAGTCCTGAAATAAGAGAAATAAAAGGATTGATACGCCGCTGCGAAGCGCGTGCTACCTGCAAATACGTTGGACTCACAGATGATCAGATCCACTTTATGAATCTTCCATTTTATGAAACAGGAACGATAGAAAAAAACCCAATGGGTAAAGAAGATGTCGATCTAACGGTAGCACTTATGCGAAAAATAAAACCGCAACAAATTTTTTGCGCAGGCGATCTTGCCGATCCACACGGAACTCACAAAGTTTGCCTTGACATCATTTTGGCAGCTCTTGACGTAATAAAAAATGAACCAGACAATGAGTGGCTAAATGATTGCTATGTTTGGCTATATAAAGGAGCGTGGGAAGAATGGGATATCAGCGAAATTGAGATGGCCGTGCCTATGAGTCCTGAACAGGTGAGAAAAAAACGATATGGAATCTTTATCCATCAATCTCAGAAAGACTCAGTGCCTTTCCAGGGAAGTGATGAAAGAGAATTCTGGCAACGAGCTGAAGAAAGAAATGCAAACACCGCCAATTTATTTGCTAACCTTGGGCTGACCAAGTATGCTGCAATTGAGGCATTTGTAAGATTAAAATCTGCTTTAAAAAATAACAATTTATAGTAAACCAACTTTAAAGACGGATTGTTATTTTACTAATTTGTTCTTGGATAATTTGCTGTGTTTTCTACTATAAACGAAATAAATTATCAGACCGATTACGAGCCAGATCAGGAATCGCATCCAGTTGGTGTAGCCCAATTCTGTCATTAAATAAAAACAACTTGCCAGGCCGAGAACGGGAATCAGTGAAAGTTTTTTTACAAAAGAAGCAATAGCAATTCCTGTGGAAAGAATAACAAATAAAAAGAAAGGCAACTTATCTTTAAAAACTTCCCAACCGGCAGTAAAATCAAAAAGTCCCAGGAAATTTTTCCAGAAAAAAAAGACGCCTACAATAAATAATGCAGGAACGATAAATTGAGAATTGATGTAAGGAATTTTGAATTTTGGTGCAGCTTCCCCTTCTTCTCTTTTCGGCAATAAAAGCACTCCGCCACAGACAAGAACAAAGGCAAATAAAGTTCCGATACTAGTCAAATCGGTTACTTCGGTAAGATTTAGAAACAAAGCCGGTATAGCCACAAAAAAACCGGTAACTATGGTGGCAAAAGAAGGCGTTTTATATTTTGGATGAATTCGGCTAAATGCTTTTGGTAATAATCCATCGCGGCTCATGCTCATCCATATTCGCGGTTGCCCCATTTGAAAAACCAGCAAGACGCTTGCTGTAGCTATCACAGCGCTAAATGAAATAATATAGCTTATCTGGTTTAGCCCGACTCTTTTAAAAACAAATGCCAGCGGGTCGCCAACCTGCAATTCCTTATAAGAAACCATTCCGGTCAATACCAGCGCGATAGCAATATAAAGTACGGTACAAATAATAAGAGAATAAATCATTCCCTTCGGTAAATCTCTTTGAGGATTCTCACATTCCTCCGCTGTGGTAGAAATAGCATCAAATCCAATATAGGCAAAGAAAACTGCCGACACTCCTTTCATCATTCCTCCAAAACCATTTGGTAAAAATGGGCTCCAGTTTGCAGGCGCCACATAAAAAAACCCGATTGCAATCACGGCGATAAGAATGATAATTTTAAATACAACCATCATATTGGTAGCTTTCCTGGTTTCTTTTATTCCTACATAAACCAGCCACGTGATAAGGAAAACAATCGCCAGCGCAGGGATATCAGCAATTAATTTTATATTTCCTAAATGAGGCGCATTTGTCCACGCCAAATATCCATCTCGAATATTTGAAGAAAGGTTTTCCAAATTTCCGCCATTTGCAATAGCAGCAGAGGCTTCTTTGAAACCTCTTGAAGCGCTCAAATAATCCGTGGTTAAAAAATGAGGAATATGAATATGCAACCCCTCCATCAGATTGACAAAATATTCGCTCCAGGAAATTGCAACCGCGATATTTCCTATCGCATACTCCATCAACAAATCCCAACCGATTATCCAGGCAATCAATTCACCGAAAGAAGCATACGCATAAGTATAAGCGCTGCCGCTTACGGGGATTCGCGAAGCAAATTCCGCATAGCATAAGGCCGAAAAGCCACAAGCAATAGCCGTCAGTATGAATAAAATCGAAACTCCGGGTCCGCCCTGGAAAGAAGCATTTCCAATGGTAGAGAATATGCCGGCACCGACAATCGCAGCAATGCCCATGGCAGTAAGATCCTTAACTCTCAACACTTTTTTCAAACCGGAAGCAGAATGCGTGGCATCCGAAAGACCAGATTGTGCATCTGCTAAAATAGAAGAAATACTTTTTTTACGAAAAAGAGGATGAGGCATATTTGGTAATCTTTAAAATATTAAATGATTATTCATTAAAAATATTTTTATGGGGTGGTAAGGTAATAAGACAAAATGAAAAAGTGGAAGTAACCGGGAAATTTTTTTTAGAACTACTATCGCTGATAAAGAAAATAAAACCCAGGTCACTTGCCTGCCTTTCCCGGAAAGATGGTTGGTATCCTACAAAATATCACTCATCCCAGTTCAAGCACTTGATCTATATTAATGATATTTCTTGATATAGGTTATTGGCAGGCGAAATGTGTGGTTCTAACTTTGTGTTTTAACTATTCAAAAAATGAAACAGTTTAGAAGCACAGAAGAAATATTATCCCCATCCTCCCCTCACATGGTAGGTGATGGATTTAAAGTAGTCAACTATATACCGGCAGGAAGAAGTTTTGGAAAAAGAATGAATCCGTTTTTCCTGATGGATTTTAATCCTGAATTTAATTTTACTCCAACTGAAGCCCTACGTGGAGTTGGCGTGCATCCTCATCGTGGCTTTGAAACCATAACTATTGCTTATAAAGGAAGTGTGGCTCATAATGACAGCGCAGGCAATAGCGGTGTAATCAATCCCGGTGATGTGCAATGGATGACGGCCGCATCAGGAATATTACATAAAGAATATCATGAAAAAGAATTTGCAAAGAAAGGGGGGCTTTTTGAGATGGCACAAATTTGGGTAAACCTTCCCCAGAAGTTTAAAATGTCTGCCCCAAAATACCAGGGGATTTTGAACGAGCAAAAAGGAAAGTTTGATTTAAAAAATGACGAAGGAAAAGTATTGGTAATAGCGGGAGAGTACAAAGGTGTAAAAGGTCCTGCATCCACTTTTTCCCCGGTAGAAATGTATGACATTCGGCTGGAAGAAAATGGAGAAGTAACATTGGACTTACCTGCTTCATTTAATACCGGCCTGTTAGTGGTGGAAGGAGAAGCTACAGTCAATGAAAATGAGGTTGCCCGCCAACATCAATATGTACAATTTAAAAATGAAAACGGAACTATCAGAATAAAAGCAAACAGGAAAAGTGTATTGCTTTTGTTAAGTGGTGAACCTATCAATGAACCAATAGCTGCGTATGGCCCTTTTGTTATGAATACAACTGAAGAGATTCACCAGGCAATTGACGATTTTAATAGCGGGAAATTTGGAAATCTCGAAAACTAAATATTTTATAAACTTTAAATAATAAATGAAATGGCAACAAAAACAAAATGGATAATAGATCCCTCGCACAGCGAAGTCTCTTTTAAAGTAAAACACATGATGATGATAAATGTGAAAGGTGTTTTTACAGAATACAATGCAAGCATTTACACAAATGATGATGACTTTTCCAGCGCGGAAATTGATTTTTGGATGAATCCGAATTCATTAAAAACCAGTGACGAAAAAAGAGATCAGCATTTAAGAAGCTCTGATTTTTTTGATGTTGAACATCATAAAGAGATAACATTTCAGTCTGATACTATAGAAAAAAATGGGGAGGACGAGTATGAACTTTGGGGCAATTTGACCATCAAAGGCATTACAAAAAAAATAAAACTAAACGTGGAATACAGCGGAATTCAAAAAGATCCCTGGGGGAATGAAGTTGCCGGTGTAAGCGTAAATGGAAAAATAAACAGGAAAGATTGGGGACTGAACTGGAACACAGCCTTAGAAGCCGGCGGAGTATTGGTAGCCGATTTGGTAACCATTAGTTGTGAGTTTGAATTGAAAAAAGAAGTAGCACAAACCGCCTGATTAAAGATTTAGATTTTAAGACACAAAGGCTTTTCAATACTTTTTAGCTTTGGTAAGGAATAATTTCCCATACCAAAGCTTTTTTTATTATTAAAGAAACCATTTTTCAAACTGATTTAGGAAAATGTCTTTCAAATTAATAATTCTAAATGTGTATTTTTGGCGCATTCTTAAAAGAAAACTAATTCATCAGGTAATTTTTTAAATCTTGGAAAGCAAAGTAACAAAAATCGGGGTGTTAACGTCTGGAGGTGACGCGCCCGGCATGAATGCGGCCATCAGAGCCGTAGTTCGGACTGGCATTTTTTATAAAATGGAAGTATTTGGAATTATGCGTGGTTATACGGGAATGATCGATAATGATATTTTCAAAATGGAAAGCAAAAGCGTTGCTAATATTATCCAACGTGGTGGAACCATTTTAAAAACGGCACGTTGTAAAGAATTTTTTACTACTGAAGGAAGAAAAAAAGCTTACGCAAATCTTAAAGAACACGGAATTAACGGCCTTGTTATAATTGGTGGAGACGGCTCTTTTCGCGGAGCCCAAATTTTCAGCCACGAATATGATATTCCTTGTATTGGCCTTCCCGGCACTATAGATAAAGACATTGCAGGAACGGATTTTACCATCGGCTTTGATACGGCTGTGAATACCGCTGTAGAAGCAATTGACAAAGTAAGAGATACCGCTGATGCGCACGACAGGCTTTTTATTATTGAGGTGATGGGTCGCGATTCGGGGTATATCGCGCTTCATAGTGGAATTGCCACCGGTGCTGAAAACATCCTTATTCCTGAACAAAAAACAGATGTGGAAGGCGTTATCACTGCCCTGGAAGAAAAGCATGGACGAAAGAAATTAGTTAATATTATTGTGGTTGCCGAAGGAGAAGCTTTTGGAGCAGTTGAGCTCGCAAAAGTGATCACAGAAAGGATTCCCGACCAGGAGGTAAGAGTAACCATTCTTGGTCACATACAGCGCGGAGGGTCTCCAACCTGTTTTGACAGGCTCATTGCCAGCCGCATGGGATATGCCGCGGTAAAATGCCTTATGGAAAATAAATTTAATGTCTTTGTAGGAATCGTAAACAATAAAATGCATTATATTCCTCTTGATCAGGCAGTGAAAAAGAAACAAAAAATAAGTGAAGACTGGATGAAAATTGTAAAAATATTATCCAGTTAATAAAGAAATAATGTAAAAGTGAAAGCGCTCAAAGAATTATAGTAAACAAACTTTTACTGAAGATTCTTATTTTAATTAACCACCCATACTGGGTAATTCATAATTTAATAACTCAACCTGAAACTACTAAACAAAAAAACTAAATGTCAAAAAATATTAGTAAATATCTTCATCAACAAATGGATAAAAAGGCAGGATTTAACCATTCAATAAAGCGAACAAAAATAGTTGCAACAGTAGGCCCGGCTTGCGATAATTATGAGGCAATGGTCGAACTGGTAAAGGCAGGTGTAAATGTTTTTCGTCTCAATTTTTCACATGGCAATCACGAAGACAAAGGAAGGATTATTGAAATTATCAGGAAGATAAATGAAACGCTTCCTTTTAATATTGCTATTTTGGCTGATTTGCAAGGCCCCAAACTAAGAGTGGGAGAAATCGAAAATAATGCTCTTGAAATCAAACCCGGGGATAAACTTACCTTTACGAATACCAAATGCATCGGCACCAAAGAACAAATTTATGTAAGCTACCAGGATCTTTATAAGGATGTGGTTCCGGGAAATACAATCATGATCGATGATGGAAAACTGGAAGTAGTGGTTACCAATATTATGCCCAATAATAATGTTGAAGTTACAGTAGTAATTGGTGGAATTCTTTCTTCAAAAAAGGGTCTGAATCTTCCTGATACAAAAATTTCGTTGCCCGCTCTAACTGAAAAAGATCTTATAGATCTTGATTTTATAATGAAACAAGACGTGGACTGGATCGCATTGTCATTTGTACGCGAAGTGAAAGACATTACCGAGCTAAAAGATATTTTAAAGAAAAACAACAGCAATTCAAAAGTTATCGCCAAAATTGAAAAGCCTGAGGCCATCACCAATATCAGGGACATCATCATCGAAAGTGATGGAATAATGATCGCCCGGGGCGACCTTGGCGTTGAGCTGCCCATTGAAAAAGTGCCTCTTATTCAAAAAGAGATCATTCGCAAATGCATGCATAGGGCCAAACCAGTGATTGTGGCTACTCAAATGATGGAAAGCATGATGGAAAGGATAAAACCCAACAGGAGTGAAATTACCGATGTTGCCAATGCCGTTTTGGAAGGCGCTGATGCATTGATGCTAAGCGGAGAAACAGCCACTGGCGATCATCCAACTTTGGTGATTCAAACAATGAGCAAAATTATTCTTGAGATAGAAAAAACAGCTTACGATTATAACCGCGACGATATTCTTGCACCTCAACCGCATTCTCCCTCTTTATTAAGCGATGCCATCTGTTACAGTGCCTGCAAACTCGCGCATGATGTATCGGCGGAGGCACTTATTGGGATGACTCAAAGCGGTTATACGGCATTTATGCTAAGTAGTTACCGGCCAAAATCACTTCTTTATATATTTAGCAAAGTTCCCAGTCTCATCAATCAGCTTAGTTTAAGTTGGGGCGTACGGGCTATTTTTTATGATGAAGAAGAAAGCCTTGATGATATCTTCAGTGATCAATTGAGCATTCTAAGAGAAAGAGGATTCTTAGAAGCAGGAGACATTGTGGTAAACACGGGTAGTACGCCAGTTTCCATGCATCTTCCTACTAATGTTTTAAAAATTACCAAGGTAACTGAGTAAGACAGGTAGTACTTATATTTATCTAAAATTTATTGCCAGCAAGCAACAATTATAGCGGCCACAATATTTCCCAAAATATTATATACTCCATTTATAAGATGCAGACCCAGCGGGCGTTTTTCATAAATGTATGAAATATGAATCGCTGTTGCTGCAAAGCATACCCCGGTGAGTGATCCAAGTTTTAAACCCACTTTCCACCCACCAATATCTAAACGGGTAACAATTAAAGCAAGCCCGAATGCGCAAACAAGCATTAAAATAAAAGAAATAATCATTATGCCTGCACTCCCCTTTTTTGCGTCAGGGCTGCTCATTAAAGCGCTATTGTAGGATTGCCATTTTTTACCGAATAAAGCGGAATACCACAAAGCTCCGAGAAAAAAATAGGCTAAACCAGCTACCAGCACGGCAAGCCAGTTAATGTGTTGCAAAACGTCTGTGATCATGTGTTTTAGTTTTTGGTAAAAAGATATAGAAAGTTACATTTATATTATGAATATAAATAAATTATATTCTATGAGGGAATAATTATAGTAAAGAAACAAATAAAAGGGATTCTTATCTGCCTGATTCCCTATTCACCATCAACTTCTAACGTATTTTATTATCCAGGTTTTACCTATTTATCTTTACATTTATTTCAGATAATTTTAAAATAGAATAATTCTGCTTTACCATTCTCCTACTTGCCATAATTTTGAAAAGGTGTTAAAATAAAAATATGAAAATTAAATTATTGCTTGCTTTCTGCCTCTCTTGCCTATTTGCCACAGCACAAAATAATTACAACGAATCTTATGTAAAAGATAATTTCAATAAAATTGATACTTCCATCACCATGCGTGACGGAGTCAAATTGTACACTATTATTTATATTCCAAAAGATCAAACCCATACCTACCCGTTCCTGGTAGAACGAACTCCTTATTCAGTTTCGCCCTACGGTGAAAATAATTATGCAAAAAGAATTGGCCCGAATGAAGCATTGATGCATGAAAAATACATTTTTGTTTACCAGGATGTGCGTGGCCGTTATATGAGCGAAGGGCACAATAAAGAAGTAACGCCATATATTCCCAACAAGAAGAGTAATAAAGAGGTGGATGAAAGCAGCGACACGTATGACACGATGGATTGGCTTGTGAAAAATATAAAAAATAATAATGGCCGCGCAGGATTGTATGGAATTTCTTATCCCGGTTTCTATGCTACGGCAAGTTTGCCGGGTGCGCATCCATCTATTAAAGCAGTGAGCCCGCAGGCGCCGGTAACCGATGAATTTATCGGTGATGATGCCAATCACAATGGCGCTTTTTTCCTGATGGATAATTTTGATTTTATGAACTATTTTGGCAAGGAAAGAAATGGCCCTACGGAAAATTATGGCTCTACAATGTTTAACGCTTCAAGAAAAGATGCTTACCAGTTTTTTCTAACCCTTGGTCCAATAAAAAATACACAATCCGAAAAATATTTTGACCATCGCAGCTATATTTGGAATGAATATTTAGCACATGATACTTACGATGATTATTGGCAAAAAAGGAACATACGGCAATATTTAAAAAATATAAAAATCCCTACATTGGTGGTGGGTGGCTGGTTTGATGCGGAAGATCTTTTTGGTTCGCTACACACTTACGAAGCAATAGAAAAGCAAAGCCCGGTTAATAATAATTATTTGGTAATGGGACCCTGGACTCACGGTGCCTGGGCAAGAAATGGATGGAACAGATTTGGAACTTATGATTTTGGAAGCAATACCAGTCAATATTTCCAGGACAGTTTGCAAACCAAATTTTTCAATTATTTTCTAAAAGATGAAGGAGCATGGAATGCGTCTGAGGCAACTGTTTTTGAAACAGGAACCAATGAATGGCGGCATTTCGAAACCTGGCCTCCGGAAAATATTTCAGAAGTGAGTTATTATTTTGATCCAGATAAAAAATTATCTCTACAAAAAAATATCAGCAAAAACAGCTCTGATGAATATGTAAGCGATCCGGCAAATCCTGTTCCCTACACAGCAAAAATCCAGGCAAGAAGAAATAATGAGTACATGGTGGAAGATCAAACTTTCGCTTCTTCCCGGAAAGATGTTTTGGTGTACGAATCGCCGGTTTTAGATGAAGACGTTACTATCGCCGGGCACATTCTGGCTGATATTTTTGCCAGCATTTCAACAACTGATGCAGACTTTATAGTCAAACTGATTGATGTAGTTCCGGCAAATGAAATCAATGAAGCCAATCCAGCCAAAGGGCCTGTGAATGGTGGCTTCCAACGTCTTGTTCGCGCGGAAGTAATGCGTGGAAAATTCAGAAATGATTATGTTCATCCTCAGCCGTTTGTTCCGGGGAAAATAAGCGAAATAAAAATAAACCTGAATGATGTCTGCCACAATTTTAAAAAAGGCCACAAAATAATGGTGCAGGTGCAAAGCAGCTGGTTTCCTTTGGTAGATATGAATCCGCAAACATTTATGCGCATTCCCGATGCCAACGAAAGCGATTTTCAAAAATCTACCATTCATATTTACCACGATAAAGATTATGCATCAAGAATTGTTCTGCCGGTTTTAAAATAACAAAAATAATTTGATCGCTTTTCAGTAAACGAACAAATAAATAACTTTTCTATTTTTAAAAAATAAGAGGACCGTATAGTACCGGGTTTGCCTTTTTTAAAATTCCTGTTTACCACAAAATCATTAAGAAAAGGGTATCGATTGTTAGGCATAATGATTACGCGAAAGACCTGGCCACATTACTTTTCCTTATGATTTTTGAACTAAATCTATATCCTTATTGCAAGGCACATGCTTTTCCTGAATTCAATTGGTTATTCCAATAAATGAAACAACTTATAAAGATTTATTGACTAAAAAAATCAAAATTGTTCTTACCGCTTTAAAATAAGATATTCGCTTTTCACCCTAAATATATTTTACATGAAAAAACTATTATGTATCCCTCTTTTATTTTTAATGGCTACTGCAGGGGCTCAAAACAAAGTGGTGATTGTCCCTCAGCCGGTTTCAATGGAAATACATACCGGCAATTTTAATTTCACTTCTGCAACCAGCATCATTGCAGGAAATGAGGCTTCTCATGAAGCTAAAATGCTGAATTTCTATTTGAAAAAATTATATGATTTTTCACTCCCGGTAAAAAATAAAATGGCTGGTACCAATGAATCTTCTATTATTTTTAAGCTTACAAAAATTAAGGATAAAAAAGACGCCTATAATTTAGAAGTGGCTGCCAATAAAATTACTATCAGCAGCGCCTCCAACGAAGGTTTATTTTATGGCATGCAAACTTTGCTTCAGCTACTGCCCGAATCAAAAGAGGTTTCTCTTTCAGAAGGATTTACCGTGCCTGAGCTTTCGATAAAAGATTATCCGCGTTTTCAATATCGTGGAATGCACCTGGACGTAGGCCGTCATTTTCTTGATGTGGATTATGTCAAAAAATATATTGATTATCTCGCCTATTTTAAATACAACACTTTTCACTGGCACCTTACCGAAGATCAGGGCTGGAGAATTGAAATTAAAAAATATCCACGACTAACATCTGTAGGTGGCTATAGAAATGGGACTATCATCGGGCATTATCCCGGAACAGGAAATGACAATGAAAAATACGGTGGTTTTTATACACAGGATGAAATTAAAGATGTCGTGAAATATGCGCAGGATCGTTTTATAACCATCATTCCTGAAATTGAAATGCCCGGACATGCTTCCGCAGCCATCGCCGCTTATCCTGAGTTGAGTTGTTTTCCGGACAGGCCCTCTCCCATTTCTGATAAAACAGCGTGGTCCGGCAGCCGTGATGGAAAACAAGTACAGCAAACGTGGGGCGTTTTTGACGACATATTCACCCCTTCGGAACACACTTTTAAGTTTCTTGAAAATGTATTGGATGAAGTGATTAAATTATTCCCCTCAAAATATATTCATATCGGTGGCGATGAAGCACCGAAAACTTATTGGAAAGAATCAGCATTTTGCCAGAAGCTTATCAAGGATAAAAATTTAAAAGATGAACATGGCCTCCAGAGTTATTTCATCCAGAGAATTGAAAAATATCTGAACAGCAAAGGAAGGCAAATTATCGGCTGGGATGAAATTCTCGAAGGTGGTTTGGCTCCCAATGCAACCGTAATGAGCTGGCGCGGGGAAAAGGGTGGAATTGATGCTGCGAAGCAACACCATGACGTAATTATGACTCCAAGCAATTATTGTTATTTTGATCATTCCCAGGTAAAAAATGACGATAGCTTAACTATCGGAGGCTACCTGCCTCTCGAAAAAGTTTATAATTACGAACCCGTTCCAAAAGAACTTGACGCTTCAGAAGCTAAGTATGTTTTAGGTGCGCAGGCGAATGTATGGACTGAGTATATCGGAAATCCACAAAAAGTGGAATACATGATTTTCCCTCGTATGAGTGCTTTGAGTGAAGTGGTTTGGTCTCCAAAAGACAGTCGTGATTTTGATCGGTTCAAATCCGAATTACCTGATCTCTATAAAAAATACCAACTGTGGGATGCCAATTATTTTGAAGAAAAATAATTTCGTGTAAGCAAAACCGTTATGTAAACAGAAAATAAGAATGTTGCTTATTTGTTTGTTTACTGTACTGAAATTAAAAAAGGGATGGCCAGCTTTTCAAAAGTTGGCCATCCCTTTTTGAAAACTAATTTTAATTAGACGTATTACTGATCACTTTTGCCCCCAACACTTCCAAACCTACACTATCAGTGCCTTTTGGCGCAAAATATTTGATCTTAAAATCCTGTGATTCTCCGGGATTTAATATTTGATAAATAGTTTCTCTATCCGTTTCAAGCAATGCTTTTGTTTTAGAATAAAAAGCAAGTTTAATATCGACATCTTTGAAAGTGGCTACTGAAGCTTTGTTAATAAGCGTTCCTTTTACTACCGTTTGACCCACAATATTTTTTTTACTGTTTCCCTTGACTGTAATAAAACCCGCTGGATTTTTTTCTTCCTTCTTTAGCAATGAAGTTTTTGTTTCATTATAGCTTTCATTTTCTTTTACAACATTGTTTGAATTGCAGGCAAGAAAAAAAATAGTGCAAAAAAGTATCAAAGAAAGTTTTCTTTTCATAAGAGATTTTTAAAAAGGAAAAATAGTCAAAATACTTTTACCTAAAATCTTAAATATTTAAATAAAATCACTACGCTTCAGTTCCTATCCACATTGCGCCACCTATGCTATTCCTTGATGCACCTGTTACAGAAGACAACACAGTATATTGTTCCCGCCAGCGCAAAGTTCCGAGCAAAGCCATTATTAATGCCTCTTTATAAACAACCACCTCGTCTTCAGGAATAAAAACTTCAAAATTAATTTCCTGTAAATGAGTTGAAATTCTCTTAATCAAATATTTATTAAAAGCGCCACCACCGGTTATCATCAATTGTTGAAGTTCGACATTGGAAAAGTAAGGAAGCAACACATTTTTAATTTGCAAAGAAATATGCTCCACATAAGTAGCCATTGAGTCTTCGGTAGAAAGACCGGAATCTTTTATTATAGGGAAAACAGTGTCTGTCCCAAAACTATTAGCCAATGATTTAGGATAAGGAAGCGAATAATATTCCAGCGCCTCTAATTTATTTAATAAATTTTCGTCCACTTTTCCATTCGCCGCCAACTTTCCATCTTCATCATAATCCATATCTTTTTCTGCAGCTAACATATTTAATACGCGGTTGGCTGCGCAAATATCAAACGCAATAATTTCATTTTTCTCAGAATAAGAATCTTCGTTATTTATTGCTTTACTATCAACAGAAATGTTAGCAATGCCTCCAATGTTTAAGAAATAATGATATTCAGGAAATAGCAACTTCTCTCCTATTGGAACAATAGGTGCTCCCTGGCCACCAAAAGCGATATCCATGGACCGAAGATCACTTATGACGGGAAGCTGCGTTAAGGCTGCAATTGCGGCACCATCTCCCAATTGATGCGTCATTTTTTTTTCGGGAAGATGAAAAGTGGTGTGCCCATGAGAAGCAATCAAACTTACCTTATGCTCAAGGCTAAATTTTGCTATAAATTCATTTACTTTTTCTCCCAAAAGTCTTCCATAATCAGCATGCAATAATTGATAATCCAACGCAGAAAGCTGAGTTGCATTTTTTAATTTTTCGATCCAACTATCGCTATATTCTATGCAAGCGGCGCAAGTAATTTTGTAATCCCATTTGCCTGCAGTTTCTGAAAATTCAACGAACGAAATGTCAAGCCCATCCAAAGAACTTCCACTCATTAAACCTATCACCTTGTAGATCATACTCAATTATTTGCGATTAATTTTTAGATTTGTCCAAATTTATGACTTTAAATATTCCGCTTATCTTTAAGCCTCTAATAAAATAAAAACAATGGTAAAAAATCTAAGCCGTGAACATTCTTTAATTTCCAATTGGGTATGCGAATTAAGAGATGTGGAAGTGCAAAACGACAGGCTTCGGTTTAGAAAAAATCTCGAACGTATTGCAGGAGCTTGTGCTTATGAAATTAGCAAAACGCTGCCGTGGGTTGAAAAAAAAGTAACAACGCCTTTGGGCACTTCAGTGTGTAAAGTGTTAAAAAAACAACCTGTGTTGGCGACCATAATGAGAGCGGGATTGGCTATGCATACCGGCCTTCTTGATTATTTTGACAAAGCAGACAATGCTTTTATCAGCGCATACCGGAAGCACAATGCGGACGGAACTTTTGAAATAAGTCTTGATTATATCAGTTGTCCCGATATGGAAAACCGCGTGGTGATCATTTCTGATCCAATGCTGGCGACCGGGGCATCTTTAGTTAAAACGCTACAATACATTAGAGAGGTGGGCAATCCTTCAGAAATACACATTGCGTGTGCGCTTGCCTGTACGGTGGGACTTGAATTTGTGCTAAAGGCGGAACCCAATGCCATCATCTGGTGTGGTGATATTGATGAAGAATTAACAGAGAGGGGTTATATAGTTCCCGGTCTTGGCGATGCAGGCGACCTTGCTTATGGAGCAAAAGTTCAAAGATAAAAATTTCATTTCTGTAAAAACAATTTGCTTTACGGAACGTCTCCATCATAAGAACGAATGCGTCTCTGCACGATCAACACAATTTTATTGTTTAAGTTTCTTACACGAGATGGCCATTATGGAGTTCCTTAGTAGAAGTATAAATTTGAATGATTATAAATTTTCTAATTAAACATCTGCGCAAGATGGTAATCAACGAGCCCGTCAATAGGCGCTTTGATGAGTTTGCCCATCGGCATATTAAATTCTAATGCCACTTCACCTAATATGTCTTTAAAAGTAAATCCAATTGTGCCAACACAATTAAATGAATAGGATTGATATGCCGGATAGCGGATTACAAGGTTTTGAAAAAGATCATAAAATGAAGATCTTGCCAGGCCATAAAAATAGGTAAGATGAATATGCTCAAATATAAATTTGCTGAAGTCAGCACAAAACCTATTTGCAAAAGGTTGCCCATACACGTGGTCGAAAATATCCTCTTTGTCTAAATGAAAGGTGTTATAAAATAATTGACTTATCTCTTCAGGCATATATCCTCTTATATAATCACCCAATAATTTTTTTCCCATTGAAGCTCCGCTTCCTTCATCGCCCAGGATGTAGCCCAATGAATCTATGTTCTGAATTATGTTTTCTCCATCATAAATACAGGTATTCATTCCTGTGCCCAGGATAGCGGCAAATCCTTTGTTATTTCCGAGTAAAGCCCTTGCTGCTGCCAATAGATCAAGTTCAATAAAACATTTGCCCTGGTTGAAAACCTGTGCTATCGCATCACTCAATACAAAATCTTTTCCCGGAAAACAGCCAGCTCCATAATAATATACTTCGGTGATTTCAGAATTGGATATTCCAGAAGGTAAATTTTGAATCAAAGAATTTACGATATAGGCACTATCAACAAAATAGGGATTGTAACCTTCTGTATCAAAATATAGCTTCTCGCCATCATGTTTTATGAGGCACCAATTTGTTTTGGAAGATCCGCTATCTGCTATTAATACCATAATTGTATTTTTAAATTAACCAATTTGTT
>JBDTKU010000025.1:0-6669 GCA_039935135.1 Ginsengibacter sp. | reverse complement strand
ATCATGGATGAACTGAGAGAAAAATGCCCATGGGATAAGAAACAAAACATTCACACTTTAAGACAGCAAACTATTGAAGAAACATACGAACTTGCAGATGCAATCACAGAAAGCGACTGGGAAGGCATTAAAGAAGAGCTGGGCGATTTGTTGCTGCATATTATTTTTTATTCGAAGATTGGCAATGAACAAAACAAGTTTTCGTTGCAGGAAGTGATTGACGGAATTTGTGAAAAACTTATTAAAAGGCACCCCCATATTTATGGTGATGTAAAGGTAAATGACGAGGAAGATGTTAAGAAAAATTGGGAGCAAATAAAATTAAAAGAAGGAAAGAAATCTGTTTTGAGTGGTGTCCCCAAATCATTACCAGCGATGGTGAAGGCGATGAGGATACAAGAGAAAGCGAAGCAGGTTGGCTTTGAATGGGCCACCAAAGAACAGGTTTGGGAAAAGGTGGAGGAAGAAAAGTTAGAGCTGCTCGAAGCAGTAGAATCCGGGAAGAAGGAACACATAGAAGAGGAGGCGGGAGATCTTTTCTTTTCTGTAATAAATTATGTACGATTTTTAAATGTGGACGCTGAAAACTCCCTTGAGCTAACAAACAAAAAATTCATAAAAAGGTTTTGCCTGATGGAAGAGGCCGTTCAAAAGGAAGGAAAGAACCTAAGTGAATTGACACTTTCGGAAATGGACTCGGTATGGAATGAAATTAAAAAACAAAATAGTGAGATTTGAGTTGGATAAAGAACAATAATTTTCTTAAAAGAAATTCTTTTCTGTTAATTGCAGCGGCATGGCTATTCACTTTTGCATTTATCGTTGATAATTACTGGAGTGGAAGTTCACCTTCCAATGCGGCTCAAAAAGCCATTCAGAAAGATATCAATAATAAGCTGATAAATAGTAATGCTTTTTATATTGATTCAATTGTCATCAATAAGATTATCACCGGAAAATATAGTGAAGATGAATTGCGAAAGCTGGTAGATAAGAATTATTTTATTTTTATTTACAAGATTGATTCTAATAGTAACAAGTTGTATCCTGTTTTTTGGAATACGCAGATCATTGCTCCCGATCTGTTTGTTCTGCATTCTGATAGTGGAATTGGTTTTAGAAAATTATTGAATGGTTGGTATGTAACTAATAATAAGACTTTCCAAAGTACTTCAGGAGTTTTTTATAAAATCGTTTTTCTTATCCCGGTAAAGTGGAATTATTATATTCAAAATCAATACCTGCACAATTCTTTTGTTGCGGAAAATAATATTGAAAAAGCCTACGACATCACACTTACGCCTACGAGGCACCTCATTAAAGATTTACAAGACAACACGTTATTTTATCTGCGTCAGTCTACGAATCCTGTATCCCACGATAATGTGCTGGCGATGATTTTAAGAATCCTGGCTTCTGTTTTTGTCCTTTTTTTTATTCACCGTATTGCTAATTATTATATCCAGAAAAAAGGTTTTTGGGTTGGACTGGCGGTCCTTCTTGTCCCACTGATTATATTGAGGATTTTAAGTTATGTTTTTCCCGTTCCTTTAAATTTTAAAAACATTGAGCTATTTGATCCTTCGATATATGGAGCCAATTTTATTTTAAGATCCCTGGGTGATCTCCTTATCAATTCAATTCTTTTCATCTGGATTGTTTTATTTGTGAGGTATCATGTCAGATTTGATTTCTCGAAAATTAAATTCAAATCTGATATTTTCAGGTATTCAGCAATTATTTTCATTTGCGGCCTAATGGTGACATTCACTTTGCTTGGAAGCTTTACGGTACAAAGTCTTGTAGCTGATTCTCAGATTTCTTTTGATGTGATTAATTTTTTTACCATCAATATTTATAGCGTTATCGGTTTTCTTGTTTTGAGTTGTGTGGCCACCGGATACTTTTTTCTGATCACGTTATTGCTTCAGCCGTTGAATATTTTCGTTGGAAAAAAAAGATATCAATTGTATCTCATACTCACGATCGTGGGGCTTGTATTCTTAACATTCAATCTGCATTCTGTTTATATAAATTTCAATTTGGCGGCACTTGTATGGCTGTTGGCCTTTATTTATCTGCTTAATTTTCGCTTTCTTCTGCTGCAGGCTTATAATTTGGTCTCATCCAAATTTATTTTTTGGGTTTTCTTTTTTTCAGTTTCCATAACAGCAATTATTGTTCTGCAGAACCGAAGCAAAGAACTGGAAGACCGGAAACATTTTGCAGAGAACCTGGCTAATAAAGCAGATCCCTCAGGCCCTGTTATAGTGAGTATTATTTTGAAAGATTTCACTAACGATTATCTCTCCGATGTTTTTCAAAGATTTAAAAATCCTTTTGAAAACCGATATTTAAAAGACAGCCTGATCAACGAAAATTTTTCCGGCTACCTGGATAAATATGATACGAGGATTTATACCTTTAATGCGGCTGAAATGCCTTTGTTTAATGAGGATTCTACCACCTTCAATGCATTAAATGCCATCATACAAACCCAGGGGCAACCCACAGATATTCCGGACTTGTTTTACTACGATATTTCTTATGACAGGTTTAACTATATCAGCAAAAAAAAGGTTACCAGCTCAGAAGGCTTAAAGCTTGGATATGTTTTTATTATTTCAAAACCCAAGAGATATAAAAGTGATGCTTTGTATCCTGAACTTTTTTCAAAAGGTAACAGTAACTCGATTGAAAGTTCGCCGGTTTATGCCTTTGCAGTTTATAATAATAATAAATTAAGCAGTAGCTACAATGATTATCCTTTTACAACAAATATTGACAACAACGATTTTACTTATAACGAATTCAGAATTGTAAAACACAATGGGTATGAAGAATTGTGGTACAAGGCGAATGCAGATAAGGTAATTGTAATTGCGCGCCAGGACAGGTTTTTTGTTGAATCAGTTACTTTATTTGCCTGGTTGTTTTGCTCATTTTTGTTAATTGCTATTTTCTTTAATCTGGCTCATCATTTTCTTACTGAAAGGAAATTAAATTCAGATTTTAAATCGCTGTTTCAGCCCAATATTCGTACCCAGGTTCACGGAACTATTATCCTGGTCAGCATTTTTTCTTTTATAGTTATTGCTACTACCACCATCCTGTTTTTTATAAATCGATATCACAGTAATAACAGGGAAAAATTGAGCCGCACGATTCATGTAATGGAGAATGAACTGCGGACTTCAATTGATACAATGCCGATAAATAATTACCAGTTGGTAGCTTTAGATAGCTTGTCGGGAAATAAGCTTGCAGAAACTATTAATAAAATATCCAACGTTCATGCTACTGATCTGAATGTGTACGATCTGAATGGAAATCTAAAAGTATCTTCAGTGCCGTTGCCTTACAACAAAGGAATTGTTAGTGAAAAGATGGATCCCGTTGCTTTTTATCATTTGAGCAAACTAAAGGATGTTCAATATTTCCAGGAACAAAAAATAGGAAGCCTTCAATATCTTAATAATTATGTTCCTGTTCGAAATGAGTCAGGAAAGGAATATGCTTACATCAACATTCCTTATTTTGAGTCGCAGAATAAATTGCAGGATGAAATATCCAATTTTTTAGTAACGATTATTAATTTGAATGCATTCATCTTTTTAATCGCGGGGATTATTGCTCTCTTCATCACCAACCGGATCACTCAATCATTTTCCTTGATCAGTGATAAGATGAAGAAGATTAACCTGGAAACGGGTAATGAGGAAATTGTGTGGAACAGGAGAGATGAGATAGGCGACCTGGTTAAAGAATACAACAAGATGGTGAAGAAGCTTGACGTAAGTGCCGAAATGCTTGCTCGCAGCGAAAGAGAAGGAGCCTGGCGCGAAATGGCAAGGCAGGTGGCTCATGAGATAAAGAATCCTCTAACGCCAATGAAATTGAATCTTCAATACCTGCAAATGGCGATTGAAAAAGATTCTCCTGAGGTAAAAAACATTTCCTTGTATGTTGCCCAGATTTTGCTGGAACAGATAGACCACCTTTCACAAATTGCCGGTGACTTTGCGCAGTTTGCAAAAATAGGAAATACGAAAAACCAGGTTTTTGATGTGAACCAGATGTTGGGAAATTCAATTACTCTTTATTCTACCAATGATGAAGTGATAGTGAATGCTAAATTGTATCCTCAGGAAATATTGATTGAGGCTGATAAAACACAGATCAACAGGCTTTTTACCAATCTTCTTCAAAATGCAGTGCAATCAGTGCCCGATTACCGGCAGGTAACACTAGAAATTAAAAGCGAGTTAAACGACGATAAGGTGGTTATTTGTATAAAGGATAATGGAAATGGCATTCGTGCTGAAATGGTGAATAAAATTTTCGCTCCTAATTTCACCACCAAAACTTCCGGAACAGGCCTTGGGCTTGCGATGTGCAAGGGGATTGTAGAAACGCTAAATGGCCGTATTTGGTTTGAAACAAAAGAAGGGGAGTGGACTTGCTTTTATGTTGAATTGCCGGTTGCTAAAACTAATATTAATCAATCCTGACGGAAATGATTATGCGTTTTTATTTTATAGTAAATCAACAAATAAGGATGATTTTTATTTTCCTTTTTTTGAAATGTAATTTTGGAACTCTGCCAGGCTAAAACTGCTGAGATTATTTGTGGAAGTCAGCATGCCTTTTTGTGCAGCCAGCACACCGTACCTTGTATTTTCAAATTCTGGAATCGAATGTGAGTCAGGATCAATGGAAAGCAAAACATTTTTGGAAAGCGCGTACTCAATCCACTGCCATCTCATGTCGAGCCTCCGCGGATGAGCGTTTATTTCTATAGCAACATTATTAGCTGCGCACGCGTCAATAACTTTTTTGTAATCAACAGGGAACCCTTTTCTACTAAGAAGCAATCTTCCCGTCATGTGGCCAAGTATAGTAGTGTAAGGATTTTCAATGGCTTTCAGCAGCCTTATCATTGCAGTTTCCTCACTCATTTTTAAATTGGAATGCACGGATGCTATCACCAGGTCGAATGTAGAAAGAATCGAATTGCTATAATCCAAATTGCCATCACTCAAAATATCACTTTCTATACTTTTAAAGATTTTAAAGGGCGATAATTTTTCATTTAGTGAATCAATTAAAACATGTTGTGCCTTTACCCTTTCTTCTGTCAACCCATTGGCGTAGATGGCTGTCTTACTATGATCGCTCAATACTAAGTATTGTTTGCCTTTATTGATGCAGGCAGTGGCAAGATCTTCGATTGAATGTATTCCATCGCTCCAATTGCTGTGACAATGGATAATCCCTTTTATATCTCCAGGCTTAATGACTTCAGGAATTTTAAATTCTTCTGCTATTGAAATTATTGATTGGAATTCTCTTAAGAAAGGAGGTACGTATTGGATCCCCGCTTGCTTAAATATTTCTTTATCGTCTTCAATTTCTTCAAAATTAATTGAGGGAAAAGCAATTTGAAAAGCGCTAACAAATTCTGTTGAGCCAGTAGTTATAAATGCGTTTTTTGTGAGTTCGGAATTTGTTGAAGGATATATTTTAATAGCTATCCCTTCATTGTATTGGTAAGAAATTGAGTCCTCATTTTTTTCTAATAACCCAAATTCTTTCAAAGGAGAAATTTTGTCGGAAATAACATTCAGTGGCAATGGAATTACGAACTCAAGTACATCCACTGTTTCTGAATGGCGTGCAAACTCTCCTGTAATTCTGATATCATCAGCTATGAATAATTTCTTCAAAAAGACTTGTAATTCTGTAGCCAATAATTCTACCTGTGCGAAAAGATAATTCCCCTGCTGACTTAAATAAAATTCAATAGCTTCAATTACATTTTCCTGCGTCTTTTTCCCAAAACCAGGAAAAAGTAAAAGATGGTTTTCGTTGCACGCGTAAAGAAGTTCTCCAATATTTTCAATGGCCATTTCTTTCCAAATGACCGCAATTTTTTTTGGACCGATTCCTTTAATTTTTAACATTTCAAAAACGCCCGGAGGGGTCTTAAAAATTAAATTTTCAAGAATTTGCATTTTCCCGGTTGAAATAATTTCTATTATTTTTTTCGAGATGGCTTCACCTATTCCATTTATTTGTGAAATCTTTTCTTCAGAAAGCGTTTGTAGGTCAACCGTTAGTTGAGATATTTTGTAGGCTGCTATTGAATACGTTTTTGATTTAAAAGAATTTTCTCCATGGATATCCATCAATTTTGAAAGCAGTGAAAACAGATTTGCAATTTCTTTGTTCCTCATATTTTAAAAATAGAAAAATTTAATATTAAAAAAAGTTTATGACGACTAATTCCATTTTTAGTAGATATTACTAAGAAGCTTTGCTGTATTGAGTTTGGATGCATAAAGTAATAAAAAAAGTCCCGTTTGTGCGGGACTTTAAAGTATTTGTAAGAAAAATAAAACTATTTTTTCTTAGGAGCTGCCTTCTTAGGAGCTGCCTTTTTAGGAGCGGCTTTTTTTGGGGCGGCCTTAGCAGCGGACTTTTTTGGGGCTGCTTTTTTAGGAGCTGCTTTCTTAGGAGCGGCTTTTTTAGGAGCTGCTTTTTTAGGAGCAGCTTTTTTTGGGGCAGCCTTTTTAGGCGCGGCTTTTTTTGCAGCAGCTTTTTTAGGAGCGGCTTTTTTTGCAGTTGCCATGTTTTTAGAATTTAATTGTTAGTAAATAAAAACTAAAA
>JBDTKU010000024.1:0-4685 GCA_039935135.1 Ginsengibacter sp. | reverse complement strand
CCTGTCCGCTCACTGAGGTTAAAATGGAGAAGCAAAGAATGAAAGAAAGAAAGGTTTTATTTTTGAGAAATGAGTACACTACAGGTTTTAATTTTAGTAACCGGAATTATTTCCAATATCTCTATCTAATACATTTTAAACCAGCCATCTCTTTGTTTCAGTTATCTAAATATCATAAGTTAGAAACAAGACAAGAATGGGAAAATTTCCCAGGGGATAGTTTGATTTCAGAGGACGGAAAAAAGCTAAGCGTAGAGCAAAATTATAACAAAAATAAACGTAGTTACATCTTTATAATTTTTATTGTGTTTGAAATTCGTGTGGCAAAATTTCAGTTTGTCCTGAAAAAATCGGGAAAATAACAGCCATTTAGTTCCATAAAATTGGGTACTCTATATGTATATCTGTTGATAAAATTGTTTGGATTTTTATCCTGATAATGAAAATTTGGGCTTTTTGTTGCTTTGCTGTATTAAGCCTGGAAAAAATGTGCCACCCTTCATGAAACCGGGACGCAATTACTATGTCAGAAAAACGATTTTGACAGTAAACCAACAAAAATTGAGGATTTATAATTTTTAAATTTCAGAGAAGTGATTTTTTTGCCTGAATAGGTTGAATTTATTGGAAAGGAAAGAGCATCCCCTTTCTCAATTTCATCAGGTAACAGGTAGTTGAATAATAAACTTCGTTCCCTCTCCTTCTCTGCTTTCCACTTTGATTTCGCCGCCATGTGCTTTTATAATATCATAGCTAATACTTAAACCCAGGCCTGTGCCTTCTCCTGTGGGTTTGGTGGTAAAAAACGGCTGAAAGATTTTGTCAACTACTTTTTGTGGAATACCATTACCATTGTCACTAACGGTAATCAACACACTGGCCTCCCTGCCCTCCAGCGGAGGTTTCAAGAAAGTGCTAACAGCTACAGTTGGTTCATAGCTGATGCCAGGCGGAGCCTGCCTGTCCGGTAGGCAGGCTTGTCGATGCCGTTCGTTTACAGCGTAAAAGGCATTGTTAAAAAGATTGAGTAACACCCTGCCGATATCCTGTGGAATGATATTTATTTTTTCAATTCCCGCCTCGCCGGCAGACAGGGAAGGGTCAAAGTCAGTTTTAAAATCTGCGTTGAAACCTTTGTCCTTCGCTCTCAGGCCGTGAAAGCTCAATCGCAAATATTCATCCGCCAGGGCATTTATATCGGTAAGTTCTTTTTGACCTGAACTAATTCTTGAATGTTGCAACATCCCCTTAACAATCGCATCGGCCCGTTTGCCGTGATGCAGAATCTTTTCCAGATTTTGCGAAATATCATTTAAGATTTCATTTTCCAATTCGCTATCTCTTTCACCAGTGGTTTTTGCCCGTTCCCCTTTTAATTCCTGAATCAACTCATTACTTACTTCTGAAAAATTATTGACAAAGTTGAGTGGGTTTTGGATTTCATGAGCAATGCCCGCAGTTAGCTCTCCAAGGCTTGCCATTTTTTCTGATTGAATAAGCTGCGACTGAGTGGATTTTAATTCCTTCAAAGCCAATTCAAGCTCATCTTTTTGTAGTGTAAGCTCCTGTGTTCTTTCAGCCACCTGCACTTCAAGTTGGGCTTTCATCGCACTGATCCTTTTATTATTTTCTTCTTCCGCAATGGCTCTCTCACGCGCTTTAGCCAATTCTTTTCTTTGACGGCGCGTGGTAAACCATATTCCAAAACCCCATACAATAGCAAAGGAATTGGCAGCTTCCAACCACTGTTTCCAATCCGAATAAAAAGCAGGACTTATTAATTTGATCAAATAAATAATAGCGGAAATAACCAAATAAGGAACCGCTGCCGTGACTAAAAAAGCGACTTTATTGAAGATTTCATTTTCATAAATCTGGTAAATAAGTAACGACAGAAGAAGAAGCACTCCCCACTGTGTGACAGGATCAGCACTGCGGTACACAAAATGAATCACCAACAAACCAATAGCAGCATACATCATCCACCGAAGTTTCTGATTCCAGTCCGGAAAAGAAACCCGCATGGCGAGTGCTTTCCGCAGATAGATGATGATGATAATAGTAATAATAAGTTGAAATTCCATACTATTGAAAAGATGTAGTATAAATTGTTTAATACAATATTAATTAAATAGTATTAATCTATTTTCATTTTTAATTCTTCCACAGCTAATAGTAACCAGGAAAAATAAAGAGGCACTAAAATATTTTCCAAAACAAAATTTAATTTTGAAGTGCGAAGGCTTTCCTATTTTCCTAAATTTTTCGTCATAGTTAGTACCCGTTCACGCAGCTTTTCATTTCCGGTATCCTGTCCAAAGCTTGTGTCTATTATTTGAGTAGCTCATGATCTTTCAAGGCCTTCTTAATAGAATTCAAGGTGGCATCGGTCATCATTTTATTTAAAATCATTTTAGCCCCAATCCACACTAAAACTTTGTGAAATCTGCTTCCTTTAATAATTCCAAACAAAATTGATTGTGATCTTTTTCTAATCAATGGCCTGAATCTTTCTACCATTTCATCTTTTATAACCGGCCAATTAGTTCCCGAAGAGAATGTTGGAATAGGAAATGTATCCTTTTCCAGTTCAAACTGAGGTATAATAGGATAATAATTTCTTTTGACAATTTCTTCCACATTCACTTCTCTTTCTGTAGAAATTCCATCTATTACTACTTTCTCTTTTTTAATAATGGTCTGTTTTTCCTCCCTTGTTACACAAAATTTGCTTTTATCAACCCCTTTATATCCTTCCCTGAAAATCTCATTTTTCTCAAGTGCCGACTCGGGGATCATAAACCGTTCACGCAGCATCACCTCACAGTTGAATCTCCCTAAAAAATAATCATGTACCCTGAATTCTTTATTAATAAATCCGCTAAAGCCATCAAAACCTCCGCAAGCAGTGGCTTTCCCGCCAGCCACCCGCTCCTCCGCTCCGGATAGCGTGGGCCTTTTTCTTGAAGGTGCAATCATAAACTGCCCAACAAGGTTGGTGTTTAGCGCATCGGAAATAATCCCTCTGTTCGTTCTGCTTTGGCCAATAAGGGCACTCAGAGAATATCCCAAAGTTCTAAATATTCCATCGTCAACTTTTATCTTACTCATTTCCTCACTCGGAAAAGGATCTACAAAAAGAATGGAACTATTGAATAAATCCGGGTCATTATAAACAACTGGATCTTCCTGGTTCGTTATATCTGTCAACACGTCCCTTACCTTTCCAAAAGGTGTATTATTAATAGTTCCTCCGTCAATATTCAGAGAAGTGTAATGCGTTCCCTCTACGTGATCTACGTCGCGGAGCCATTTCATTGCATTTACATCTTCTGCCCTCCGGGTAAGTTTTCTTGATTTTAGCGCACCAGGAAACGCCCCGGTGGCCATCGCAGCATCGATTGCGATATCTACATTTTTGCCGGTTTTAAAATCAAGCGGTATCCATCCATCTATTACCTCTTCATCTTTATTTAGTTGAAAACAGGCCCAGTCATTATGAATTGCCATGTAATATTTATCTGGTGAAGTATTCCCTTTGAAACTTATTTGAAATGGAAAACCTTCGAGGTTGGTTAGTGTGGCAAAAATCTTTAGTTGTTTATTGATGTAGGGAGGCAACGGTAGCAAATGATCTTTATCAACCTTCAATATATTTTTGGCTATTTCATCAATAAAGCACGAATTCACGAGGGAAGTGACCTTGTCATCTCTTTCAATATCTTTTGAATCCAACATTATTGAGAACATGTCTTCACTTGTAATATCTACCCAGGCATGATAAAATTTATTCTGTGGCTGTTCTTCAAAAATTTCCTTAGCATTGGTTGGAAATTTAACCGGTGATATTTTGTTACTTAAGGCTGCTGCTGTTAAAATTGCCGTCATGCCCCCGGCAGAGGCACCACCGATTACATCAATTACCACCTTATGAGAAGGCGTATCCGGGTAATTTTCTCTTTTCCTTTTCTCCCATTTTTCCAGAACCTCAAAGAGGTAATCAATCACCCCCGCCGTATAAGCACCGGCGGACACAGCACCCGCAAGGCATAAACCAAGATGAAATGTTTTTTCTTCCATGAATCTTTATTAAATAATACTGAAAAAAATATTTGATTTTCTCAACTAATCCCAAATATAAAGTGAATAAAACGTGTTTCTTACTTTTCAAATTGCTGAAGCCATTTCAGAATTTATTTATAGGCCACCAACTTTTGGAAGAAGGTTTTGAAGAGTAAAAATAAGAATCCGCGTTATTTATTGGTTTACTGCCAACTTTTGGAAAGGTGTTAGGAATCACCATAAATCACCCATTCGTGTTTCGTGAATACAAACCACGCCGATGCATAGACGCCTGTATTCATTTCAAAACAGGTAAAATAATTTTTGATGAATTTAATGCATCGTGATAAATTTTTATGTCACTCTTTATAAAATCTTTTTCGTCACAATGATAAATATCAACAAACTGCTGGGGGTTCCTGTCCACAAGAGGAAACCAACTGCTTTGAATCTGCACCATGATACGATGGCCCTTTTTAAATTGATGAGCCACAGAGGGTAATTCAAATTTTACTTCCTCAATTTTTCCCGGAATAAAAGCAGTGGGCTTTTCAAAACTCTTCCTATAACGGCCACGAAAAACCTCTGCTCTTACCAGCATCTGGTAACCTCCCATTGGGTAT
>JBDTKU010000023.1:0-7826 GCA_039935135.1 Ginsengibacter sp. | reverse complement strand
ACGGATGAACAAAGGAAAATAATTGGAACGGCTTATAAAAAACAAAGCAGGCAAATAGCAGTGAATCATGGCCTCGAATATTTTTCTGAGAGAATGAAAATCATTCCGGGAGAAGTAGAGAAACTTTCCGCAAAGGACAATGAGAGTAATAATGCAGAGAAAACATTTTTAGTGCATTGCTGGAGGGGCGGGATGCGAAGCGGCGCGGTGGCGTGGCTCTTGAGTTTATATGGATATAAAATTTATTTGCTGGAGGGAGGATATAAATCATTTAGAACATGGGCTTTGGCGCAATTTGAGAAGGAGTATTCTGTGAAAGTTTTGGGTGGATTTACAGGCTCAGGTAAAACAACCATTTTAAAAGAACTGAGCAGGAGAGGGGAGAAAGTTATCGACCTTGAAGGGCTTGCCAATCATAAAGGCTCTGCGTTTGGAAGGCTTGGAGAAAAAGAACAGCCGGGAGCGGAAATGTTTGAAAATCTGCTGGCCCTGCAATTGTGGCAAATTTCCCGAAACCATGATGGTAATGAAGAAACGAAAAATGACATTTGGGTAGAAGATGAAAGTGCGCACATTGGAACGGTGGGTATTCCTAAACCATTTTGGCGTCAGATGCGCGAAAGCAAACTGTATTTTTTAGATATTCCTTTTGAAGAACGATTAAAGAATATTGTAAAAGTGTATGGGGTTTTTGAAAAGTCATCATTAATTGATTGTGTTTTAAAAATCCAGAAACGACTGGGAGGGCTGGATACAAAAAAAACAATAGAATTTATTGAGGGAGGAAAAACTGATGAAGCATTTTCTATTCTTTTAAAATACTATGATAAGATGTATGCCCGGAGCCTGCAAAAGCGCGAGCACATAGAAGCTTTGCTGCAAAAGATCACCGGTGATGATACTTCCGAAAAGAATGCTTCGCTTTTACTTGGGCAATAATGTATATTTTTGAATACATTTAAGGTGGCGTATAAAACCATCTTCAATTTAAGAACTAACCATTCATGTGTTACAAACAATACATAACTAAACTGCGCGTGGGTATCGTGATCCTTTTCATGTTTCCTTTCCATTGTTTTTCGCAGGATATTTCTGGTGTTTGGACAGGTAAGCTTTATAATGATACCACTAAGGAGTATATCCCTTTTGAATTGGCCATCAATGAATCTAATGGAAAAGCCAGCGGATTCTCTCACACCACTTTTATTTCCGGAAGTGATAAGAATGTGGGCGTAAAAGAGGTAAAAATTAAAATTAAAGATGATGTAGTTTTTGTTGAAGATGAAAAATTTGTTTATAATAATTTTCCTGAACCTCCTCCAAAGGGTGTAAAAATGTTTGCAACATTGGATTTGTCAGGAAATAATGCCTCAGATGTTTTAAAAGGAACCTGGAAAACGAATGCCACCAGGCAGTACAGGCCATTAACGGGAACTATACTTCTTGAGAAAAAAAAGAAGAATCCGGAAAATACAGATATTGTAAAAAAGTTAACTGATTTGGGCCTGGCCAATCAACTTTCATTTTTATCCGCGCCTCCGAATACAGTTGCAATAAATACAAAAGCCAGGGAAGATTCTATCAGAAAGCAACAAGAAATGGAGGCACTTGCGAAAGCACGGAAAGCGAAAGAAGATTCTATCAGAAATCAACAGGAGATGGAGGCACTTGCCAAAGCACAGAAAGCAAAAGAAGATTCCATCAGAAAGCAGCAAGAAATGACGGCGCTCGCCAAAGCCCAAAAAGCTAAAGAAGATTCTTTACGAAAACAACAGGATGATATTGCCAGAGCTAACCGTATAAAATTATATCATGAGCAACAAGCAAAAGAGGAATTAGAAAGGAAACGGCTGGCAGAAGAGCAATTAGCCAGGGGCCAATCTGCCAAAGAGCAAGAAGCCCGCGAAGAATTGGCCAAACAGCAACTGGCGCAGCAAGCGCTGGCGAATGCTCAAAAATCGAAAGACGAACAGGAACGTCAAAAGCGTGCCCAGGAAGAATTACTTAAAATTCAAAAGGCCAATCCTACGGCAGCCGCAGATCTTTCCAATAGAAAGCTGGAAACGATTCGGACAGTAGAAATAGCGCAGGACAGCCTCGTTTTTTCTTTGTATGACAATGGGGCGGTTGATGGTGATACGGTGAGCGTTTTAATAAACGGGAAAGTGATAATGCCTCGTGTTGGTTTGCTGGAAAGGGCTATCAACAAAACAATTTATCTTACGCCTGACATGGGCGATTCAATATCGGTGGTAATGTACGCGGAAAACCTGGGAAGTATTCCTCCTAACACAGGATTGCTGGTGATTCGCGAAGGCGCAAAAATTTATGAGATACGATTCAGTGGCGATCTGAGCAAGAATTCAAAAATAATTTTAGTACGAAAAAAGAAAAAGTAATTGGAAAACTTTGAGAACAAAGAAAAAATAAGACTAACTGAATATTCGCGCGGTGCGGGATGTGGATGCAAAATCTCGCCGCTGGTGCTGGAAGATATTCTTCATTCGCAGTTCGCATTTCCTGACAACCATTTACTGGTAGGCAACAGCAGTAAAGATGATGCGTCGGTTTATGATTTGGGCGATGGCAATGCGCTTATTTCTACCACTGATTTTTTTATGCCTATTGTGGATGATGCATTTGATTTTGGCCGGATCGCTGCTGCGAATGCCATCAGTGATATTTATGCGATGGGTGGCAGGCCAATACTTTCTATAGCGATGCTTGGATGGCCTGTGGATAAGCTTCCCGCCTCGCTGGCAAAAGAAGTGCTTGAAGGTGCGAGAAATATTTGCGCAAAAGCAGGAATAGCGCTGGCCGGAGGTCATAGTATCGATTCGGCAGAACCTTTTTTTGGTTTATCGGTGAATGGGCTCGTTTCGATAAACCACCTGAAAAAAAATGATACCGCAAAAGAAGGTGATGTGATTTTTTTAACGAAAGCTGTTGGAGTGGGGATTTTGTCAACAGCCCAAAAAAGAAAAGTTTTGAAGGAAGGCGACCTGGAAGTTTTGATTGATCAAATGACGACATTGAATTCCATAGGTGAACTTTTAGGAAAAATAAAAGGAGTAACTGCAATGACGGATGTCACTGGTTTTGGAATTGCAGGGCACCTGGTAGAAATGGCGGAAGGAAGTGGATTATCATCTGAACTTAATTACTCACGGTTATGCCTGACCGAAAATGTGCCCGAATATCTTTCCAAAAGAATAATCCCTGATGCGACTTACAGAAACTGGAACAGCTATAGTAAAAAAATAAGTTTTGAAAAGGGAGTCAACGTGATGGAAGCTTTTTCAGTTCTTCCGGATCCTCAAACAAATGGTGGATTATTGATTGCCGTTGACCCCGGATCAGTTAATGAGATAAAAAAACTTTTTCAACAAAACGGTTTGGAAAAATTTGCAGAACCTGTTGGGAAATTTATAACAAAGGATGAAAAAGTAATTCATGTTTTGATATAACCATATTCTCTTTTTACGTTCACGAGAAAAAAGAAATTGTAATGAATTGGATTCTTTTAGTTATTGCCGGATTTTTTGAAGTAGGCTTTGCGACCTGTCTCGGCAAAGCCAAAGAAACCTCTGGTACAACGGCGTTTTGGTGGATTGTTGGATTTTTTATTTGCCTCACGCTAAGCATGCTTTTATTATACAAAGCGTCCCAAACTTTGCCTATCGGCACTGCCTACGCTGTATGGACCGGAGTGGGTGCTGTTGGAACCGTAATTGTTGGAATTCTGCTTTTTAAAGAACCTACCGATTTCTGGCGAATTTTTTTTCTTACCGCTTTAATAGCTTCCATCATCGGCCTTAAGGTGGCTTCGCATTAAATCATAAATACAGTAAAGCAACTTTTAAGTCGGATTTTTATTTTAATCAACGTCTTAAAATTAATTGCAATCTCTTACAAGCGGAGCATTTGCCAATGGTTTTAAACAAAAAACTCAATTGATTTTATCAATAATAGCTGAAAGCTTTTTGTCTCTCTCTGTTACGATATCGCCGGCGTCGTGGCTTGAAAGCCACATCTCCACTTTATTGTATTCATTGGTCCATTTTGGATGATGATCCATTTTTTCGGCGGCCAAAGCTACCCTTGTCATGAAAGCGAATGCTTCTGAAAAATCTTTGAACTCAAATTTTTTATGAAGCTTGTTGTTTTCTTCTTTCCACATAATAATTATTTTTAAAAGATAAGGTGTTGTTTGTTTTTAATTTTTTCATTAGTAAGTTCTACTACCATCTGAACAGTGGGTATCGTTTTGACGGAATTCATTAAAACAGATAATTCCTGGTCTTTCAGTACATCGTCCTTCATCAGCCACAAAAAATCAAGGTGACGGAATTCAGGCAAAAGGTACTCCCCATCGTCTTCATTGTTATACAAATAATGATGTATGGTGCCTGACTGCTCCCCATATTGGTAAATAGGGAAAAAATAGTGCCGGCTTTTTTTATTTAAATGAATCTCTATATTGTTGTTGATTCTGAAATCAAAATTGAGTAATTGGTTTAGATGCCAGCAAAAACGATATTGTTCAATAGATGCGACGATGCCCAGCAAACGCGTATTATCAAAAAATTCGTCCAGCATTGCCTCGTTGTCAATTCGCAATTTCATTTTTTGTTTTTTAAAAAACTACATCAAAATTCAATGATTCATTTCCTCGCTTTACCGCGGCTTTTGTTGAATCGCCTTTCTTAAATTTACTCAAAGCATCCATATAGCCATATATGTCATTAATGGAATAATCTCCCAATTGGGTAATAATATCTCCTGCTTTCATCCCGACTTTTTCTGCTGTTTTTCCTTCAATAACTGCGTCTATCCTCACTCCTTTTCCCGAAAAAGAATAATCAGGCATAAATCCTAACGTTACAGAAAAATGAGCGGTTTCCATTTTTGGCTCCCGCGTTTTTAAAAAAGCAATTTTCTGATCGTTGTTGGTTTCTTTCAGAATGTTTTGAATGTATTGAATTACCCTGTATTCTCCAACGAAATTTATTTTGTCCACATCGTCAGAGGCTTTATGATAATCTTTTTCCATCCCGGTAAAGAAAAAAAGCACGGGAATATCCTTTAAATAAAAAGAAGTATGATCGCTCGGCCCTATTCCGGTAGAATCAAATTTAATGGAAAGTGATTTTGTTTTTTCGGGGAGAATCTTGCCCCATTCGGGCGAGGTTCCATAACCACCGATGATGATGTTTTTGGTAGCATCGTCAAGCCGGCCGATCATATCCATATTGATCATATAATTTACCGCATCAATCGGGATGGTAGGATTTTCAGTAAAATATTTTGAACCCAATAAACCCAGTTCTTCACCTGAAAAGCAAATAAAAAGAAAGTTGTTTTTATTGAGCCTGGAATCTTTTACCAATTTTGCTAACTCAATGACGGCTGCGGTTCCGCTGGCATTGTCATCTGCGCCATTGTGTATTTCGTGGACGCCGGGATCAGTTGAATTATGGTCTTCGCCATATCCGAGGTGATCATAATGAGCTCCTATTATTATCGTGTGTGCTGCACCGTTATCAAGGTATCCGATCACGTTGTGACCGGTGGTGGATTTTTCACCCAATGCTGTTTGAAGATCTACAGTCAGATTGGCTGCATTGTCACTTAAATATTTGGCAGCTATGGATTTCGAAAGATAAATTACCGGAATTTTTATGGGGTCAATTTTTGATTTTGCATCAAAGTGCAATTCATCATCCACGCTTCCTGAATTATAAGTAATAAGGGCCGTTGCGCCTTTCTTTTCAATATCCATTGCCTTATCTCTGATGGATTGTGTAATATCAAAATGCGGATTGTTTTTGTTCTCCTCAAGCGTTTCTTTTATATCCCAAAACCAGGGACTTCCTTTTTCTTTGAAAGCAGGAGATACATCTCCCTTTGCTGTTCCATCGCCACTGAAGATCAATGGGAAATAGTCTTCCCCCACTTTGAGCCCAGTATCATTGATGGCCAGCCGGGTGGCCGAAAGAATTTCCTTCCCCTCATCTATTTTGAAAGGCTGTATATAAGAATTATTATCACCTTTTGGCGCCAGGCCTGCTTTCTCAAATTGCCCTGACAAATATTCATAAGCCAGCTTTTCGCCTTCTGTGCCGGTTCTTCTTCCTTCCAATTGATCACTGGCAAGAAAAGTAATCTCTGTTTTCAAATTCTCAATCACTTTTTTATCGGCCTTTTTTATTCTTTGTGCCGGAGCCTGGATAGAAAACAGGATTAAGAAAATAAAGAAATATTTCATATTAGTAACGATTTTTTAAGAAAGACAAAATTAACTTGAATTCGCAGAGAAGATAAAGATAAAATTCATGCCAATAAATCTGTTTCCCTATTTCGTAAAAGATATGGAATGTTCACTATTACCTTTGCCAATTATTTTTCAATAATTTGAGCAAACAACTTAATATAGCTTTAGTAGGAAATCCTAACAGCGGGAAAACTTCTCTTTTCAATGCCCTTACCGGTTTAAACCAAAAAGTAGGAAATTTTCCGGGTGTTACTGTTGATAAAAAAACGGGGATATCAAGAATATCAGAATCAACGACCGCGAAAATTATCGACCTGCCGGGAAGCTATAGCCTTTATCCTAAAAGAAACGACGAATGGGTGGCTTATAAAGTTTTGCTGGAACAGGATCCGCAGATAAAGGCTGATATCATTGTGTTGGTGGCGGATGCAAGCAATTTAAAAAGAAATTTACTTTTTTGTTCGCAGATCGTTGACCTTAAGCGGCCGTTGGTAATTGCTTTAACCATGATGGATATTGCCGGGAAAAATAATATCAAGGTGGATGTGTCGGGCCTTGAGAGAGAGCTTGGTGTATTTGTAGTGCCTGTTAATCCAAGGAAAAACAAGGGGATTGCCCAATTAAAAGCGGCGATCAATCATGCTGCTGCCAACCTGGATAATTTCCCGGATCGGAATTTTGTGGATTTGGAACCATTGGCTCCCGATGCCATAAAAAAAGTGCAGCATATCTTTCCTGAAATAAGTGGTTACCGCGCCATCCATTACCTGATCAATCATGAAAATTTTGCATTGAATGATCAAACCCAGGAAGCCATAGAAAATATTGAGATTGAAACCAAATTCAATCCCACCAAAACGCAGGCGCAGGAAATTTTGCAGCGGTATGGAAAGATAAAAACGATTATGAAGCAAACGGTGGTGGAAACCGATCCGTTGCAAAAAGCGTTATTTACCCAAAAACTGGATGACATTTTATTGCATCGAACCTGGGGATACGTGATACTGATGGCCGTTCTTTTTATTTTGTTCCAAAGCATTTTTGTAATTGCGCAATACCCGATGGACGGAATAGAATGGTTTTTCGCAGAAGGTAGCAAGTGGTTAGGAAACCTGCTTCCCGCGGGATGGTTTACAGATCTTTTTATAAATGGAATCCTGGCCGGTTTAAGCGGTATCATTGTTTTCGTACCTCAGATCATGATCTTATTTGGATTAATCACGCTGCTGGAAGACACGGGCTATATGGCGAGAATTAGTTTTCTTACCGATAAAATAATGCGCAAAGCCGGACTCAATGGAAAAAGCGTAATGCCAATGGTGAGTGGACTTGCCTGCGCAGTGCCAGCCATTATGAGCGCACGAAGTATTGAAAATAAAAAAGAAAGGCTATTGACCATTATGTGTACGCCTTTGATGAGTTGTAGCGCGCGGCTCCCGGTTTATACAGTGCTTATCGCGTTGGTCATTCCTCATAAAATGTATTTGGGATTTATCAGTTTGCAGGGAATGGTGATGATGCTGATGTACTTTTTGGGAACCTTCATGGCGCT
>JBDTKU010000022.1:0-8022 GCA_039935135.1 Ginsengibacter sp. | reverse complement strand
TCAAAAGAACTATCTCTCCCGCCGTCAATATAACTAACCTGCATGGTTCTGTACATCAAATACTTTAAAGAATCAGCATCGTTGGAAGTTTGCATTCCAGTTGAATCAACAGGATCAGGAGTAGGATTGGAATGATCCTTTTTACAGGAAACCATCGAGCTCATACAAGCCATAGCCACGAAAATACACACGTGTTTCAAGGTTAATCTTTTCATTTATTTAGTTTTCAGGTTTTCAGTTAACAAAGTAATGAATAAATAGAATAATGAAATTATTTTTTGCAATTCCTTTTCATACCAAAACGTGCTGTTTTCATCGTTATTGGGGCTCGCCATTGATTAAATACGTATTGTCTTAAAAAGAGGTTCTATTTTACAGTAAAGCAATAAATAATTAACATTTTAATTTTAACATAAAACAACTGGTTTGCAATTTTATTGCCTTTCCGGTTGAAATCAGGAAAGATTATGTGGAACAAAACTTGATTATTGTAAATTTACGCATATAACGATTATGAAAAGTTTCATTTTTATTGCCCTACTTCTTTTTTCATTTATTCCACTTTCTGCCCAAAAACGCGATTCAATTCCGTCAACTTCCGGGAGCCCCGTTTCTTCTTTATTTTCGAATACTGACACTATCACCACGAACGATTATCTCCTTGCGATCGAAAAAATTTTCCAGGTGCTGAATAAAGTCCCTGTTCTCTCACAAACTATACCTTCCATTTTAGAAATAGACCGCCGTTTGAATGAAGATGATTCTGCGCTGGCAATTATCCAGGATAGGTTGGAAGGTAACAGCCGTACCTTGAATATCCGAAACCTGCAGATGTTTTCAATTATTCTGAAACAGGTGAATAATAATTCCACAAAATATGCAAGTGAATTGTATGATTATGACAGTATTTACAATGGAATTAAATCTGATGTTTCGGGTCTGGGAAAGGACACGCTGATCAGGAAAATGGTAAGGGTTCCCGCGCTTCGCGATTCTTTTCGGCTGCAACTGGTACAACTTCGGGGCAAATGGAAAAAAGCAGACAGCCTTATGAAGTATGTTCGCCTTCTCATCAGCAAAACCCAGGCACGCACTTCGAATAATTTAATTACCAGTAACGAAATGCAATTGCAGGCCCAGAGCCTGATGGCCTCCACTGGTCAAAGGATATTTAGCAAAGAAAGTGACTATTTGTGGCAATTTAATAAAACGGATGTTACACCTTCTTTTTCCGAAGAATTTCAAAAATCGCTTCATTCTGAAAGAAAAATTACCCGCTATTATTTTGTAAATACTAATAATCAATTACTGTTGATTTTGCTTTGCGGCATCCTCTTTTTTGCCTGGGTCTTTTTTAATTTTAGAAGCTTAGAAAGATTAGATAAAATTGAAACGCTTCAGCCTTTTAATTTCCGGTACATGAAACGTACGCCGGTTTTTGCTTCGCTGATTGTGATGCTGAACCTCGCGCCATTGTTCGACCTGGATGCCCCGTTCATTTATATTGCCACCGTTGAATTTTTGCTAATGCTTACGCTTACTTATTCCTTTTGGAAGAGGCTAAAGAGGAAATTGTTTTATGTGTGGCTCACTTTTATTTTGCTTTTTTTGGTTCAATCGTTTTCACGGTACCTGCTCCTTCCGGAATTTTTTAACCGATGGTTAATTCTGATTTTAAATTCCATGTGTGTGCTGCTTGGTCTTTATCTCTTGTCAGTTTTTAGCAAGCAATACGGGGAGCGCCGGTTTCTTACCCTGACGGCAGCTTTGTACACTTTGTTCAATTTCGTAGCAGTTATTTGCAATCTTTTTGGAAGGACAACGCTTACTCTTATCCTCGGTTCAACGGGCACCTATGCAGTGATACAAACAGTGGGCCTTTTGGTTTTTATTGAGTCTGTTACGGAAGCATTTCTTTTGCAGGTACAGGCAGGCCGTATGCGAAAAGAGTACACCTCAGGTTTTGACAGGGAAGAAATTTCAAAAGGCATCATGAAGTTCGTGATATTTTTTTCAGTCATCATCTGGCTGGTGGTTTTCGTGACCAATCTTAATATCTATCATTTTATTTCGAGCCATCTTTCAACGGTGCTTACTAAAGTTCGCTCACTCGGCAGTTTCAGTTTCACTTACGGTGGCATAATATTGTTTGTCCTCATTTTATACATTGCACATTTGCTTCAAAAATACATTGGGTACTTTTTTGGAAATATAGGTGACGAAGGTATTTTTGACAATAAAGGCCAGCGCTCTAAATTGATGATATTAAAATTGGTTCTTTTAGTGGGTGGATTTTTATTGGCCGTTGCCGCCTCCGGACTTGCCGTTGATAAGATCACTGTAATTCTCGGAGCGTTGAGTGTCGGCATCGGCCTGGGTTTACAAAATATCGTGAATAATTTTGTGTCGGGAATTATTTTAATTTTCGACCGAACGCTCAACATCGGTGATACCGTGGAAATCGGAGATAAAAAAGGACGTGTAAGAAAGATCAGCATGCGTTCCAGTAGCTTGCTGACGGCAGATGGCGCGGAAGTGATAATTCCCAACGGCGCCATTCTTTCAAATAATTTTGTGAACTGGAGCCTGAATGAAAATTACATTCGTGTAGAACTCACTTTCACGGTTGACAAAATTTCAAAAGATATCGGGGAAGAAATTACTTCCATTTTGATCTCGCTTGATGACGTGGCAAAGAAAAAGGAACCTGAAATTTTAATTAATACCGTTACTTCGCAATCAACCCAGCTAAAGATTTATTTTTGGTGTGATGATGTAACTGTTCGGGATAAATCGCGGAGCGAAGCGTATTCAGCGGTTTCAAAATACCTGGAAGAAAAAGAAATTAAAATCATGTAGCCATTCAGAATGCAAATCATTTAATAGAATTAGGTAATTTAATCGCAAATCTTTTAAAGAAACTATGTAAGAAGAATGTATGACTGTTGTTTTAATTTGCCACTGTTGTTTTAATTTGCCATTTGCTTTAGCAAGTGGTTCATAAAATAAGAGGTAAGGCTTTAGCCTAACCTCTTTTTGAATTTTGGCTAAAGCCGAATGAGTTTTTTTAATTTATCCACAGGTTAAAACCTGTGGCAAACCAAAGTAGCAGTTTCATTGCGACTGTTCTACCTAATTCTTTCATTTAAATAAAAAAGAAGAATAATTATGGATCAACTTACTCTTGGAATAGGCACCAGGCTTCAACACCCGCAATATGGTCCCGGAGTGATCGTGGGCGTTCGGCTTGCAACCTATCTCATTTCTTTTATCAGCGATGGCATCAAAGAGATTGATAAAAATGATGATAAGCTGGAAGAGATCATCCCTGAAAACGTAACCATTGAATTGGAAACTACCAGCGACGTAGAAAAATCTTTATTAAAAATTTTAAGGCTTTGGGCTGATACTTCAGAAATTGTTCCTCTTGGCGACAGGTGGAAAGGTGGCATGATGTTATTGCAACCTGCTGATAAAACCCAAAAGGCAAAGGAAATTCCTATTGATATTTTCTTTCACAAGATTGTGATGCTCCGCGACAGGCTTCGTGTGATGGAGCAACAGATTAATTCGCACAAGCAATTAAGCGATGAAGAAAAAGTAAATCTTCAGCAATACATTACACGCATTTACGGAACCCTTACCACCTTTAATGTTTTATTTAAAAACAAAGAAAACTGGTTTGTGGGAGATAAGGGGGGAGGAGATTAATTTTTTGCAGTGAATCAACAAATACATCAGATTTTTATTTTTCAATCTAATTTTAAACCTAACAATAAAAAACTATTATGATTTCTCCAATTAAGTCAGCACTGTGTTCGTTCGGCATGAGCGGACTTGTTTTTCATTCGCCGTTTCTGAGTATTAACCCCGGATTTAATTTTTATGCGGTTTGGGAAAGAACCAAAAATGAAGCAGTAAAAAAATTTCCTGATGTGATTACCTATCGATCTTTGAAAGAAATGCTGGCCGACGAATTAGTAGAATTAGTGATCGTTAACACTCCCAACTTCACCCACTATGAGTATGCGAAAAAAGCACTGGAAGCAGGAAAGCATGTAATCGTGGAAAAACCCTTCACTGTGAATCTGAAGGAAGCAGAAGAATTAATCGCGCTGGCAAAGAAGCAAAACAAATTGCTTTCAGTTTATCAAAACCGGCGCTACGACAGCGATTTCAAAACCATACAGAAGGTGCTGGACAAAAATTTATTGGGAGAAGTGGTAGAAGCTGAATTTCATTTCGACAGGTTTCGCGAAGAATTGAGTCCTAAAAAACACAAAGAAATTCCAGGACCGGGCACAGGTGTTTTATATGATTTGGGTTCGCATATCATTGACCAGGCCCTTCAATTATTTGGGATGCCTGAAAAACTTTTTGCTGATATCCGCATCATCCGGCCGTTGTCTAAAGTGGATGATTATTTTGAAATATTATTATATTATCCCAACCTTAGGGTGAGGCTGAAAGCGAGCTACACCGTAAAAGAAGCGTTGCCGGGATACATTCTCCATGGCCTGAAAGGTTCTTTCATCAAACCAAAAACAGACGTGCAGGAAACGATGCTACAGGCCGGAAACATTCCCGGGGGAAAAGATTGGGGCATGGAACCTGAAACTGAAAAAGGTTTGTTGCACACAGAAATTGATGGCAAAGAAGTCAGGGAATACATAGACAGTGAACAAGGAAATTATGATGAGTATTATTCCGGAATTTATGAAGCGATTCGGAACAATAAGCCTTTGCCGGTAACAGCAGAAGAAGGAGAAAATGTGATCCGAATTATTGAAACCGCTTTCAAAAGCTCCAAAGCTGAGCGGGTGTTCGGAGTATAAACGGTTTTTTTGTACACCTGGATTCCTGTTGCAATTTGAAATTCATCCTTTTAATTCGGATTGATAAATTTCAATATTTTATTCTTATTTAATTCTCTTAAATAATCCCTGGTTAATATGCCGGATTCTTTAAGGTCATTGAGCTGCCATCCGCCATCGGAAGAGGCTTCCGGTTTCAACACAGAAGAGGATTCATCCTTATCAGCAACCGACCATGTGATCCAACTGATCTTGCGTTGCTCAGACCAGTTGATCCATTTTTGCCATTCTTCTTTATTGATTTTTCCGTCACCGGTGGCGTCCATTCCTGCGGATTCAGAAATAAAAAGTGGCAATCCTTTTTTCAAAGCTGCATCGGCTTTGTCACGCAAATCCTGTTTGTGTGTGGCGGCGTAATAATGAAGTGAATACATCAAATTGCTAAAGCCAGTAATCGGATCTGCGGCGACGATGTCCACGTCCTGGTCCCAGTGCGGGCTTCCGACAATTATGATGTTGTTTTTATCGATGGCTCTTATCGCACCTATCACCTCTGTCGAATAATCCTTAACCTTTTGCCATGAGTCATATTCAGGCTCATTGAATATTTCGTAAATGATGTTAGGATATTTTCCGTATTTGGTAGCCATTTCTGTAAAGAAACCTTTGGCTTCTTCCGTTTTAATGTGATGAGAATGCCAATCAATGATTACGTAAATTCCTTGTTTGATTGCTGCGTCCACCACCGCTTCTATTTTTTCTTTTGACCACTCAGGTTTATCCAAATAGCCTTCTTTAGGCTCCACGCCCATTGCTGCCCTTACCACTGAACAACTCCAATCTTTGGCCAGCCATTTTACGGCTCCGGCATTGTAAAAACGAGGCCACCAATTATGCCACCCAAAACTCATTCCGCGCAGAACTACGTCTTTATTGCGTGCATCTTTAAGTTGAGTTCCTTCTACATGCAATTGGCCGTGAACCCTTACTGGCTGAGCATTCACAGAAGATATAATTACAAAAAAGAAGGCAAGAATAGATAATCTCATTTTATTTATTTTTAAACAGCTAAATAATAGCTGCGGAGCAAAATCAAAAATCGAAATATTTCCTGCCCGAATGGCACGGTCAGGCGGGGTTGGTTTACTGCGATTACGAATCTATCTTTTTCCCTCATAACATTCCCAGCAATTTCCACATTTTGTGCCGTACCTCATTTCCACCGCCATCGAAATTATTGATGACAAAAGAGAAGGTGTAATCATTTCCATTCTTTCCTTTTATATATCCCGTGTAGGAGATCACTCCGGTGATAGATCCGCTTTTCATTTTTATCCCGCTGATGGTGGGCAACGCCTTATAAAATGAATCGAACCACGGTTGTTTCCGCGCATATTCCATCACGGTCACCAATGCTTTGGTGGTGACGCGATTAGAAGGAGAGAGGCCGCTGCCGTCAATGATATTTATCGCGTAAGGCTGAATACCTTTGTCTTTCCAAAAATTATGGATCACATTAACGCCACTGTCCGTCACGCCATAATTGGTAAAATTATAAGCCAGTGTTTTTATCAACGCCTCACCATATAGATTAATGCTTCGCCTGAGAAAATGAAAAATAATATCGTTGAGTGGAGGTGAATTATACGTGTAAAAAACAGTGGCTTTTTGCAAATTAGTTTCCTGCGGATAATTGGCTGCAATCTTTTCAATGGGTTGATTCTTTAAAGCAGCTTCCAATGTCAAAGCCAGTTGTGCTGCAGGTTTTGGCATGGCACCTGAAATAGTAAAATGATCTTCATTGATGGGAGTGGTGCCTCTTACATAACCATATTCATCGCCAAGCGGCAAATAAACATAATTGTTATCTCCGCTTCCTTTTGGCCCGGAAGTGACTTTTGATTTCAGGTGTAATCCATAAACGAATGCAGGGTTTGTTCCCGCGATGGCTACAGGATCGCCAACCTTATTCCCGGATTTTAAATAAAGATCGTATTGATTTTCACGCCAGTTTAATGGTCTTGCTCCGGCGCCATAATAGTTTCCTATGTCTTGCCATATCCAGCCATCCGGAGTGGCTTCGCTGTTCCAAATGCTTTCATCCACCAGCACATGGCCCGTAATAGCGTGTATGCCTTCCTGTGATATTGCATTTTTAAGATCTAAAATGATTTTATCCTCCTTGGTTTCGTCGTAGCGCTCGCTTCCTAATGTGGGGTCGCCGCTTCCTTTCAGAATAAGATTTCCATTTAAAACTCCGTTTACTATCTTCCCTGTATAACCAAGAGTGGTTTTGTAGCGATAGTCGTGACCGAGCAAAGCAAAGGAAGTGGTAGCCGTAATCACCTTCTGGCAACTGGCTGGTGCCACGCCGGTTTCGATATTTTGATCCGTAACTGCTTTACCTCTTGTGGTGTTGATCAGGTAAAGACTGACGGTAGCATGTTTGAAAGTAGGATCCTGCTGCAGGGTTTTGAATGCAGTATTAAATTGATCTTCGGTGGTTTGTCCAAACGACCATGAAGCGCATGCAATAAAAAAGAGAACGAATATTTTTTTCAATTCGGATAGATTTTAAGTATTTAACAGGAGCTCAAAAATAAAAGATTTATTGTTGTTCTCTGTTCCTGGCTAATTAATATTTTGATGTGCTGAAAGTTTTAAAACCTTAGTAGAAAGGTTAGTTAATTTTACATCCACCTTTTCTCATCATTGAAGGTAATAAGGTTGAAGTCTTTAAGACAATTTTTTTTCTACTAAGGTTTATCGAAAGTAAATTAAGAAACCTGCCTATAAAATTCCTTAGAAAGAACATCAAAAAATAATGTATTCACCACATCAAAATATTAATTAACCCTGTTCCTTCGGCAAGAAACTCTTGATTTTCTTAATTATTGAAAGGAAGGAACGAATGATTCTTTCCATACTCTATCATTTGGTCAAAAAAGTTGGTAGGATATTCAATTTTCACATCAGTGATTTTATCTCCATTCATAACAGGAACCAGCTTCGGCTGAATGAATCCTTTGTAAGGTTTTATGTTTAGTTTTTTATAACGTTCCAACACTTCTTTGTGCAAAGCCGGATCTACTTTTACGCCATAAGTTTCAATAAGATTTTTGCCCGCATTATAATCTCCCTGCGATTTGATGCGCTGTATTTCGCGAAGCAATTGCCCAAAAAGATCACGAAGCTTATTGTAATCATT
>JBDTKU010000021.1:0-12096 GCA_039935135.1 Ginsengibacter sp. | reverse complement strand
TTGGCTAAAGCCTTAACTCTTATTTTATGAACCACTTGCTAAAGCAAGTGGCAACTAAAGCAACAGCCATACATTCTTCTTATTTATGTGTTCTTTAAAGGATTTGCGATTAAACTACCTAATTCTAATCTTTTAAATGAGGGATTTTGAGGTTGAAGAAATGCATTTATTCGAATCCCTGCTCCTTGATTTCAAAGATGAAATATATAGTAAAGCAACAAATAAGGGGAATTTGTGTTTTGTAAATTCAAGAACTCAAATAATAAAAGAAAAGTAAAATCAAAAGTTTAAATGAATGTAGAGCTGAGAGATTATCAAATAAATGGAATTGAGGAAATTTTCAATGCCTGGTCTGATTGCAAAAGTGTTTTATTCCAAATGCCTACGGGAACTGGGAAGACTACACTTTTTTGTGAAATCGCCAGAAAATTTATCACTGAAATTTCGCCGGATAAAAAAGTTTTGATTATAACTCACAGGAAGGAATTAGTTGAACAGGCAGTCAACAGATTAGTAATCGACTTTCATTTAACATCCGGAATAATATCATCAAATTTCATAGGTATTCAATCTGCACCTATTCAAGTTGCATCAATTCAGACCTTAGTTAGAAGAGATGAACATCAAAAAGATATATTTTCATTGGTAATTATTGATGAGGCATATCATGCTTTAGCAAGTACATACAAAAAACTTTGAGGCTTTTACCCGAGCAGCAAATTCTTAGGCGTAACTGCTACTCCTGTAAGAACAAATGGTGAGGGCTTCCAGGATTTATTTGAAAAACTAATTGCAATGGTTTCAATTAAGTGGTTCATCAAAAACAACTACTTATCTGACTTAAGATATTATGCAAGCCATATACCGGATATGAGCAACATTAAAATAAGAGCAGGAGATTATGACGAAACAGAATTAAGCGAAGTAATGCAGGACAATAAAGTAATGGCAGATTTAGTCCAAAGCTATATTGAATTTGCCCACAACAAAAAAATGATTGTGTTTGCTGTAAACAGGGCACACTCTACTAAAATTGTGGAAAAATTTAATAGTAGCGGGTTTGAGGCAAAAGCTATTGACACATATACTCCGACAGATGAACGTAGAAAAATTGTAGAAGATTTCAGGAATAATAAGTTCAAAATTTTATGTAACGTAAATATTTTTACAGAAGGTTTTGATTGTCCTGATGTAGATGCGGTGCAACTTGCAAGGCCTACGAAATCATTAACCTTGTTTCCCCAACAAGTTGGCAGATGTATGCGGCCTTATCAAAATAAAGAATATGGAATTGTCCTAGATAATGCCGGATTATGGAAAGAACATGGATTACCAAAAATGGATAGAAATTGGAGCTTAAATGGTTTTGATAAAAATATTTGCCCTTCTCAAAAAGCAATCATTGGTATCAAAGAATTTTCAACAAATGAAAACAGTGAACCCCAGGAAAGTAAAGGAATAAGGCTTGTCGAAATTGGTGAACTGGATAATGCCGATTCTATGAACAAAATTAGTTTTAATGATATTGAAAAAACTTTAATAGATAAAAAAATTCGCACGATGAGAGAAAGAATAGAAAAACTTGTAAAGAAAATTCAGAAGTATGAACAATTTAAATCCAATGAAACAGACGAAGAAGACATCAGGTTTTTTGATGAAAAAATAGAAAAACTTAGACAGGAATTATTTGATTTACAGGAAAAAATTCAGCCTGAAAGATTTAAACAGGTTATAGAAATAATGATTGAGAAATGTCATGACATGATTGACAACAATGAAATTTTTGTGGACGGAGACAAAGATATTTTTCTTGAAAGTTTTGTTGAACCTTATTTGAAATCAAATAACTTAAAAGCACTATTAAAAACATCTGTTTTAGAATCAAAAAAACTAAACACCAAACCGGGAAACGATGCATTAATCGAAGGACGATTTGAAATTTTTCATTATTTCCGAGAAACTGAACAAAATGCAAAAGCCATTTTTGAACCTGCGGCTAAAAAAGTAATTTTTAATGGCGAGCATTTAAGTCCTTCTGCTGCTGCGATTAAGGCTGCTAAAGATAACGGCGGTAAAATCCAAATATAAATGGTTGGACTTTTTGGAAATACATTGACTCTAATGGTAACAAATCAAATATTGGAAACTTAAAATAGAAAATTAAGAGTTTGGCAGACGTTTGATTTGAAGTTTACATTCGCAAGGAAATCGGTTTAAAAATCTCAAATCATCTTATACGTCAACTCCGCAAACTCTTTCACACTCAACGTTTCTGCTCTTCGGTCAAAGAATTTATCTTCTAAATCTTCTTTGGCAATTAAACTTTTTACTCCGTTGCGCAATGTTTTACGGCGTTGATTAAATGCAGTTTTTACCAAAACCCAAAACGCTCTTTCACTTTTTACGGGCAGATAACTTTCACGAGATGTTAATCGTATCACGCCGCTTTGCACTTTTGGTTGGGGAGTAAAGCACTCATTTCCTACGGAAAATAAATATTCTACGTTATAATAGTATTGAATAAGCACACTCAAAACACCATAAATTTTACTACCCTCTTTCGCAGCAGCACGTTCCGCCACTTCCTTTTGAAACATACCAATCACTTCAGGAACGTACTCTTTCCATTGCAAAACTTTAAATAAAATCTGCGTAGAAATATTATAGGGGAAATTCCCAATGACAGTAAATGCCTCGCTAAACGGGCATTCCATTTCCAAAAAACTTTCATGAATCAAATTATCTTTTAAAGAAGGAAATGCTTTCATCAGGGAAATCACTTTGTCATCATCCAATTCTACCGCTTTAAAATGAATGCCTGGAATTTTTACCAAATGTTTGGTCAATGCACCGCCGCCAGGGCCGACTTCCAGCAGATTTTGAAACGGATGTTGCATCAAAGCAGCAATAATTTTAGCAACTACTTTTTCGTCTTTTAAAAAATGCTGGCCGAGGGATTTTTTGAGTGTACGCATGGATTGCAAATTAAGAATAAGTTACGGCCTTCCCTAAATCCCCTCCGGGAGAGGGGACATAAAATAGAAATTGCCTTTATTTGATCGTTTACTTTAATGTTTAAATTAGCATATTAGCACATTATCGAAATAGCGCATTAATTATGATTTATTCAACCAAAGGAATTGTTTTACGAACCATAAAATATGGAGAAACCAGCGTGATTACTTCAGTTTTTACCGAACTGTTCGGCATTCAATCTTATTTGGTAAATGGCGTTCGCACGGGAGGAAAAAGCGGAAAGGCGCATTTTTTTCAACCTTCTTCCATTTTGGAAATGGAAGTCTATCATAACGAATTAAAAAATCTACAACGGATAAAAGATTTAAAATGGAGTGTGCTTTATAAAAATATTTTAAGCGATGTAACTAAAAATTCAGTTGCTCTTTTTATGGTGGAATTGTTACAAAAAAGCCTGAAGCAACCCGAGACCAATGAAAATCTTTTTCATTTTTGCGAAGACGCTTTTCTCCAGTTGGATATGACTGACAATGAAATCACGGCTAATTTTCCCATTTATTTTTCCATGCAAATTGCTCAGATATCTGGATTCAGCTTACAAAATAATTATTCTGAAAAAAGAAATATTTTCAATTTACAGGAAGGAAAGTTTTCTGAAGAAAACGTCGGCACAACTGAATACATAAGTACTGAAATAAATTACAATATTTCAGAGTTACTGAAAGCCATTCATCCGAATGATCTGCGCGAGATAAAAATGAGTGGCAAAACGAGAAGAGAAATTTTAAAAATTATGGAAAGTTTTTATGCCTGGCACATTCCTGAATTTGGAACCATGAAAACCTTGAAGGTTTTGTCAGAGATTTTGTAAAAACTTAAATCAATCGCCTGATTTTGGATTCAGATTGTATTTTCTTTCCATCCAAATTTTCAATCAGGATAATTCCCGGTTTTTTTCCTTTTTCAAAACTTCCTAAATCCTTTTGCATTTGCAAAGCTTTTGCTCCATTTATTGTTGCCCATTTTAAAAAAGTTTCCGTTTCAATTTCGGGATATTTCATAGCAATCGTTTTTATTTCTTCCAAAATATCTAACTGGTGATTCGATGCAAGACTATCCGTTCCTAAAATTATATTCAGATTATTTTTTAAAAATAAATCAACCGGAGGCGTTGCATTTTCAATATACAAATTGGCATTTGGACAAAGACAAAAAGAAATTAACTGCTCTTTATTTTTAAGGTAACTTATAAAATCCAAATCTTCCTGATGGGTAAAAGTATTATGAACTAAAATTATTGATGCGGCAGATGAGAATTTATCAAAATAGCTTTCTACACTTCGGACTCTTTTAGGAGTATAAAATGAATTATCAATCTTCATCTTCTCAAACATTCTCAAAAAATCTCCTGATCCTTTTTTGAAAAATAAATCTTCGTCCGCTGTTTCCTGGTTGTGAATGGTTACCGTTTTTTTCGAAAAAAGAGGAATAATTTTTTTCCATAATATTTCAGAAACAGAGTATGGCGCATGAGGAACCATAGAGGCTGCCAGGTTACTTTTTTCAAATTGATCCAAAGCCAATTTTCGTTTCTCAAATCTTACATCAGCAATTTCAGGAAGCCAGCCACTTATTTCAATAAAATTGTAATAAGAGAGATTTCGTTCTATTTTTTGAGAAAGAGTAGTTGTATAATTACAAATATCACCGACGGCAACAATCCCATTCTGGCGCATTTCTCCTTCGGCTTTCACAATCGCAGCCAATATATCTTTTTCATCAAAATATCTTTTTGAAACTACTTCAAACACAAAATCAACCAAACCGGTTTTTTCAGGAATTACACCTTTAAGATGCGAAAGTTCAAGATGACAATGTGCGTTGATAAATCCTGGTGAAAGAATTCCTTTACAGATTTCAATATTCTCACCTGCATCTTTTATGTTAACAATGTCTATTATTTTTCCACTTTCATCAGTTACTAAGACATTTTCTTTACTTAAAAACCTTTCTCCGGTAAATAAGTAATCAGATTTGAACTTTCGATATCGCATGTAAAAAAGGATTAGATTAATTTTGCCCCACAAGATCAAAGATAAAGGGTAAATTTTTCTACATAAATTGGTTAGCAATTTACCCAATCACCCAAAAATAAAAAACCATAGGAAATTTATGCTTGAAAAACTGGAAGCTATTAAAGCAAGATTTGAAGAATTAGGGGTCGCACTTTCCAATCCTGAAATAGTAAGTGATAATAAAAAATATAAACAGCTAAGCAAGGAATACCGCGACCTGGAAAAGGTCGTAATTGCACGTGATAAATACGAAAAGACTCTTGATGCTATTGAGTTTAATAAAGAAGTAATTAGCAGCGATGATGAAGAAATGAGAGAAATGGCTAAGGAAGAATTGCCACAATTGCAGGAAGAAAAAGAACAATTGGAAAAGAAAATTCGTACCATGCTAATCCCCAAAGATCCGCAGGATGAAAAGAATTGTATTCTTGAAATAAGGGCAGGAACAGGAGGTGATGAAGCTTCGCTTTTTGCAGGCAATCTCACAAGAATGTATTTAAAATTTTGTGAATCAAAGGGTTGGAAAACTGCTTTGTTGAGCGAAAATGAAGGAACCGTTGGAGGTTACAAAGAAGTACAGATAGAAGTAAGCGGAGAAGACGTTTATGGAACTTTAAAATTTGAAAGTGGTGTCCATCGGGTTCAACGGGTTCCGGATACGGAAGCCAGTGGCCGGGTTCATACCAGTGCCGCAACGGTGGCCGTGATGCCGGCAGCGGAAGAAGTGGACGTGGAAGTGAAAGATAGTGATGTCAAAATGGAGACCGCAAGAAGTGGTGGAGCAGGCGGCCAGAATGTAAATAAAGTAGAGACAAAGGTAATGCTGACGCACATTGCCACGGGATTGGTGATAGTTTGCCAAACTGAAAGAAGCCAGTTGGGCAACAGGGAAAAAGCCATGCAAATGTTGCGTACCAAATTGTACGAAGAAGAAGTGCGCAAACAAGAAGAGGAAATTTCGCGGCACAGGAAAAGCCTGGTAAGTACTGGCGACCGCTCTGCCAAAATAAGAACTTATAATTTTCCACAAGGCAGAGTGACAGACCATCGGATCGGTTTGACAGTCTATAACCTGGAGGGTATTTTAAATGGTGACTTACAGGAATTTATTGATGCACTTCAATTTGCTGAAAACGCTGAGAAGCTTGCTCATCAATAGTTTAGGCTTGCTCTAATATATATTCAGCCGATAGTAAACGAAGAAATAATAATTAATTGTATTTTAGGAATTGCCTTTCAAGAACTGTAATTGTTAAGGAATTCCAAATTAATTTATTTCCGGGTTATTAGCCATTTCTTAACTAAACCATTTTTACTTTTGGCATGCGATTTGAAACGTACTAATTAACAAACATTAAATTTCAATTTTCTCATAAGCAGTTAGTTTTGGTAAACGGCCCCTGTTTCTACAGGGGCCTTCTCTTTTTGCAAAATGAACCAATAATTTTTTGTTAAGCCCCTTTTCAATTTTTGAATAAATTAAATTTTAGAATTACAACCACACTAACTTCGCAGAATAATTGAATCTCCCGCAATATTCATTTAAAGAATGAGCAATAACGATACAGCACAAATTTTCCAAACCAACAAACCAACAAGATGGAAAAGGTTTAAATGGACAGGACGAGTGCTCTTAATGATCACTATTTTCTTCCTCGTGGTTTTGGGAATAGCACTGTATAGTGGTTCTCTCCCTAACGTTCCTAATCTCCAGGCTAAGGCCCGGGAATATCAAACGACGCTTGATCCTTCCAATCCTCTTATTTTAAAAAACAATCAAAATACCAAATACAAAGGTTTTAAAGATTTTCTATTTAATAAGTTGAAAAAGGATTCCTTAAAAAAGAGCAAAAATAATTTTGTTTCAAAAGCTAATTCTCTTTCATTAATCAGGGCTGCTTTTTATACTCCCTGGAATGCTAAGCTTGCTTTGCCTGATCTTGAGAAAAATGCAGATAAGATCAATACCATTTTTCCCGAGTGGTTTTTTATTGATACGGTTACTCACCGGCTTCAGACAAGGATTGATAGTGCAGGATTGAGGGTGATGAAGGAAAAACACTTGCGCATTATGCCCATCCTTTCGAATTTTAATTCTTCAAAAAGTGATTTTGATGGAAAATTATTACACAAAATTTTAAAAGATACTACTTCTGAAAATAATTTTATCCGGGACATAGCGGATACATTATCTTATTACAAACTTGACGGTATCAACGTTGACTTTGAAGAGCTTATTGAAAAAACGAATACACCACTTACTTTTTTTCAAAAGAAATTGTTTGACAAGTTGCATTCATTGAACATGCTGGTAAGTATGGATGTGGAGCCCAAAAATGAAGATTATGATTATACCAAACTTGCTGAGTATAACGATTATATAGTCCTTATGGCTTATGATCAATCCAATGGTTCTACCGGCCCCGGACCAATCAGTGCGCAGAAATGGATTGAAGATGCCTTATCCTGGACTTCTGACAGAGTTGATCCGTCCAAAATTATTTTGGGTGTTGGAGGGTTTGGATATAGCTGGTCTGATGGAAAGATTGATTCGCTTCCTTTAACCTATAATGATGCCATCAACAAGGCAAAAACGATCAACGCAAAAATCAAATACGATGATGACACTTACAATCTTCATTTTGATTATGTAACCCAAAGCGGGGATGATTCTACAGATATTGTGAACCACCAAGTTTGGTTTACTGATGCAGCAACCACTTTTAATATTTTGCGTTTCAGCGATGAGTTTCCGACGGCGGGCACCGCGCTTTGGCGCTTGGGAAGTGAAGACCAGAGAATTTGGAAATATTATAACCGAAATCTTAGCAACGATTCGCTTGCAAAACATCCTTTTAATTTTGATTCCTTAAAAACGATTACCATTCAAAATAGTGTTGGTTTCCAGGGAGAAGGTGAAGTGCTGGATATTTTATATTCTCCGCAGCCCGGCAAGATCAGTTTTGAAATTGACACTACTGAACAATTAATAGCAGAGCAAACCTATCTGCAGTTGCCATCCGGATATGTTATCAGGAAATTTGCAGAAGATACGACTGTTGGCAAAGGACATAAATTGATCCTGACATTTGATGACGGACCAAGCGCAGAATGGACGCCGCAAATTCTTGACATCCTGGAACGCGAAAAAGTGCCGGCCACATTTTTTGTGATCGGTATCAATGCCGAACAAAATATTCCATTGTTGCAAAGAGAATATAGAGATGGCTTTGAAATTGGCAATCATACTTTTACGCATCATAACATAGCGGAGATGAGCTTGTCACGGGCCGCGCTTGAAATGAAACTCACGCGGCTTTTGATCGAAAGTGTTACAGGGCATTCCACTATCTTATTCAGAGCGCCGTACAACGCCGACTCTGAGCCGCAAACGTATGATGAACTGGCTCCTATTCAAAGAAGCAGGGACGAAAATTATTTAACCATAAATGAAAGTATAGATCCCAACGACTGGGCACAGGGAGTTTCGGCAGATAGCATTGTAGCAAGAGTGATCAGGCAGGAAGAATCTACCAACGCCAGTATTATATTGCTTCACGATGCGGGAGGCGAAACAAGGCAATCCACCGTAGAAGCGCTTCCAAGAATCATAGATTATTTTAGGAAGAAAGGCTACGTATTCACCAATGTTTCTGACCTGATGGGAAAAACAAGAGACGAGGTGATGCCAAGGGTAGCCAATTCACGTGACCGCTGGACAAGGAAATTCAATTTTTTCCTGGCAGAATCCACTTATTGGGCAGGCCAGATCCTATTCACTTTGTTTATTATCGGCATTTTATTGTCTGTTGGCAGGATGATACTGATGGCGCTGCTTGCAAGCATTCAAAAAAGAAAAGAAAAAAATTCGGAAAAAATATTGCCTGCTTTCATGATGGGAGATAAAAGCACCTATCCTATGGTAAGCATCGTGGTGCCGGCGTATAATGAAGAAGTGAATGCGATAAGAACTGTCAAGAGTTTATTGTCACAGGATTATCCACAGATTGAGATCATTTTTGTGGATGATGGCAGTAAGGATAAAACTTTTGATGCAGTAAACGAACAATTTAACCAGAATCTTAAAGTGCATGTTTACACCAAAAAAAATGGAGGCAAGGCTTCGGCGCTCAATTTTGGAATTCAAAATTCAAATGGAGATTTTGTGGTTTGTATCGATGCAGATACACAATTGAAATCAGACGCAGTTTCATTATTAATGCAAAAATTTGATGAAGAAAATGTAGCAGCGGTTGCCGGGAATGTAAAAGTGGGCAACGAAGTAAATATGATCACCAAATGGCAAAGCATAGAATACATTACTTCTCAGAATTTTGACAGGCGTGCTTTTGATCTCCTAAACTGCATCACAGTCGTTCCCGGAGCCATTGGTGCTTTTAAAAAAGAAGCTCTCCTCTCCGCCGGTGGCTTTACCACAGACACGCTGGCAGAAGATTGTGATCTTACTATGCGCCTTTTAAGAAGTGGATATATTATCAGGAATTGCACCTCGGCAATATCTTATACAGAAGCGCCGGAAACTTTCAGGCAATTTTTGAAACAAAGATTCCGGTGGAGTTTTGGGATAATGCAATGTTTTTGGAAACACCGCGATACCATTTTCAATTCTAAATATAAAAATTTTGGAATGATCGCAATGCCTAATATTTTAATTTATCAGATCATTTTGCCTATCCTGGCACCACTGGCAGATATAATTTTAGTGCTGAGTTTGCTGGCCGCTTCATTCGGAATTGTAGTAGCCAGCCTTCCTCACATAATTCTTTATTATTTTATTTTTACTTTGATTGATATTGCAGGAGCTGCACTGGCTTTTGCTTATGAAAAAGAAAACCATATTAAACTGATCTGGATGCTTCCACAAAGATTGATCTACCGGCAATTAATGTATTACATTTTAATAAAATCATTTAACAAAGCCATCAAAGGTGAAATGCAGGGATGGGGCGCTTTGAAGAGAACAGGAACAGTGAAAGAAGTGGCTGTTTAATAACGCTAAAAAGCTAAAAGTAAGAACCACAATATATTTTACTAAAATTTTTTTAATGGATATTTTACCTTCTGATATAAGACCAGGTCATGATGATGAACATTATATGAAGTTAGCGCTCCGGGAAGCATCAAAGGCAATGGAAGCCGAGGAAGTACCAATTGGCGCTGTTATCGTCATGAACCAAAAAATTATAGCAAGAGGATTTAACCAGGTAGAAGCATTACACGATTCTACCGCCCATGCAGAGATACTCGCTCTCACTTCAGCATTTAATTTTTTAGGTTCAAAATATTTGCCCGATGCCACTATGTATGTGACGATCGAACCTTGCACCATGTGCTGTGGTGCTTTGTATTGGAGCAAAATAGGTAAGCTTGTTTTCGGGGCCATTGACTCAAAACATGGCGGGCTTTCGCTGCACAATTCTTCTAAAAAATTGCTCCACCCAAAAACGCAAATTGTTAAAGAAGTTCTTGCCGGTGAATGCGCCTCTCTCATAAAAGATTTTTTTAGAAAAAAAAGATAATGCTGGCTTGGAGTTTGCGCAGTTGATGTAAATTACTTGCGCAAAGCGGAATTAATTTCCCAATAATGAGTAAGAAATTAATTTTATGATATACATTAAGTAAATTTGTAACCTAAATAATTATTCACTTTTAAAACATATAAAATTATGGCATTTACATTACCGGATCTCCCTTACGATTTTAACGCGCTGGAGCCCCATTTTGATGAACAAACTATGAAAATTCATCATGATAAGCATCACCAGGGTTATGTCAATAATCTTAATAAGGCAATCGCCGGGTCTGAAAACGAAAATAAAACACTGGAAGAATTAGTGAAAAATGCGGGAAGCTTAAGTACAGCTATTCGCAATAATGGCGGTGGACATTGGAATCATAGTTTCTTTTGGCAAATTCTTTCACCAAATGGTGGCGGAAAACCAGAAGGAAAATTAGCGAAAGCAATTGATGAAGCCTTCGGATCTTTTGATGCAATGAAAGAGAAATTTAACGCTGCAGGTGCAGGAAGATTTGGAAGTGGTTGGGCATGGCTTGGTGCTGCAGGAGGAAAATTGACAATTTGCTCTACACCCAACCAGGACAATCCTTTGATGGATGTTGCTGAATGCAAATGCACTCCTGTGCTGGGTTGCGACGTTTGGGAACATGCATATTATTTAAAATATCAAAATAAAAGAGCAGATTATTTAAATGCATTTTGGGAACTGGTTAACTGGAAGAAAGCTTCTGAAAATTTTGAGAACGCATAAATAAGCATTAACGATTCAATTTGAACCGTCCAAAATTTGGACGGTTTTTTTATTATTTAAATTTAAAAAAGCATTTTAGTGATAAAATAAGAATCTGCCCAATTTGTCGGTTCACTATGGCAACATTTTTTAAGTAAAGAAAATAGGATCAAAAAGACTTAAGCTTCATTACGTTAAAAAAATCAAAAGAACAGATATTAATATAAAGGATCCATGGGGAAAAGAGGTTTGAAGAGAACAGGAAAGAAAATTCTAATTAGCATTTTGCCGGAAATAATAGAGAAAAATATTTTTTTAATTTATAGAATTAGGTAGTTTAATCGCAAATCCTTTAAAGAAACTATGTAAGAAGAATGTATAACTGTTGTTTTAATTTGCCACTGTTGTTTTAATTTGCCACTTGCTTTAGCAAGTGGTTCATAAAATAAGAGGTAAGGCTTTAGCCAAACCTTTATTGGAATTTTGGCTAAAGCCGATTGAGTTTTTTTAATTTATCCACAGGTTAATACCTGTGACAAACCCAAAGTAGCAGTTTCATTGCGACTGTTCTACCTAATTCTTTAAAAGTATAGTGAATCAATAAATAAGCAAGATTTTTATTTTGCAAAAACTTTCCATTCTCAAAATCTCAAATTAATTTGTATTATTCAGCGTTACAGGTTGTATCTTAACCGATTTCACTTTCTTTCCATCATGCTCAGCCGGTATCCATTTAGGACCGCTATCTATTGCGTTAAAAGCAATGATGGCCAGCC
>JBDTKU010000020.1:0-5353 GCA_039935135.1 Ginsengibacter sp. | reverse complement strand
AGCTGCCATTTCCTATATTCTGTAATGTTTCCCTGCTTTTAAAAATCAATACCAAATCCACGGCCTGAACTCCAATTTGTAATCCAACACTTCCACCCGTGATGGTTACGAACACAGGATTGCTCCATGTGCCGTCTTCCAATTTTACCATCGCGATTCCTTTCCCTCTTTTGCCTCCGACTACAAATCCCGCGTTGATTAATTTAGGGACAATAATAATTCCTTCTGTTATCTGCATCAATTCTTTCGGGATACTTTCTTTCATCTGGCTAAAATCCTGCACGACTTTAGTGCTAGCTTCAATCTTTTCCTGCTCCTTTTGTTTATCCTGGCTTTTAACAGATGAAAAAGAAAATGTTACTACCAGCAGGCAAATAAAAAATGGAAAAACATTTGAGGTTTTCATAAATATGATTTGAGTATTTTTAAAATATCAAAATGAATAATGCAACATTAATGCCCTTTAAAAAATAAAAGAAATTTGATTCTTAATTTATATCAGTTTTAAGAGATTCTTACAAAATTTCTCCGATAATGTTCAAAAAAAAAGCCACCTCGCTGGGAGGCAGCTTTTTAAAGCTTCTTTATTTTACTTACAGATTTATTCGCCTGGAGTTTCAGGTGCGGGAGCTTCAGCTTCATCAGTTGCCTCATCAACAGGCGCTTCTGATTTTACTGCTTTAGGTGCTTCTGCTTTTTTTACAAATACAGGGCGGGTAACAGCTCGGGCTTTTTTATGATTCTCTTGTCTTTTTGCGAATTCAGAATCATGTTCAGTGCTCCATTTAGTAAATTTTTCCATAGCAGCAGCTTCGTCAAATAAGCCAAGCGATACGCCGCGAAGCAGATGCTTCAGGTATAACACTCCTTTAAAGCTTAAAATACGACGAACGGTATCAGTTGGCTGAGCACCTTTGTGCAGCCATTCCAATGCCTTCTGACGGTCAACCTGTATGGTAGCAGGAACGGTCAAAGGGTTGTAAGAACCGAGTTTCTGAATAAATTTGCCATCGCGTGGGCTACGTGAATCTGCAACTACGATAAAGTAAAATGGTCTCTTCTTTGAGCCATGTCGTTGCAATCTCATTTTTACAGCCATAAAAAATAGAAATTTTTTTGGGTTGTGATTAAATTGGGTTTCTAAAAAGGAGAGCGAAGATAAGCCCTGTGCATGATAAATACAAAAGATAATAGTTTTTTTATCAAAATAAATGTCACTATCTAAAATAATTTCTTCTTTTATCCAATTTACTTAAAAATTTACTTTCTGCCCAGGCCTGCCAGTTTGCCCATTGGCATTTTATTCATCATTTTCATCATGTTTTTCATCTGGTCAAATTGCTTTATAAATTGGTTTACTTCCGAAATATCTTTTCCACTTCCGTTGGCAATGCGTTGTTTCCGGCCTGGATTTATTAAATCCGGGTTACGCCTTTCTTCTAATGTCATAGAGTTAATGATAGCTTCAATTCCTTTAAATGCATCATCGTTAATGTCAATGTCTTTTATTTGTTTGCCCACTCCCGGAATCATTCCCATCAGATCTTTCAGGTTTCCCATCTTTTTTATTTGTTGTAACTGGGTTTTAAAATCTTCAAAATCAAATTGATTCTTACGGATCTTCTTTTCCAGTTTTGCCGCCTGCACTTCATCAAATTGTTCCTGTGCCTTTTCTACCAAACTCACAATATCTCCCATTCCTAAAATCCTTTGCGCCATACGCTCAGGATAAAACACATCCAGGGTATCCAGTTTTTCGCCACTGCTTACAAATTTGATCGGCTTGTTGACCGTATATTTAATTGAAATAGCAGCTCCACCCCGCGTGTCACCATCCAGTTTGGTAAGCACAACTCCCGTATAATTCAAACGTTGATTAAATGCAGCAGCCGTGTTAACTGCATCCTGACCGGTCATACTATCCACCACAAATAAAATTTCTTTCGGATTTAAAGCATTCTTGATATTGGCCACTTCGGTCATCATCACTTCATCAATAGCCAATCGGCCGGCAGTATCTATGATAACAACATTTTTATTCTTCGTTTTGGCTTCTTTTATCGCATTTTGCGCAATCTCCAACACGTTCTTATTTTCAGGCTCACTGTAAACTTCAACATTTATTTGGGAGCCCAAAACTTTTAATTGCTCGATTGCCGCAGGGCGGTAAACGTCTCCTGCAACTAATAATGGTGATTTCCCTTTTTTCGTTTTTAAATAATTCGCCAACTTGCCACTAAAAGTGGTTTTACCGCTACCTTGTAAACCAGCAATTAAAATAATGGCCGGGCTGCCACTCAGGTCCAGTTCGGTTTCCACACCACCCATCAAATCGGTCAGTTCATCCTTTACAATCTTAACCATTAACTGGCCGGGACTTACTGCGTTAATTACTTTTTCTCCGGTCGCTTTCTCTTTGATTGAATCTGTAAATTCTTTCGCAATTTTATAATTCACGTCCGCATCTACTAATGCTCTGCGAATATCTTTGATGGTAGAAGCAATATTGAGTTCTGTAATTCTTCCCTGCCCTTTTAAATTCTTAAACGCGGTATCGAGGTGGTCGCTTAAAGAGTCAAACATATTGTTGAAATTGAATTCTAATTAAAATGATAAAAAAAGTGAACATAAAATATATTCACTTCGACTGCCTGCAAATTTACAAAAAAGTTCACTTTATTTTTTCAGAAGGAAATGTGAAGGCTCCCGGATTGCATGCAGTAAACCGACAAAAAAGGGCAATTCTTATTTTCTTTGAAAATAATCTATTGTGTCTGAAAAATACTTTTCCTGGCGAGTCAAATCAAAGTGGTTCATTCCCGGCGCATTGATTCCTTTTTCAATGACCATTTCCCTGTTAGTGATTACGCGCGCCTCGTCCCATAAATTGTTATCAATAAAAGATTGCAATGTTTTTGCGCCACCTTCTACCAACACACTTTGAATGTTATTTTGATAAAGAGATAAAAGCATTTGTTCTAAAAAGTCTTCCCGGAGAAGCTGAATATATTCAACGTTTTCCTTTGTAGAGTTCTTCAAAAGATTATAAACCATCGTTTTTGCTTCCACATTAAAAAGTTTGGAAGTAGCCGCTAATTCGAGATTCAGGTCAATAACAATTCTTACCGGATTTTTTCCTTTCCATAATCTTGTTGTTAACTCCGGATCGTCTTTTAAAGCTGTATTTTTCCCCACCAAAATAGCAGCTTCTTCGCTTCTCCATTTATGAACCAGGCGATTGCTGTATTCATTACTAATGAATATTCTTTCACCATTCTCCGATCCGATTTTGGCATTATTACTTTGTGCCCATTTTAAAATAATGGAAGGACGTTTCTTCTGGTGAAAAGTAAAAAATCGTTTGTTCAGGTCCTTGCTTTCTTTCTCCAAAACTCCCATAACTACTTCTACGCCTGCATCGCGTAGCATTTCAATTCCCTTTCCATCCACTTTTTCATAAATATCCCGACAGCCAATCACTACTTTTTTTATTTTTTGCTGAATGATCAAATTTGAACACGGAGGTGTTTTTCCAAAATGTGAACAGGGTTCCAGCGAAACGTACATCCGGCTTTTTTCAATCAGGGATTTATTTGCCTCAGCAACACAGTTGATACAATTTACCTCTGCGTGCGACTCTCCGTATTTTTTGTGATACCCTTCTCCTATGATGGTTTCACCACAAACCAGCAAAGCTCCAACCATTGGATTTGGCGCTACATTTCCGGCCCCAAGCTTTGCCAGTTGCAAGCAGCGATCCATATATTTTTCATCTGCGTTCAAACCAATATTTAATTTTAATACTTCACAAAATAATTAAGTTTGTGCTAATGACAACAGAGAATGTATATACCAATTTTTTAACACGATTGAAAACCATTTATGAGGAACGCGAAGCTGCTAACATTGCTGATTGGGTTTTTGAAAACGTAACAGGTTTAAAAAAATGGGAGAGAAGGATAAATAAAAAAAATGAATTGAGCGAAAATGAATTTAATCATTTACAAAATTCTTTGGAACAATTGCTGCAACACAAGCCAGTACAGTATATTCTTCAGGAAGCCTGGTTTTATAAAATGAAATTTTTTGTAAACGAAAATGTACTGATTCCCCGGCCTGAGACAGAAGAATTAGTTGAATGGATTATTAATGATCAAAATAACGCAACGGATTCCAGTGAAGCAACCTTGCCTACCGGCAGGCAGGTAAATATTATAGATATTGGAACTGGTAGTGGTTGCATTGCCATTGCTCTCAAAAGAGAAATACAAAATGCGAATCTCTCAGCAGTGGATGCCAGTGAAAAAGCGCTGACTGTTGCAAAAAAAAATGCATCAGATTTGAAAGCTGAAATTGATTTTATGCATTTTGATTTTTTAAATGAAAAGGAATGGCAACATCTTCCATCGTTTGATATTGTTGTCAGTAATCCACCTTACATCCCGATAAAGGAAAAAGAATTATTGGCGAAAAATGTTACGAAGTATGAACCAGGCGTGGCGCTATTTGTAGAAGATAACGATCCTTTTATTTTTTATAAAAAGATTGCTGTGTTTTCTAAAACACATTTAAATACTATTGGAAAAATCTATGTGGAAGTTCATGAAAATTCTGCGCGCGAAGTAAAAAAGATTTTTGAAGAAGCCGGGTTTATATCCGAAATTAAAAAAGATATCTATGGGAAAGAACGAATGGTACAAGCATTTTAAAGTGACTATTTTTTTACAGAAGCTGAAGTGGTTGCACCTAACCTTTTTGCCACTTCCATAATTTTTACGATATCGCCCCATTGCACCAAAGAATCGGCATTGATAACGACAGCAGGTTTGGTTAAAGAATCCGCCAGGGGCAAACGCGTTCTCAACACGGATTCCAAAGAATCAAAAGGAATCTCATCCTGTCCGATATAAACTTGTTTGTTTTTGTTGATACTCACAATCACACTTTGTTTGGCTTTAGTTTCACTCGATGCGCGTGGATTGTTCATCTTGATCACGTTAGGATTGGCCATGGTGGAAATGATCAAAAAGAAAAACATAAGAATGAACAGGATATCGTTCAAAGGACTGGTATCCAGCTCTGTGTCTTCATCTTTAAATCGTTTCCTTATGCTCATTGTTTCTGATTTGATTTGGATTCTTAATCCGCCTTTCTTAATCTAGTGAGTAGGTTCCTGCAAAATATCTACAAATTCAGCGCTGGCAATCTCCATTTTATTTTCAATCCTGTGGATTTGCGTAACAAGATAACTGTAAGCAACATACGCTAATATACCAATGATAAGCCCTGTAGCAGAAGTGATCATTTTTATATAAATACCATCTGCGATCGTGTTAGCCGTATATTCAGTGCT
>JBDTKU010000019.1:0-4215 GCA_039935135.1 Ginsengibacter sp. | reverse complement strand
ACCCTTTTGTTTCACCATTTTTGTTTCCATAATTTTGTCAACTAATAAAATTTTCATTTCAAAATCTGTTATCTCAATTATCATCAATGAAACTCTGGCAAAAAAATACGGACTCACTAAAAGAAGTAGAAACATTTACGGTAGGCAAAGACCGTGAACTGGATCTGTTTTTGGCACCCTACGATGTTTTGGGGTCGTTGGCTCACATCAAGATGCTGGAGAAAGTTGGCCTGCTTAGTAAGGAAGAACTTGAAGAACTCGAAAAAGAATTAAAAAATATTTATGCCGATATTCTCGCCGAAAGATTTTCATTGGAAGAGGGAGTAGAGGATATTCATTCGCAGGTGGAATTTCTTTTGACTCAAAAACTGGGAGATGCCGGCAAAAAAATTCATGCCGCCCGTTCAAGAAACGACCAGGTAATTGTGGACCTTAAACTTTATTTGCGAAATGAAATTGAAGTGCTGGTGCATGAAGTGAATGACTTCTTTGAACTTCTTTTGCAACAAAGCGAAAAATATAAAGGCTACCTGTTTCCCGGCTACACTCACTTGCAGTTGGCTATGCCCAACTCTTTTGGTTTGTGGTTTGGAGCGTATGCTGAAAGTCTTGTGGATGACTTAATCACCCTTCACGCCTCTTATCAAATTGTAAATAAAAACCCATTGGGCTCGGCCGCCGGCTTCGGTTCTTCCTTTCCTATTGATAGAAAATATACTACTGAATTATTGGGCTTCGATGATTTGAATTATAATGTAGTGTATGCTCAGATGAGCCGTGGAAAAACGGAAAGAGTACTTTCTCAATCATTGGCAAATATTGCGTCAACACTTGCCCGTATGAGTATGGATGCCTGCATATATTTAAACCAGAACTTTGGATTTATTTCTTTTCCGGATCAGTTGACCACGGGCAGCAGTATTATGCCACATAAAAAAAATCCTGATGTTTTTGAATTGATACGGGGGCATTGCAACCGCATACAGGCGCTACCCAATGAGATACTGATGATGATGACGAATCTTCCTTCAGGATATCACAGGGATTTGCAATTATTAAAAGAACATCTTTTTCCGGCAATGAGCAACCTTAGAAATTGTATCCGGATGGCGACCCTGATGTTTGAAAACATTGAAATAAAAAAGGATATTCTGTCTGATGAAAAGTATAAATATCTTTTTACGGTGGAGGAAATGAACAAGTTGGTTTTAGAAGGCATGCCTTTGCGGGATGCGTATAAAAAAATAGGAGCGGATGTAGAAGGTGGAACATTTAAAACCGATGGTAAGATCAATCATACTCATGAAGGCTCCATAGGCAATCTTAAAAATGAGGAGATAAGAGTGATGATGAAAAACGTGATAAGCCGGTTCAATTTTGCAAAAGTGAATGAGGCTTTACAAAAATTAATACAGTAAATTGCCGCTTCTAAATGATATCTTATTAATTCCATGACTAATATTATAAAGTAGAAGAAATGGCCGAATCGATAAAAAAAAGGATTGCGATTTTTGGTTCAACTGGTTCCATTGGCACCCAGACTTTGGAAGTGATTGAGGCTCATCCTGATTTGTTCGAAGTAGAAATATTAACTGCTCAGACAAATGACAAATTATTAATTGAACAGGCACTTAAGTTTCAGCCTAACGCTGTGGTAATAGCTGATGAAGGACGGTATTTGAAAGTGAAAAATGCGCTTGAATCTACCGATATTAAAGTTTTTGCGGGGGAAAATGCATTGGATGAAGTGGCCGATTTTGAAACTTATGATATGATGTTGGCAGCAATAGTCGGCTTTGCCGGTTTGAAGCCGACACTGAGGGGAATTGAAAACGGGAAAGCGATTGCGCTGGCAAATAAAGAAACGCTGGTGGTTGCCGGCGATTTGGTGATGCAATTGGCTGTAGAAAAAAGAGTGCCGATAATACCGGTTGACAGCGAGCATTCTGCTATTTTTCAATGCCTTGTCGGGGAAACGAGAAACAAAATTGAAAAGATAATTTTAACTGCGAGCGGAGGCCCTTTCCTGGGCAAAAAACCTAATTTCCTTGTGAATGTAAAAAGAGATCATGCGTTGCAGCATCCTAATTGGAAGATGGGCGCTAAAATTACGATAGACTCTGCAACACTGATGAATAAAGGCCTTGAGATGATAGAGGCTAAATGGCTTTTTAACCTGGCTCCTGAGCAAATAGAGGTAGTTATCCATCCGCAAAGTATTGTTCATAGTATGGTTCAGTTTGAAGATGGAAGTATCAAAGCGCAAATGGGATTGCCCGATATGAAACTTCCTATTCAATATGCATTGACGTTTCCCAAAAGAGTGGCTAATGATAATCCGAGAGCTAATTTTCAGAAAATTCCAGTTCTTTCTTTTGAGCCGCCGGACGTGAAGACTTTTCGCAACCTTAGCCTGGCAACTATGGCATTGGAAAAAGGTGGTAATTTTCCCTGCATATTAAATGCAGCTAATGAGATTGCGGTTTGGGCTTTTTTAAACAATCGAATTGGGTTTTTGGATATAACCGCTGTAATAGAAAAAACCCTGCAAAAAATAAACTATATAGAAAAGCCAAATCTTTTGGATTATTTTGAAAGCGACGGCGAGGCACGTAATTTTGCGGCTTCATTGATAAAAATGTGAAGAAGCTGAATGCTGAAGCAGAAGGCAGAAAGCTGAAAGCAGAAGACTCAAGGCAAAAAGAAATCAAAACACCACCAACATCAAACATCACACACTAAATACCAAACATCGTACATAGCGCATGACATTATTAGCAATCAATTGGCCAGGCGTGGGTTTGCAAGCCGCCTATCTTCTTTTTTCTCTTTCTATCCTGGTTATCATTCATGAATTTGGACATTTTATTACTGCCAAATGGTTTAAATGCCGGGTGGAAAAATTCTATTTATTTTTTGATCCGTGGTTTTCTATTTTTAAAAAGAAGGTAGGAGATACTGAATATGGAATAGGCTGGCTGCCACTGGGAGGTTATGTAAAAATTTCCGGTATGGTGGATGAAAGCATGGACAAAGAGCAGATGAAAAAGCCGCCGGAGCCCTGGGAATTCAGGAGCAAGCCCGCATGGCAGCGATTGATCATCTTATTGGCGGGGGTTACCATGAATGTGTTGCTTGCTTTTTTTATTTACGCCATGATCCTTTATACCTGGGGAGAAACCAGGCTGCCGCTTAAGAGTATGCACGAAGGCATTTGGGTTACTGATAGCCTGATGGCTAATATCGGCCTGGAAAATGGAGATAATATTTTAGCGGTAAATGATGAACCGGTTACCTATTATGAAGATCTGCCGGGTAAGATTTTATTGGGAAAACAGATCACCGTTGAAAGAAATGGAATGAAGCAAACTATTCAGATTCCAATAAATCTGATAGAGCAATTGGTAGAAAAAAAAGGCAAAAGAAATAGTACTCTTTTTATGCCCCGCGCACCTTTGATCGCTGGTGCTTATGATTCGGGAGATACTACGCCGGCAAGGACTGCGGGGTTAAGAGGTTTTGATAAAATAATAAAAGTTGATTCAACGCCGGTAACTTATTTTGATCAGTTGGCAACCTACCTGGCAAATAAAAAAAATGAAACAGTTACTCTTTCCGTGGTCAGAAACCAGGAGCCTGTTCTTTTGAAAGTGCCTGTAGATTCAGCCGGAAAGATCGGGATCAATGGGCTTTCGATGCAGGAATATGACAGCCTTGGTTTGTTTAAACTTGAACATAAAAACTATGGCTTTCTGGCTTCATTTCCAGCAGGGGTAAAAGAGACAGGAAAGCAATTAAATTTTTATGTTCAGCAGATCAAATTGATACTGAATCCTGAAACTGGTGCCTATAAAGGGCTTGGAGGTTTCAAAACCATGGCTTCTATTTTTCCAAGTAGTGGATGGAACTGGCAGGCATTCTGGAGAATAACTGCTTTCTTTTCAATCATACTTGCGTTTATGAATCTATTGCCTATTCCGGCATTGGATGGCGGGCACGTGGTATTTACGGTTGTAGAAATGATTACAGGAAGAAAGCCTAGTGATAAATTCCTGGAATATGCTCAAATCGCAGGGATGGTGTTTTTGTTTGCGTTATTAATTTATGCAAATGGAAATGACTGGTTTGGATGGGGGAGAGGACACTAAGTAATTAGCTGATTAGATAATTAGCTGATGTGCTAATGAAGCAGTAAATCAACAAATAATGCGAAAT
>JBDTKU010000018.1:0-8628 GCA_039935135.1 Ginsengibacter sp. | reverse complement strand
GGCGGCATAGATTCCTGCTTCACGGATAAACTAACGTCATCTAACAATTGCCAACTGTCGCAAGCATTGCCCCATTGATAATATTTTAGAGGTCGGTATTTTGAAACAATCTTATTCATTCGCTTTTTTCACCGCGTGATAAATTGCTGTCTGGTTACCAAATATTTTGCTAAACCCTCTCACATCTTCGCCACTCCAGCCGGTATTCATTTCTCCATACTTTCCAAATTTACCATTCATCAGATCATGAGGAGATTCTATGCCGAGAATTTGAAAACGATAGGGCATTAATTGAATGAACACATCACCAGTCACATTCTGCTGTGAAGAAGTGAAGAACGCCTCAATATCGCGCATAGCAGGATCCAATAACTGTCCTTCGTGCAACCAGTTGCCATAAAAATCTGCTAACTGGCTCTTCAAAGTTAATTGCCATTTTGTAAGCACATTCTTTTCCAAAGCGTGATGTGCTTTTAAAATTAAAATTGCTGCTGCTGCTTCAAATCCTACTCTGCCCTTTATCCCGATTATCGTATCTCCCACGTGAATGTCACGTCCAATGGCAAATGGACCTGCGATGGTTTGCAAATGCTGAATCGCTTCTACCGGGTTATCAAATTTTTTGTCATCAATACCTTTTAATTCTCCTTTGTCAAAATGCAATATTATTTCTTCAGGATTGTGTTTACTTAATTGAGTGGGCCAAGCTTCTTCGGGCAAAATTCCTTTTGAAGATAACGTTTCTTTTCCACCAACGCTTGTTCCCCAAAGGCCTTTGTTGATTGAATAAACGGATTTCTCAAAATTCATTTTCACTCCTTTTGATTTGAGATAATCTATTTCTTCCTGCCTGGATAATTGCATATCGCGTATGGGCGTAATGATCTCAATCCCCGGAATCATAATGTGAAAAATCATATCAAATCGCACCTGGTCATTTCCTGCGCCTGTGCTTCCATGAGCTACCGCATCTGCACCAATTTTTTTAACATGCTCTGCAATGTGCAAAGCCTGTGAGACCCGCTCAGCGCTTACACTTAAGGGGTATGTATTATTTTTTAAAACATTGCCAAAGACGAGATATTTTATGATGGTTTCATAATAACTTTTAGTTGCGTCTATGCATGTATGTGAGGCAACACCAAGTTTTTTTGCGTGTTGCTCAATATGATCCAGTTCTTCTTTGGAAAATCCCCCGGTATTTACAATAATACTATGAACTTCGTAATTCAATTCTTCAGTGAAATACTTTACACAATAAGAAGTATCTAAACCACCGCTAAATCCTATAACAACTTTTTTATTCATCATCAATTCACTTTTAAAAGTTGAAGAAAAAGCTAAATATTGATTTATTTTTTTCCTGCTTTTTCTTTTTTAAATAATTAATTAACTTGTTTTTTTTCAAGCGCATAAACCTTTCATAAACTTTTGATTTCTTTTTAAAATCACTTGCAGTTTCTTCGGGTTTATAATGATCTTTAGGATCATAAAGCATGGCAGTACACATACAATTCTTTCTATTCTTGCTCATCAGGATGTCATAGTTTACACAACTTTTGCAACCTGCCCAAAAATTTTCGTCATCGGTAAGTTCAGAATAAGTTACGGGTTCATATCCTAAATCGCTATTGATTTTCATAACGGCAAGCCCGGTAGTCAGACCAAAAATTTTTGAGTCCGGGTATCTTTTTCTTGAAAGCTCAAAGATGCGTCCTTTGATGGTTTTGGCTATGCCAGATTTTCTAAATTCAGGAGCTACGATAAGGCCACTGTTGGCTACGAATTTTTCATGCCCCCAGGCTTCTATGTAGCAGAAACCAACCCACCGTCCCTCTTTGGTGACGGCAATAACCGCTTTTCCCTCCGTCATTTTTTGAGAGACATATTCAGGTGAACGTTTGGCAATTCCTGTACCGCGCGCCTGGGCGGAAGAGGCCATTTCATCTGTTATGGTAGATGAATATTTAACATCAGAAGGAATTGCAACACGAACAATTATATTTGATTGTTCCAATTTGCAGGAAATTTAAAATTTAAAGAAATGTAGGGAAATCGGGGGATTTTTTTCCACTGATAGGTGCGATGTTAACCGCAAGGGCCTATCAGCATCCACGTCGTAATAATAAATATGCCGTTGCCGGGGAAAAGAAATTATATAAACTATTTTTTTTCAAGGCTCGTCTGTATTTTTAAATTTGAGAAGGCAAAAATAATATATTATTTATTATCACGAATCTTTTTATCGAAATATTTTGATATGGCTTTAAAAAAAATCCTTTGCAATCCAGCCAATCACAAATAATAGTAAACCAATAAATAAGTTGTTTTTTTATTTTCCCTCTTCCTGTTGATATTTATCTATACCTAAAATTTTAAAATTTAAATCCAATTGTTGCGACAATGTTTCCGTAGTTATTCTTCAGATTAGCTGCTACATTAGCTTTGTCCTGGAGGAGGTAAGGATAATTAACATCCTTGACCATTGTATAGACATAAGCAAGATCAAGGAACATTCCTCTATTGCGATATCCTATTCCACCAGTAACTTTTACAACATCTGAAGATTCAGATTGGTAAGGATTGCCATAATAGGCACCACCAAGCCTAACCATAAAAGTATTTAATTTCAGTTCTCCACCTAAACGAACGTTGATCGCATTCTTGAAAAGGTTATCAATGGTTTTGTTTAAATTATTATAATAATTAGCAGCATCCTGATCATTATTCACATCATGAAAGGAAGCGGCCTTGTAATCTACAAATTCAACATCGGCAGTAACAAAACCTTTTTGGGTCTGAACATCTTCCAAATTACTTCCAAATAAATAAGTACCGCTTAGTATGGCTCTCCAGGGAGTTGTCATATTGTATTTTGATTCAAGTGGTTGGCCATTGGTTAAATCTGTTGAGCTTTGTTTTTTTACACCTGCACCACCATAACCTTCAAGATCAGTTACCACCTCTGTAGTATAATCATCCGTAAGTTGGTAAGTGGTTGGCGTATGAAATGCAAGCCCTAATCTTATATTTTCAACCGGTTTAAAAATTAAACCCAATTTCGCATTTATGCCAACGCCTTTTGTCCGCAAAGACTCATTTGCTTCGAAATAATTAAAATTATTATTGGTATTGGAAGTGGCGTCGCTTTCTTTGTAGGAAGCATTCCTGCTATAATTTAAAAAAGGAATAGAGATCGTACCTCCAAAATACCATTTATCCTGTAAGTTTAGTCCCATTCCTAAAGAAAGGTCTGTGATTCCTCCTGTAGTATTTATCATATTCTCCTGGATAAGACCGGTGGACGGATTTGCCTGCGTTCTATAACCATTCAAAGACCCATCAGGAGCCTGCAGCGTATCGATGAGAAAGGTATTAAATGCCAGACTGCTTCCATAAGGATAATTGCTCGCGGCTGCATTGGGATCTTTTACATTATCATTGACTAATTGCTCCAAATACTTTTCAGAATAAGAAGAATTCTTATTGGTTCCCTTATAATAAATGTGATTATTATAATCAGCAACCCGGTTCACTCCAATGCCAAATGCAATGCTTTTTACACTTTGGCTATGGGTGGGGCCACCTATGACAAAACCTGTTGCACCCAGGTTAAAATTATTGTCGGTGGCACTGGCAGAAGAACCTAAATAATCGGAATTATTTTTCTTAAAAGAGAGCGAAGGAGTAACTACAAAGTCCCCCGTTTTATAAAAGCCAAGCCCGGCCGGATTGATAAAAAGTGAAGAAAATTCTCCACCCAAAGAACCACCAGCTCCGCCAATTGCCTGGTTTCTCGCTGTACCGCCAGGTTGCGTTAGATAAGAATATCTTAAAGCATCATCCGGATTTTGGGCAAAAGAAAAACTGATTACAAAAGAAAAAAACACAAATAAAAAAACTGCTTTCATAGTAAACGAATAAATAATTCTATTTTAAATTTTATACGGATCAAGCTTTACGTTTTAAAAAGGGATGAAAAATCATCCCTTTTTTTCAATATCTTATGTGACACTTATCTCCTGAAAGTTCTTACAGGGGCGCTGCCGCTGCTTCCACTTCCAGAAGGTGAGGATGAAGAACTGGAAGGTGTACTTGGTGTAAAACTCCTCTGTGGAGCTTCGTACGTATTATTCCTGCTTTCATTGTTATTAGTTCTCCTTTCAGTATTGTTATTATAATAAGTGCTTCTGTTATTACTTCTTCTCACCTCTCTCCTTGTGGCATTTGCAGGAGGTGTATAGGTATTTCTTTCCGATGGAGAGAATACTCTTCTAATCACTCTTCCCATCCCGGTTTCATTAGTTCCTGACGCAGGAGTCGTGCCTGTGGCAGTACTCCGAATAGGCTGTACATTTCCGCCTTCAGTCCTATTCCCCAAATTATTATTATTGTAAGCGCCCAGATTATATGTTCTTGCGCCGGTATTTGTATTAACTGATTTGGATGAAAAAAGAACAGGTGAATAATAGGGGGAATAACCGTATCCAAAACCACTACCATAGCCAAAGGAAGAATATCCATATCCCATTGAATAAGGACTGTAAAAATTATAAGGGGAATAAAAGCTGAGGCTGTTATAACCAAAATCATTAAAATAAGGATTATATAACCCTTTCATACCATAAGGACCATAGCCAAAATTGTTATTTCCGTAATAATTATTATAAGGATTAAATGAATAAGGACTATAACCAAATCCCATGCTAAGAGATAGTGGACTGCGATAAACAGGATTGTCAATTCCTCTTCTTATATTATAATCTTCCTCATTATTTCTATAGTAGTAAGAATCCTGGTCCTTACTGCTGGCAGTAGAAACATAAGTGTTTTGCTGCGGTGCAGGGGAATAGTACACATCGTCTGGTGTTTGCCCCGAACGATAGGCGGTGCTGCAACTACTAAAGGCAACGATAGCACCAAACAATATTAAAAAATTTATTTTCATGGCTTTGATTTTTAGAAGTTTAGTAATGAAGCTTACTTTTGCCCCATCTTTCTGTAAATTTAAGAAATATCCTTTATTATTTACGCAATGTTTTTATGAACGGTTGTTAAAGTATAAAAGTTGAAATTCTTTTTTAATTCGATTTAAATTAAGGGAAGAACACATATAAAATTTAAAACTATAATGAGCAAAGAAATTACGGCAAGGGAAAAGGATTATTCGCAATGGTACAACGATCTTATCATAAAAGCAGGGCTTGCAGATTATAGCGCGGTTCGCGGATGCATGGTAATAAAACCTTATGGTTTTGCACTCTGGGAAAACATACAACGTCAGCTTGACAAGCGTTTTAAAGAAACGGGCCATCAGAATGCCTATTTCCCATTATTTATTCCTAAGAGTTTTTTGAGCAAAGAAGCTGCGCACGTGGAGGGATTTGCAAAAGAATGCGCCGTGGTTACTCACTATCGTTTAAAAAATGATGAAGCAGGAACAGGAATCATCGTAGATCCGGAAGCCAAACTGGAAGAAGAGTTGATCGTTAGGCCCACCTCCGAAACTATTATTTGGAACACTTATAAAACCTGGATACAATCCTATCGCGATCTTCCGTTGCTCATTAATCAATGGGCAAATGTGGTAAGATGGGAAATGCGTACACGGCTTTTTTTGCGCACCACTGAATTCCTCTGGCAGGAGGGGCACACGGCCCACGCTACGGCCCGGGAAGCTATTGATGAAACCATGCAAATGCTTAATGTATATGCAGAATTCGCTGAAGAATGGATGGCGATGCCGGTGATTCGTGGCGTTAAAAGCGTAAATGAACGCTTCGCCGGGGCCGTGGATACTTTTTGTATCGAGGCCATGATGCAGGATGGGAAAGCACTACAGGCCGGAACCTCACACTTTTTAGGTCAAAATTTTGCTAAAGCATTTGATGTAAAATTCAGCGATAAAGAAAATAAACTAGATTATGTTTGGGCTACCAGCTGGGGCGTAAGTACCAGGCTGATAGGAGCCCTGGTGATGGCACACAGCGATGATGACGGATTGGTTCTTCCTCCAAAACTGGCGCCAATACAAGTGGTGATCGTTCCTATTTACAAAGGAGAAGAACAAAAAAAAGCGATTGATGTAAAAGTGATGCCTTTGATGGAAGATTTTAAAGCACTGGGCGTATCAGTAAAATATGACGATGATGGCAACAGCCGCCCGGGGTGGAAATTTGCTGAATATGAAATGAAAGGAGTGCCTGTAAGGATTGCGCTCGGCGCCCGTGATCTTGAAAAAAATATTGCAGAAGTGGCCCGGCGCGATACCAAAACAAAAGAATTCGTTTCTTTGGACGGCCTTGCCAACACAGTATTTGCTTTGCTTCATGAAATCCAAAATTCTATTTACCAAAAAGCAAAAGATTTTCGTGATGCACACATTACCAAAGCTGATTCATGGGAAGAATTTGTAAAAGTGTTGGATGAAAAAGGGGGGTTTGTTTCAGCGCATTGGGATGGAACAGCCGAAACTGAAGAAAAGATTAAAGAACTGACCAAAGCAACGATTCGTTGTATTCCTTTAAACAATCCGAAGGAAGAAGGAAAAGACATACTCACCGGAAAACCAAGTACAGAAAGGGTTTTATTTGCACAGGCTTATTAATCATAAAATAAGAATCCTGCTGATTTGCCTGCCTTTGCCGGTAGGCAGGTTGGCTCACTGTACTCAGCAACCAGTAGGATTTTTATTATTCTTTCAACTCCTTCTCTTTAATATCTGCTTCTATTTTTTCATTCTTTAAACCTACCCTTACAAAACCGAAAAGGCTCATGTAAATATTAGATATCCAAACAAGACTAAAACCTCCAATCAAATAACCACGCCAATCTTCAAACATCAAATGATATTGGGTAATAATTAAAAAGAAAATTGTCACGTAATGTGAAAAACAATATTCACAGGTAAACACATAAAAAAATTTACGCGCAAACATCGATTTAGAATATTTCGATTTCCTGCTACAAAAATCCCTGGGTTCTTTAAATATTTGTTCATGAGTAACCGTCCATGAAATGCAGGCGATAGCCAAAGACAATAAAAAAAGGTCGCGCACTTGGGTAGATACGTCCATCATAACCAGGAGATATTATTTAATTCGGTGACAATCCCGTAAAATACATGCCAGATTTTTAGAAGGTTTATGACTTTTCTTCTTCCCTGATTATTGATAAAGTTTTTTCATCATTTTCTTCCTGGAAAAACTTTTCTAAAACCGATTGAAAAACGGGATCAGACTTCGGAAGTACAGCAAATAATGTCATTGAAGATTTTAATTTTTGATCATCGGGGCTGCCAAAAACTGAATGAGCATTATCAGTGGGAAGATATAGTAATGATTGCGAAATCTCAACTAATCTTTTTCCCAAAACCGGGTGGAGCAAATATTCCCGCGCTTCATTCAAACTTTTTATTGAATACAATTTTGACATGTCGCTAAATCCGAGATCATGAATCTGGGGAAAAATATACCACATCCAATGAGAGCGTTTTTTCCCACTTTTAATTTCTGATAAAGCAATTTCATAATCATTTTGTTGGGCCTCAAGAAATCTTTGTAATGACATGGTGATAATTTATTTTTCTTTCATTAAATGTTTGTCAAAACCAAGCGCCACCAGTTTTTCAAATGCGTTCCAAACATCGCCGGGAATTTCCTGGTAAACCTGGAAACCTTTTGCGGGATATTCTTTTATTCTCTGCAAATCGCCTACCATAATATTGATTACTCTTTCCATCGGAATTTCTTCATTCGGATAATCTTCAAAAGAAATCTGCGGAGAAGTGACCAGCAATTTTTTATCAGGCCAGTGTTTTTTGAAAGTAGCATAAGACCTTCGTTCCATGTAAGGTTTTTGCACCACGATAAAACTTTGCGGATCTAATTTTTCTTCTTTCAATAATTTTTGAGTAAAAAGAATATTTTCGCCCGTGTTGGTTGAATTGTTTTCGATCAAAATAGCTTCCTGAGGCACTCCTTTTTGTATCGCCACTGCAGCAAATTTATCAGCTTCTTTTTCGGTCCAGATTTCCTGCGTGAAATTGCCCAGTCCCCCGGACATAATTACCAAAGGCGCAAATCCCTGTAGATACAATTCTGCAGCGCGTTCCGGCACTCTGAGATCATGGCTTCCCAGCGCAAGAATGCAATCTACTTTTTCCATTTTGTTATTAAGCAGATGATACTCCCAGAGTTTTTTTCCAAGATAAAGAATTTCCTTGTTGAGCATGAGGCAAAAATATAAAAACGCTGACTAATCTAATTGAGAAAATATTTGCAGTAAACCAACAAATAACCCGGATTTTTATTTTGGATTATTCTTCACTATTTATAGAATAGGCTCAGGGAAAAATTTGGTGGAATTAGTGCAAAAAGTAAAATGGATTTTTTTAAGAATTACTGTGTTTTATTGAGCAAAAATATCATCCTTTTATATGATTGACTTGTTTTTGTATTAATAATTTCTTTGTGTTTTCAAATTTTGAAACAAAAGCAGCGGTTACAAAAATCATCCTTTTATACGATAGGAATTTTGCTTCTAAAATGATTCCTTTGATAGTTATTATTTTTTCAATTAAAATTGTTTCCAATATGAAAATATCACTGCGTTTCTTCAAAAGTATAG
>JBDTKU010000017.1:0-10222 GCA_039935135.1 Ginsengibacter sp. | reverse complement strand
TTGAAAATGAAACAAATTACTCATTAATAAAAATAAAACGACAATTTTTATTTTAAAATAATAAATTGCTACTCATGCCGCTGATACAAATTGAAACTCCTTTTAATATTGAACTTGAATTTGAAATAGCTGAAGTTTACAAAAGGTTTTTTGCGTACCTGGTTGACTTCACGATTTTGCTTGTTTACTTTATCAGCATGAAATATTTTTATTATGGTGGATTCAACCTGGTGGGTGCCGAAAGCCTGAAAAGTCATGTGGGGCTTGATATTCTGACGATTTCAATTCCCATGTTATTATATTCGTTGGTATGCGAAGTGATGATGCATGGTCAGACGGTTGGTAAGAAATTTTTTAATATAAGGATTATCAGCCTTGCGGGCGGCGAACCTTCGGTAAGCCAATACACGACCCGCTGGATCTTTAAAGTTTTTGAATGGCCTTTCTTTTTCGGATATACTTTTTTTAGCCTCCAAAGTATTGCGGCTTACATCATCATGACTGGTTTTTGGGGATTGGTCGTATTGATCTTTATTGCGGTAAACAAGAAAAATCAAAGGTTGGGAGACATTGCCGCCAATACAGTGGTTATTAATACTGTTTCTCCTTTTTCTGTCAAAGACACGGTGTTTATGGAAATCAGGGATACAAATTATGAAGTTACTTTTCCAGAGGTTTTAAAATTAAGCGACCGCGATATTAACACGATAAAAAATGTGGTGAATTTGTATCACCAGGAACAAAACAGCGAAACCTGCGACCGGCTTGCCTGGAAGGTGCAGGAGGTTTTGAATATCCAAACCAATATGTATTCAATCAGTTTTTTAGAAACATTGCTGGCGGATTATAATTATTTGGCTACGAAATAAAAATTGAATTTTTAGAGATGATTTATCTATATTGAAAATGTTTCATAAATATTTAAAAAGATGGAAATGGATTCTTGGAAAAATTAGACTGATAAGTTAGATTTGTGTATAATTAATTATGCCTGATACTTTCAACATAGCTTTGCCAATTAGTCCCGAACAGGTTTTTAGTCTCGTTCAACAATTACAATTAAAAGATAAGATAGAATTAATTCATCTATTAGAGCAGGAACAATACACAGATAATATTCCTGAAGAACACAAAAAGCTGGTAACCCATCGAATTAAAAAATACAATGAAAATCCCGAACTTTTAATTGATGAAGATGAGGCTTTAAAAATAATTAATGCGATGTAATGCCTCGATTTACTGTCAAATACGCTCCTGAAGCATTAGAGGAAATTAGACAAATCGTTGATTATTATAATGAACTTTCTGGTGGTCTTGGCAACCGGTTTAAGCAAAATTTGCTTGAAGCAATTAAAGCTGCCAAACTTAATCCCTCCTACAATTCTTTTAGATATAATGATGTGCGTTTTGCGGTAGTTAAAAAATTTCCCTATGCTGCTCACTATACAATTGATATGGATAAGCACATTGTAAAAATACAGGCCGTTTTAGGTTTTAGCCAAAATCCGGATACTACTTGGCGAATCAGGTTTTAAGTTCATTGGTACATTTAATTGTAGTTAATCCATTTTATACCGAATATAAATAGTATTTAGTCCAAAAATATTTTCTCGAAATCGGTATAATACCATCTAAATATTTATCATAGTCCTTCAGACTATTTTATAAATAAAGATGGTACTATAGCAAATCGATTAATAAGAAGAATTTTTATTTTTTAGTAGAAATAAAGCTTTTATCTGCCATTTAATTTTGACGTCTTAACTTTACCGCCCTAAAAAAAAGTGAACCGGATTTTGGTTATTCATTTTAAAAACTTTTTTATATAAGATGGCAGCATCAGCAAGACAGTTTCTCGACTTCGAGCAACCCATTAAAGAACTTTACGAACAGATTGAAGAGAACCAAAAACTCGCTTTAAAAACTGGTAAAGAAAATTATAAGACGATCATCAATGAACTGGAACAAAATATTCTTCATAAGAGAAAGGAAATAACAGAAAATTTAACACCGTGGCAAAAAGTGCAATTGAGCCGCCACCCCGACAGGCCTTACACTTTGGAATATATTTTAAAAATGTTCACCAACTTCCTGGAATTGCACGGCGACAGAAATGTGAGAGATGATAAAGCTTTGATTGGTGGCTTTGCACAAATGGATGGAGAGACCGTCATGGTGATTGGGCATCAAAAAGGTACTAATACCAAAATGCGGCAAATGCGTAATTTTGGAATGGCTAATCCTGAAGGTTATAGAAAGGCATTGCGACTAATGAAACTGGCTGAAAAATTTAATAAACCAGTCCTCACTTTGATTGATACCCCTGGCGCTTTTCCTGGCCTTGAGGCTGAAGAACGCGGACAGGGAGAAGCCATTGCAAGAAATATTTATGAAATGATTCGTTTAAAAGTTCCTGTTATTTGCGTGGTAATTGGCGAAGGCGCCAGCGGCGGTGCGCTGGGGATTGGAGTGGGGGATAAGGTGCTGATGCTGGAAAATTCGTGGTACACAGTTATTTCTCCTGAAAACTGCAGTTCAATTCTTTGGCGTAGCTGGGCACAAAAAGAAATAGCGGCAGAGCAATTGAAGCTCACTTCGGAAGACATGCTCAAATTTGGTTTGGTGGACGGAGTGATTCCTGAACCTTTGGGTGGCGCTCACTGGAATTATGACGAGGCCGCAGCCAATTTAAAAGCTTATATTAAACCCATTTTCCATGATCTTGAAAAAATTAATCCGGAAAAAAGGGTAAAGCAGCGCATCAATAAATTTAATAAGATGGGGTTTTGGGATGAATAAGAAATTGTTTTATTGTTGAATTGATACATTGTTGAATCAACTAAACTTTTTAAACCTACTAAACCTTCTAAACTTATTTAAACCAAATTCTAAACTTTTCTAAACCAAATTCTAAACTATAAAAAAGTGTCTTTAATAAATAAACTTTCCGGCACAGGAGTAGCGATCGTAACTCCTTTCAAAAAAGATGGCGCAGTGGATTTTGATTCGCTTGCAAAATTGATTGATTTTATAATTGATAACGGCGTGGATTACATCGTATCGCTGGGCACTACTGGTGAAACGCCAACGCTTTCAATAAAGGAACAAAACGAAGTGGTAGAATTTACTTCGAAAATTGCAGGCAATCGTGTTCCTATCGTTTTAGGTATAGGTGGAAATAATACCAAAGAAATAATTCATCATTTTTCCGATTTTAATTTGGAAAATATTACGGCTATTTTAAGTTCCAGCCCTAATTATAATAAACCTTCTCAGGAAGGTATTTTTCAACATTATAAAGCCATTTCCGAAGCCACGCCTTTGCCGGTTATTTTGTACAATGTTCCCGGCAGAACCGGAAGTAATATCACTGCTGAGACAACTTTGCGCCTTGCCAATGAATGTGAAAAAATCCAGGGAATTAAAGAAGCCAGCGGTAATATAATCCAGTGTATGCATATCCTGAAAAATATGCCGGAAGGTTTTTTATTTGTTAGCGGTGATGATCATATTTCTCTTCCTTTGGTTGCCTGTGGCTCAAAAGGGGTGATAAGCGTAGCCGCCAATGCTTTTCCAAAAGATTTCTCAGACATGATAAGGCTTTCGCTTAAAAGTGATTTTGATAAAGCACAACAACTTCATTATAAATTATTGCCGGCTTATGATCTCCTTTTTATTGAAAATAATCCTGCGGGGGTAAAAGCATTTTTATCTGAACTGCATTTGATTGAAAATGTGTTGAGGCTCCCTTTGGTTCCATTGTCTTCAACCAACTTACAAAAAGTAAAGGATTTCCTTGTTTCGATTGCATAAATTCCGGATGAAAGTAAAATTAAAATCGGCATTATTTGTCGGTTTACTGTTTATCTTTTCAGAGAAGAGGTAGATGGCAAATAGCGATTCGCTAATCGTGAATGGAAGTGGTGAAAAATTATTGAAATTCTAAATCGACTTAAACTGAAAATCTCACTCATTTTTTTTGCCCACTTTCTAAGTTTAAGTTTCTTATGATTTAGAACTTATGAATTTGGTGGCAAAATACTCCGTGGAAACTGTGTAAACAGGGTCAACACACCAAGTAATCTGAGTCAAAAAAAAATCAAGCTAAAAAGCAAACTCCTTCTTCCGCAATTTCTGTGTTTTCAAAAATTTCACAGGCTTCTTCTTTAAATTGCTCCAAAGTTTCATACATGGAAGAAAAATGCCCTAACAGTAGTTTTTTTGCTCCGGCCATCTTTGCGATAGTAGCCGCTTGCTTGGCAGTAGAATGAAATCTGTCTGCTGCTTTTTTTGAATGTTCCTCCAGGTAGGTGCTTTCGTGATATACTAAATCCACCTCTTTTATTTTTTGCACTATCGGATCATAAAAAGCGGTGTCAGCACAGTAAGCATAGGTTTTGGGCGGATCAACCGGAATAGTAAGAACCTCGTTTTTTATTATCTCGTTTTTATCATTTACGAAATCTTCGCCTTTGTGCAGATTTTCATAAAATGATTTTGGAACTTTATATTTCTTTATTTGCTGTGGGATAATTTTTCTTAAATTTTTCTTTTCCCTAAACAAAAACCCCCAGCATTCTATCCGGTGGTTTACCTTGAAACATTCTACATTCAAACATTTATCATCCAATAAAACTTCTTCCTTTTCCAGGTTATGAAAATATAATTGAAAAGGAAATCCTGAATCTTTTACCTCCATCTGAATTCCAATGATTGATTTTAGCTTTTCGGGAGCATAAATATGAAGGTCGTTTACCCTGTTGTTCAATGCAAAACTGTTAAGCAAACCTACCAATCCAAAGTAATGATCGCCATGTAAATGGGAAATAAAAATATGATTGATCCGGCTTTTTTTTATTTTGTACAAAGCCATTTGCATTTGTGTTCCTTCGCCACAGTCGATGAGAACATTGTGCTCGGCGGTTTGAAGTACCTGCGCAGTAGGGTGCCGGTTGTGGGCGGGTAAGGCAGAATTATTTCCTAAAATAGTTACAGCGATCAATTGGATTAATTTTCTTTGGGTAATAGGTACACGATTTTATTTCATTAAAATAGGGTTTGAATAATTCCCGATTTTTTTTATTTACAAATATTCTCTTTCGATTTCTTCCATTTGCAATATATCCCAGGCTTCACTTTCTGTCGGTGTCACATTCAATATTTCCAGCAAATCGTTTTTATCTAAAAAATCAGAAACTCCCGGTCGCAGGTTACAAAATACCATTGAATGATTTTCTTCATAAAATTTTTGCTGAATAAAAGCAAATGTTTGCGCCGGATTTAGTTCCATCTCGTCCACTTCATTAAAATCCACAATCACATTTGCAATCGGGGCTTCCAGGTATTTTAAAAGAGTTTCTTTAATTTGTTCTGTCATATTAGCAGCCAATTTCTCCTCCATGATCGTAATGACGTGCATTTTTTCTTTGGTATCAATTTTGACTTTCATATTTACAGTTTAAAAGAAGACTGCGAAGGGTTTGTTCAAAGATATTAAAATAAAAAAGGAAATAAGATCAGTCGGTTTTTGAATTTTGATGGTAACTTGAATATTGATGATAACTTAAAAATATTTGGAGAAAAAAAGGAAACTGCTTAAGTTAGTTTACAAGAACAAGAAACCTTATTAGATCAATTTTTATTTTTCGATGTTTTCAACAATCTTACTTTTTAACAACTTGCAGCTTACTTAAACGTTATTTAATAAGATTTATTTATTACTATTGTATAGGCTTACAATTATTGAAAAGCATTACATTAAATTGTTAATTAAATGGACAACAATTTTTCGACACAAGTAAAAGAAATAATTTCCTACAGTCGTGAAGAAGCTTTACGGCTGGGAAATGACTTTATAGGCACAGAACATTTGGTACTTGGCCTGATAAGGGATGGCGAGAATACTGCGATGAAAATCCTGAAATCGCTCAACGTAGATTTGTATGAACTGCGTAAAGAAATAGAGCTCGCCGTAAAAGATAAAACAGGTAAAAATATTGCAAACATAAATTCACTGCCCCTTACAAAGCAAGCTGAAAAAGTCATCAGGATCACGGTGCTTGAGGCCAAAACCAATAAAAGCCCACAGGTGGAAAGTGAACATCTTATGCTTTCAATTTTGAAAAACAAGGAAAATATTGCAACGCAAATTCTGAATCAATTTGACGTGGATTACGACATGTTCAAGAGTGAATTAGGGTATGTAAAAACAGATCCTAAGGCCGATTTTCAGGATGAAGAAAGTGAGGATTTTGAAGAAGAAAGAAAATCCTATTCACAACAATCGCGTTCTTCAAAAAGCTCTGCGGCTCAAACAAAAACTAAAACTCCGGTTTTGGATAATTTTGGAAGAGACATCACGAGGCTTGCAGAAATGGGCAGCCTTGATCCGATAGTGGGGCGTGAAACAGAAATTGAGCGTGTGTCCCAGATACTTAGCCGTCGTAAAAAGAACAACCCTATTCTTATCGGTGAGCCAGGAGTTGGTAAAACTGCTATTGTAGAAGGGTTGGCGTTACGTATTATTCAAAGGAAAGTGAGTAGGGTGTTGTTTGACAAAAGAGTAGTTTCTCTTGACCTTGCAGCACTTGTTGCAGGAACCAAATACCGCGGACAGTTTGAAGAAAGGATGAAAGCGATCATGAATGAGCTGGAAAAAAATCGCGATGTGATTTTATTTATCGATGAGATCCACACAATCGTTGGTGCTGGCGGTGCAAGTGGTTCGCTTGATGCTTCCAATATTTTTAAACCTGCATTGGCCAGGGGCGAACTTCAATGCATAGGCGCTTCCACTCTGGATGAATACAGGATGTATATTGAAAAAGATGGTGCGCTGGACAGGCGGTTTCAAAAAGTGATGATTGAGCAGCCGAGCGTAGAAGAGACTATTGAAATATTGAAAAACATCAAAAGTAAATACGAAGATTACCACAATGTGATTTATGACAATGAAGCGATTGATGCTTGTGTAAAATTGAGCGATCGCTACATGACCGACCGCTTGCTTCCTGACAAAGCGATTGATGTTTTGGATGAAGTAGGAGCGCGTGTGCATCTAAAAAATATTAATGTTCCACAGGAAGTAATTGATCTTGAGAAAAAAATTGATGAGATTAAACATGAAAAAAATAAAGTGGTAAAAAGTCAGCGGTTTGAAGAAGCAGCTTCTCTTCGCGATACTGAAAAGCATTTACAAGAGCAGCTCGAAAAAGCAAAATCTGATTGGGAGGAAGAAAGCAAGAGTAAAAGATACCCGATAAATGAAGAGGCTATCGCGGAAGTAGTGAGCATGATGACTGGTATTCCTGTGAAGAGAATGGTACAGGAAGAGACTGATAAGCTCCGCAAAATGGGAGATGATCTGAAAAGCGCTGTTGTCGGGCAAAGTGAAGGTATTAGCAGAGTGGTGAAAGCCATTCAGCGAAACAGGGTTGGTTTAAAAGATCCTAGAAAACCTATTGGAACTTTTATTTTTCTTGGCCCAACCGGGGTAGGAAAAACTGAGCTTGCAAGAGCTTTGGCCAGGTATATGTTTGACAGCGAAGATGCGCTTATTCGTATCGACATGAGTGAATACATGGAAAAATTTACTGTTTCAAGATTAATAGGTGCGCCTCCGGGATATGTTGGATACGAAGAAGGTGGTCAACTAACGGAGAAGGTTAGACGCAAACCATATTCTGTAATTCTTTTGGATGAAATTGAAAAAGCGCATCCGGATATTTATAATATTCTGTTGCAGGTGTTGGATGACGGGGTGCTTACAGATGGTCTTGGAAGAAAGATTGATTTTAAAAATACTATGATCATTATGACTTCCAATATAGGAGCCCGGCAGTTAAAAGACTTTGGAGCCGGCGTTGGATTTACAACCGCTTCCAGGATTCAAAATGCCGAAGAAAACAGCAAGGCTGTAATAGAAAAAGCATTGAAGCGGACTTTCAGTCCCGAATTTCTAAACAGAATAGATGATGTAGTGATTTTCAATTCTCTTACTGAGGAAAATATTTTTGAGATAATTGATATCCTGATGAAAGGAGTTACAAAGAGGTTGACCAATCTTGGTTTGAAATTAGAATTGTCAGAAGAGGCTAAGAAATTCATTTCTGAGAAAGGTTATGATTCTCAGTTTGGAGCACGCCCACTTCATAGGGCTATTCAAAAATACCTTGAAGATCCATTAGCAGAAGAAATATTAAATATGAACGTGAAGTCTGGAGATGTTTTGATTGCCTCACTTGATAAGGAAAATGGCAAAATTGTTTTCCAGGTAAATGGAACTCCGGCTCCGAAAAAAAAATCTGAAGTTTAGATTTAATGAATTTATAAAAGAAAGTACTGTCTTTTGATGGTACTTTTTTTTTGATTCTTTTTTTATTACTTTTTTTTTGGGATTTTTGCACAAATGCGACCTAAAATAATTATAACGATCGATGGCTTTTCATCATGTGGCAAAAGCACTTTAGCCAAGCAACTTGCTCAAAAATTAGACTACACTTACATAGATAGTGGTGCGATGTATCGTGCTATAACTCTATATTTTTTACGCAATGGCGTAGATTCGAAGAATAGAAATGAAATTCATAAAGCTCTGGAAAATATCTCGCTCCAGTTTTTGCCCAACGAGCATTTCGGAAGTGCAGAGATTTACCTGAATGGAGAAAATGTAGAATACATTATCCGTGACCTTGTGGTAGCCGAAAAGGTAAGTGAAATAGCGGCTTTACCTGAGGTTAGAAAATTTGCTGTGGCCGCGCAACAGGAAATTGGGAAAAACAAAGGTATAGTAATGGATGGACGCGATATCGGAACTACAGTTTTTCCCGATGCAGAAGTAAAAATATTTATGATAGCCGATGAAGCGGTGAGAGTGGAAAGAAGATACACCGAAATGTTTGACAAAAATCCCAACATCACTTTGGATGAAATCAAATCAAATATTGCGATGCGCGATTATATCGATTCGAATCGGAAAGTAAGCCCTCTGCGCAAAGCATCCGATGCTATTGAATTGGACAATACCAATCTTTCAGAAAAGGAGCAGTTGGATTTTGCCCTCAAACTGGTAAAGAGTATAGAAGATCCTGTTGATTCCATTATTTCAAAATGAAATATCATCTAAATCAATTCATTTCCTGATTTTAATCATTTTTATGAAATCGGAGATTTGTTTTTTCTGATTTACCTTTGTGCTAATTAAATGATTCTTTTAAAGATCAGTTGAAAGTTTTAGCCACCATATTTTTAACCTGCGTAATTTTTATTCAGACTTTTAGCACTTATTTTATTAAGGCTGATTTTTATTTGAACCAATCTTTTATCGCCAAAACCTTGTGCGTTAACCAGGATAAGCCGATGATGCATTGTAACGGTAAATGCTATCTCTCCAAAAAAATAACTGACCAGCAAAAAAAAGATCATTCACCCATTTCGAAAACAGAAAAGTTTGATGTTCAATCTTATTTTCTTCCTGATGCATTTTTGATAAATAATACATTTTTTGTGGTTTTTCATCATAATTACTTTATGAAAAAAGAAAATGTAGTTTCATTTTTTTCTACCTCTATATTTCATCCGCCAACTGCATAATTATTTTCTAATTATTAGTGCATGATCCTTATTTAGAAAGGATGGAATATTTTTTACTTTAAACTTTTTATTACGATGAATAAGCGTGTATGCTTAACCGTGATGCTATTGATGGCTATCGGTGTAGCATTTTCCCAAAATAAGATTGTGGGAAAAGTGGTGGATGAGGCTACTCACCAGCCTTTGCAAGGTGCTACCATAACGGATTTACGAAACAATTTACATATAGTTACCGATGGAGATGGAAATTTCAATTTGCCTAACCGCAGCGATAGCGTCCGTGTTTCCTTTTTAGGTTATACTTCTGTTATCATTGCAGTAAACCAACAAAATAGCCTGATTTCTCTTTCGCCCTCTTTTGCTAACCTGAACGAAATAATAGTTTCAGGAAACAGGGAAGTACAAAAGCGAACTGAGGTGCCTGTGGCTATTGATGTAATCTCTAAAACACAGATAAATGAGACCAAGGCGTCAAGATTAGATATGCTGGTGAACCAGGTTCCAGGAGTTTTTATGGTGGATTTGGGGAACGAGCAACACAGCATGTCGGTACGCCAGCCTTTAGGCTACAGCAGTCTTTTTCTGTATCTCGAGGATGGGATACCAATAAGAACTGTCGGAGATTTCAACC
>JBDTKU010000016.1:0-20782 GCA_039935135.1 Ginsengibacter sp. | reverse complement strand
CCACAATTTCACTAAGTCTTCCGGCAGCAGCCCGCGTTTGAAATTCCATTTGCCAGAGGCGAAACTTTGCATGCAAATATCCCTGCACAAAATAAGCATCATTGTTATTATCGGCGAATACGTGCGGCACAAGCCTTTGATCAAAATAGACTTTTACTTTACCCTGCAATTGTGGGAAAGAAAGTTGGGCAGAAAAATTTTCATCTACGGGCTCCGCATTCTGCCACAAACCTTTTTGAGGGTTTAATAATTGTCCTAATGGTACAGGAAGCACCATCGTGGTATTGAACAATATGATCAATATCACGGTAATAAATCCATAGAGAATAATAGAAATAATTTTCATGCCAACTGGAATATTAAAGATGTAAAATAAAGAATTTACAAGTTAATATGCAATTGAATTTACCAGCCAAAGAATATTTTAAAGATGGATATATAAAATACCTGTTTTAAAAAAACTACTTAGCTTCTTTATGTCTTTTCTCCAATACCTCAATCACGTCATTCAGCGTTTTATTTTTCGCCTGGAGCAATACGATGTAATGGAACATAAGATCTGCGGCTTCATTCAGAAAAAGCTTGTTGTTATTATCTTTAGCTTCAATCACCAGTTCTACCGCTTCCTCGCCTACTTTTTGAGCCATTCTGTTCATTCCCTCTTTAAACAAAGTGGAAGTATAAGAACCGGAAACAGGATGCTTTTTTCTTCCTTCAATAATCTTTTCCAGCGTTCTTAAAAAATCCTGACCTGAATTTTCTTCATTAAAACAAGTCTCAGCGCCGGTGTGGCAAACTACTCCATCAGGTTTAGCTTTTATCAGCAACGTATCAAAATCACAATCGGTTTTTATATCAATCACATGCAAATAATTTTTGCTCGTTTCTCCTTTCACCCACAACCTGCCTTTGCTGCGGCTGAAAAATGTAACAAGGCCCGAATCAATCGTCTCCAATAAAGCGTCCTTATTCATATATCCTAACATGAGGATAACGTTCGTAGATGCATCCTGGATGATGGCCGGAACCGTTCCACTGGATGATTTTGTAAAATCAACACGCCTTACCAGTTCAGTATAATTTTTATTCATTTGATAATTATTTTTGTTTTTAAATTAAAGGCAGCTTCCAATTATGCCAAAAATCAATTCATAATTTGTTTGGCCTGTTGCTGCTATTTTTATTAAATCCACCACTGCCTTACCAGTAAACCGACAAATAAGCGCATTTTTTATTTTAGTAATGCGCCTACTTTCTTAAAACTTTTTAAATCCTTATGGCAATATTTTGTTCTCTTAAATATTTTTTTAATTCCGGAATTTGTATTTCTCCAAAATGAAAAACGCTTGCTGCTAAAGCCGCGTCAGCATTGTCCTGTAGAAAAACATCGGCAAAATGTTCTCTTGTTCCTGCGCCTCCAGATGCGATCACGGGAACGGACAATTTATCACAAAATAATGCCGTAATATCGTGAGCAAAACCATCTTTAGTTCCATCGTTGTTCATTGAGGTTAGCAAAATCTCGCCGACACCTAATTCAATTCCCTTTTCAGCCCAATCAAAAGCCAGCATATCTGTTTTTGTTCTTCCACCATTAAGATAAACATACCATCTATTATCACTTTCCTTTTTAGTATCAATCGCTAAAACTACACACTGACTTCCAAATTCTTTTGCCATGTCATTGATCAGTTTTGGATTTTTAAATGCCGCCGTGTTTATTGAGATCTTATCAGCGCCATTTTGCAACAACTCAAATGCATTCTCCACAGAAGAAATCCCCCCGCCAACTGTAAAAGGGATATTAATATTAGCAGCAATTTTTTTTACCAGCTCTGCAAAAGTTTTTCTTTTTTCAATAGTCGCTGTAATGTCAAGGAACACCAATTCGTCTGCGCCTTGCTGTGAATAATACATTGCCAATTCTACCGGATCACCCGCATCGCGAATGTTTTCAAAATTGACTCCCTTTACGGTTCTTCCGTCTTTGATATCCAGACATGGAATGATTCTTTTTGCAAGCATTATTTGTTTTTTAAATAATCTTCGAGTTGTTTTAAACTAATTCTCTCTTCATAAATGGCTTTTCCAACAATAGCTCCTGAGCAACCTGTTTCCTGTAAAACCAACAAATCGTCATAACATGAAATGCCACCGCTGGCGATAAGTTTTAAGGAGGGGAAACGCTCCACAGTTTCTTTATAAAGCTCTGTGGCCGGGCCTTGCAGCATTCCGTCTTTTGAAATATCAGTACAGAAAACCTGGTTGATTCCTTTCTTTATCAATGAATCAATAAAATCCAAAATATCAATGCCAGTATCTTCTTTCCATCCATGAATTTTGATTGTTTTATTAAGAACATCTGCTCCCGGTAAAAATTTGTGAGCGCCAAAATCTTTGATCCAATTGTCAAACAATCCAGGATCTTTTACCGCTACGCTTCCTACGCTCACCATTGCTGCGCCTGCATTAAAGACCAGTTCGAGATCTTCTGTTTTTTTTATTCCTCCACCAAAGTCAATCTCCAAATTAGTGTTTGCAGATATCCTTTCAAGAGATTTGATGTTGCTCAGAGGTTTTCCTTTGGCACCATCAAGATCAACGATGTGAAGCCGATGTATTCCAATTGCTTCAAAACTTTTGGCCACCTCCAACGGATCATTATTATAAATTACTTTTTGATCGAAATCACCTTTTGATAACCTCACACATTTGCCATCAATAATATCAATCGCAGGAATGATTTCCATTTATTTAATATTTAAAAAATTTGACAGAATCCGCTCTCCTGTTTCAGCGGATTTTTCTGCATGAAACTGAACTCCATAAAAATTACTTTTTTGCAATGCTGCGCTAAATGGATTGATATAATCGGAAGTAGCAATCGTTTCATCACAAAGTCCAGCGTAATAACTATGAACAAAATATACAAAAGAATTTTCTTCAATCCCTTGCATGATGGGGGAAGAAAGTTCTCTTATCGTGTTCCATCCCATGTGTGGAATTTTTACAGGAACCAAATTTGTATTCCTAAAAATAGTATCATCGAACATCTTTACCTCTGTATTAAAAATGCTGAGACATTTTATATTTCCTTCTTCACTTGAATTGCAAAGCAATTGCAGCCCGAGACAAATTCCGAGCACAGGCTGTTGTAGAGAAATGATCAATTGATCTAGCTTTTTGCTCTTTAAATAATCCATTGCTGAAGCTGCGTTTCCAACACCTGGAAAGATGACTTTGTCTGCTGCTTTTATTTCATTAGGATCATCTGTAACAGAAGCGTCTATGCCTAATCGTTGCAGAGCATATAAAACACTTTGAACATTTCCCGCATTATATTTTATGATGGCAACTTTCATAATATTCCCTTGGTAGATGGTAATGAATTGTTCAAAGGATCTCTGCGAATAGCCATCTTGATGGATTTGGCAAATGCTTTAAAAATGGCTTCGATCTTATGGTGTTCATTGGTTCCTTCCGCTTTAATATTCAGGTTAGATTTGGAAGCATCCGTAAACGATTTAAAGAAATGATAGAACATTTCTGTCGGCATCTCTCCTATTTTTTCCCTTTTGAAATCAACCTCCCAAACAAGCCAATTCCTGCCGCCAAAATCAATAGCTACCTGCGCCAAAGAATCGTCCATGGGCAACAAAAAGCCATATCTTTCAATCCCGCGCTTATTGCCCAAAGCTTTTAACAAAGCCTCTCCGAAAGCCAGCGCTACATCTTCGATGGTATGATGTTCATCAATATGAAGATCACCCTGGCAATGTATGGTAAGATCCATTCCTGAATGACGTGCCACCTGGTCGAGCATGTGATCAAAAAAACCAATACCGGTTTTAATATCGGATTGGCCACTTCCATCAAGGTTGATAGTTACTTCTATCTTTGTTTCATTGGTATTTCGAATATGAGTTACTTGGCGGGAAGCCAGTTTTAATAAAAGGTAAATGTCTTCCCACTTCTGCGTTTCAAGTGCAATTACTTTTTTTAGATCTTGATGGGAAACGGTGGTTTCTCCGGTGCCTAACTCCTGGAAATTATTGATGAAGATAGCTTTTGCTCCAAGGTTCTTTGCGAGTTCCACATCAGTCAGACGGTCTCCTATCACAAAAGAATTTGCAATATCATAATTTTCATTTTCTATATATTGAACCAACATCCCTGTCCCTGGTTTCCGGGTATTTTTATTTTCATGCGGGAAAGTGCGGTCAATAAAAATTTCAGAAAAAACAATGCCTTGTTCTTTAAATGTTTTTACCACGAAATTTTGTAGTGGCCAAAATGCCTCTTCAGGAAAAACATCCGTACCCAAACCATCCTGGTTGGTAACCATCACGAGTTCATAATCCAGTTCTCTTACAATCCTTGAAAGATATTCAAACACGTGCGGATAAAATTCCAGTTTTGAAAACGCGTCCAATTGATTGGTTACGGGAGGTTCCATTATGATGGTTCCATCCCGATCGATAAATAAAATTTTTTTACTCATAATTTTTTAAAGCTTTTAATAATTTTTCATTTTCGTTTTGAGTTCCGATGGTTATCCTGATACAATTTTCACACAAAGCTTCATTAGACCTGTTTCGTACAATAATACGATTCATTAAAAGATAGTGATACAATTTATCAGCGTCATCAACTTTTACTAAAATAAAATTTGCATCTGATGGATAAATTATTTTCACAAAATTGAATTGCTTTAATTCGCTTTCCAAAAATTTTCTTTGTTCCACCGTAGTTTTAATATTGCTATTTACTTCACTGATCCTTTCCAGCGCTTTAATTCCCAACAGTTGTGAAGAGCCATTAATATTGTAAGGCGGTTTCACTTTGTTGAAAAGATCAATGATCAATTCAGAGGCAAAACCCAACCCCAGCCTTAATCCTGCCAGCCCCCACGCTTTTGAAAGCGTATGCATTATAATAATATTTTTATATTGGGTAAGTTCCTGTAAGAATGGCTTTTGGCTGGAAAAATTTATATACGCTTCATCAATGATCACTATCCCGGAAAAATTATTTAATAAAAATTCAATGTCATTTCGTTGAAAATTATTGCCGGTAGGATTGTTGGGTGAACAAATAAAAAGCAATTTGGTATTTTGATTGATTGCGGATAAAACACCTTGCACGTCTAACTGAAAGTCTTTTGTCAACAAAACTTCTTTTACCTCCACTGAATTTATGTTGGCACAAACTTTATACATTCCATAAGTGGGCGGACAAATAATAACGTTATCTTTTCCGGGTTCACAAAAAATACGAAAGGCAATATCAATCACTTCATCGCTGCCATTTCCAATAAAAATATTTTGAGGAGGAACGCCTTTTATCTTTGAAAGTTCCTGTTTTAGCTTCCATTGCAATGGATCAGGATAACGGTTGAAATCCTCATCTAACGGTGATCCATAACTGTTTTCATTGGCATCTAAAAAAACGTCTGCATTGCCCCTGAATTCACTTCTCGCGGATGAATAAGGTTTTAATTCTTTTATATTATCTCTCACAAGAGACTCAATATTTATTTCTTTCATTACTATTTTTTTAATCTTACCGTTACAGCATTTTTATGAGCCATCAAACCTTCAGCAGATGCCATTGTTTCCACCGCACTTCCGATATTTCTCAAACCTTCAGGGTTTAGTTTTTGAAAAGTAATCTTCTTTACAAAACTGTCAACCGAAACGCCACTTTGTGTAAGTGCCGTTCCGTTGGTGGGCAAAGAGTGATTGGTTCCGGAAGCATAATCACCAGCGCTTTCAGGGGAATAGTTACCCAAAAAAACACTACCGGCGTTGATCACTTTTTCTGCTAATTCTTCTGCATTTTCTGAGGCAATAATCAAATGTTCGGGCGCATAGTTGTTTAAAAAATCAAAAGCCTCATCCCTATCACTCATCACTATAAATCTTCTGCTTAGAAAACTTTTTTCAATGATCTCTCTTCTTGGAAGAACTGGAAGTTGCGATTGAATTTGCTCAATAACTTTTTCGATTATTTGTTGGTTTACTGTCACCAGCACCACCTGGCTATCGCCGCCATGTTCTGCCTGGCTTAACAGATCTGCGGCGACAAACTCAGGCACACAAGTTTCGTCAGCATAAATCGCCAGCTCACTTGGCCCTGCCAACATATCAATCGCCAAGCCATTTATATTCACCAAACGCTTTGCTTCTGTAACATATTGATTCCCCGGGCCGAAAATCTTATGGACTTTTTCAACTGTCTGCGTTCCGTAAGCCATGGCAGCTATGGCCTGTGCGCCACCGCCTTTATATATATTTTTGATCTCAAGAATTTTCGCCACATACAAAATTGCAGGATCTACATCTCCGTTCTTATTGGCAGGTGTGGCCACTAAAATACTTTTGCATCCAGCCAGTTTCGCAGGAATGGCAAGCATCAACAATGTTGAAAACAAAGGAGCGCTACCTCCTGGAATATATAATCCCACCTTTTCTATTGCCACACTTTTTCGCCAGCAGAAAACACCACCCGTTGTTTCAATTTTTTTTATTTTTAAAATTTGTTGCTTGTGAAATTTTTCAATATTTCTCTTTGCCTGCAATATTGCATTGCGCAAGGTTTTAGAAATTAATTTTGAAGAATTTTTAATCTCATCCTCCGTTACCCAAAGTTCGGCAGGAGCAAGACCATGAAATTGCAGGGAATAATTTTTTATAGCCAGGTCTCCCTGCTCTTTAACTGTTTTAATAATTTCAGAAACTGTTCCGGTTAGATTTATAGAATTGATTGCAGGCCGTTTTATCAGTTCGGCCCATTCTATTTTTGAAGGATTATCAATGATAACGTTCATAATTTTTTTCTTTAAGAGATCATTTTTTCAATTGGGACCACTAATATCCCCTGTGCTTCAAATTGTTTCAATTTTTCGATTACATCCCAAAAATCATTTTCATTTACCACACTTTGAATACTGCTCCAGCCGCTCTCTGCAAGAGGAACCACAGTTGGGCTTTTCATTCCCGGCAACAAGGCACAAATGTTTTTCAATTGATGATCCGGCGCGTTCATCATAATGTATTTATTATTTTTTGCCGCCTTAACTGCATTGATCCTCAGCAATAAATTATCCAATATCTTTTGATTTTCAGAGCTGAGATTCTTATTAGCCACCAGTACCGCCTGCGAATCCAATATCACTTCTACCTCTTTGAGATTATTGGTAAACAAAGTGCTTCCACTACTTACCAGGTCGCAGATCGCATCAGCCAAACCTATGCCAGGCGCTATTTCTACGGAACCACTGATCTCATGTATATCTGCTTTTAAATTATTTTCAATCAAAAACTTTTTCAGGAGAATCGTGTAGGAAGTTGCAATTTTCAAACCGTTGAGGTCAGCAGCCTTAGTATAATTCATGCTGTTCGGAACTGCGATGCTTAAGCGGCAACGTCCGAAACCGAGTTTGCTGATTACATCCAGATCTTTTTCTTTTTCAAAGACAACATTTTCACCAACAATACCGACATTGGCAACATTATCTGAAACATACTGGGGAATATCGTCATCGCGCAAAAAGTAAGCTTCTGCGGGAAAATTAAACGCTTTTACCTTCAACTGGCGATTGCCATTATTTAATTCAATACCACATTCTTTTAGAAGTTGCACCGACTGCTCGTACAATCTGCCTGATTTCTGAATCGCAATTTTTAGCATTTGTTGTTTTTAAAAATGAAAAAGGCTCACTTTTCAGTAAGCCTTTTTAAAATATGATAATAACATACAATTCAAGATAGCTTACCCCTGAGGTAAAAAATGATGATGATGTATGTAACTAATTTGTTTCATTGAGGTGCAAAGTAAAGGATGAATATTTGATTGAACAAAAAAAGTTTATTGATTTTGAAAAACATTTACTTCAACTCCCAACCCATATCCATCTGAATAAATAATTTTTCCATAATCGAACTGAACGCCTTTGCCGGCATCTTCTTCTAAAAGCAAAGGCCCATCCATATCCACATAATCAATCAAAGGCAAAAGTTGGGCTATGGCACCGGTACCGATAGAACTTTCATTCATGCATCCTACCATCACTTTCATGTTGAGATCATGTGCGTTTTTAATCATCCGCAAAGCAGGTGTAATTCCGCTGCATTTTGTAAGCTTGATATTGATGCCGTGAAAAAAACCTTTGCACTTTGCAACATCATGCTCTGAAACACAGCTCTCGTCAGCAATTAAAGGCAACGGAGAATTTTCATATAAAAATTTCATTCCTTCCCAATCTTCTTTGGCCAAAGGTTGCTCTATAAATTCTACATTCAGGTCTTTAAAAATTTTGATTTTCTCCAATGCTTCTTCCGCTTTCCATGCGGCATTAGCGTCAATTCTGAAAACAGAATCAGTATGTTTTCTTAATTCCGTCATAATTTGAATATCATTATCTGTCCCTAATTTAATTTTATAAACTGGCCACGGGGTTTCTTTTATTTTTGAAACCATCTTTTCTATAGAATCAATACCAATCGTGATATCAGTCAAAGGATTTTTAGAAGTATCTAAATTCCATAACCGGTACAATTGTTTACGTTTCATTTTACCAAACATATCCCAGGCTGCAATATCTAAAGCACAGACCAGGAAAGGGTTTTGCGGAAGAAGATGATGTAGATAATGCCAGTATCTTTCCGGCTCAGTAAAAGAAAACTTTTCAATCATTTTCTTTTTCTGTTCAATCACTTCAATCATTCCTTCAACTGAAGTATTGTAATAAGAAATCGCGGGCGCTTCACCATATCCTTTTATACCAAAAAAATCCAACTGCACCAATAATGCAGGCTGATGAGTTTTGGTTCCTTTTGAAATGGTAAACGGATGCTTAAATTTTAAATTGGATTTTCTGTAGTTAAGTATCATGATTCAAAATGCAGGAGATTTACCTGCCACTTTCTTTAATATAATTTTTTAATTCTGAGCTAAATTCTTTTTCCTTAATTAATTCTTCGAGGTTTAAATTCATCCGGTAATGCCAGTAATGATCAGGATCTGAAGGAATGTTGATTCGTTCTTCATGGGGATCTTCTACCCTAAGTTTTTCATTCATGCCTAACAGATCAGCCAACTGGAAAATGCTCCACATGGCGGGCGAATAAAGATGTTGCAAAATTATCTTTTTACTGATCCAATCTTCACAGGTTTGAGGAGCTTCGCCATATTGCCCAAGCATATAATTATAAAACCGCTGAGTTTGATCACGGTTTTCCTGCCACCATTCGCGTATCGTGCTCATGTCATGAGTAGAAGGCATTACGACCGACAAATAAGGAGCATCATCGGGATGGAAAAATTCCTTACCCGGAGATTTAGGCATTCTTTCAATTTCAAGCCCCAGAATACCTAATTGATTCATAACATCGGGCACACTTGGGGGAACCATTCCAAGATCTTCTCCACATACAAGCATGTTGGTATTCCTTTTTAAAGAAGGTAATTTTTTCATTCCTTCTTTCTTCCAGAAATCATTTTGGCGGTGATAGAAATAATCAATGTAAAAATCCCAGAGAGCACCTTTTGTATAATCATCCAGCAGGTGAAAAGAGGAAGTTTTATCTATTGAAATGCGAAAATGAAACTTTTGTTCCCCGGCATCTCCCGCGTCAAACAGAATTACATTGCTGATGAGATCAAACAAGCCTTGCTTCAAATCGGAATCAGTATTTTTTGGTAAAACTTCGACCACTTTTGATTGCGTATTCACCAATTCTTTCAAGGCATAGCGATCTTCTGAAATGTAATCCAGGTATTTTTCCTTGACCTCTTCAGTTCTTCCTTTAAAAATATTCTCAAGAATAGCAGTAGTTATAAATGGCTTGCAATAACGGTCATAATCAAACGCAATATTCCTATAATTAAATTCAGAAATATAAACCGGGATGGCCGGAACAAACCTGCCCATTACGCCTTCCACTGAATGAAGAGGAATGCTCCAAATCCTGAAAAAGCCCAGGATATGATCAATTCTGAAAGCGCCAAAATAGTTGCTCATCTGGTCAAAGCGGCGACGCCACCAGTTGTATTTATCCTCACTCATTTTTTCCCAGTTGTAAGTAGGGAAACTCCAATTTTGTCCTTTAACTGCGAAATCATCAGGAGGAGCGCCCGCCTGCTCTTCCATGTTATATAAGGAAGGATCAACCCACGAATCGCAACCATATCTGGAGACACCAATTGGAATATCACCTTTCAAAACTATTTTTTGTGTGTGGGCATAATCGGCCACTTCTTTCAATTGGCAATGGAGATGGTATTGAACAAAATAGAAAAATAAAATATCGTTATAATGTTTTTGAGAAGGCGCTACTAATTTTTGAATTGCCAGTTCATTGTATTTTTTATGGCTTTTCCATTTAGATGAGTCAGGGGTTTTATATTTATCGCGGAGGAAACTAAAAGCCGCATAAGGCACCAGCCAGTGCCTGTTCAAATCAAAGAATTCAAAATAATCAATGTTATTCTTGAAATCTTTTTTTCCTGCTTCAAATAATTCTTTTAGCGCTGTAATCTTAAATTTCATCACCTGCTCATAATCAAATTGCTTAAGATCATTCAATTGTTTTTGCTTCCGCTTTAGAGGTTTTATAATTGAAGCAAAATCTTTTCCGGCTACTTTTTCGAGGTTGATATAAATAGGATGTAATGCAAAAGCGGAAATGGCTGAATAAGGATAAGATTCACGCCATGTATATTTCGAGGTGGTATCATTAACGGGAAGTAATTGAATGAGTTTGATTCCCGTTTGATTAGCCCAGTCTATTAATAATTTAATATCAGAAAATTCGCCTACTCCAAAACTCTTTTTACTTCTCAGGGAGAAAACAGGAATTAAGACACCCGCTCCTCTCCATAAACCCGGTTGATAATTTACAAACCCATCATGCAATATGGTAACTGAGTGTTCCGGTTCTTCCAACTTCCTGATCATCCGATTCTCACCAGATTCAAAACGCACCAATTTTTTCTCACTGATATTATAGATCCCGTATTTATAGGTGGCAGGCCACTCGTTTTCGTCCAAAAAGATTTTTGTAGTGAACCAATTGTTTTTTGGCTCCAAAAGAATCGGGTTTTCTGAGTCCCAATTTTTTAAGTGGATAGTAGAACCGCACAGGCAAATGGTTTCGCCTGGTTGTAATAAGGGAGCTTTTACTCTGAAAACGTGGGTATATTTTTTGGGAGTTGAAATTTTTAATTTGGTAACCGGAGGCAATAGTACCTGGCTAAAAGCATTCGTAAAAAAGACATTCCATAAGTTTCCGGCACTGTTCCACATATCAAAGACCGAATAAGACTTTTGCTTTTTAATCGAAAGATCAATGAAGCGATTTTCTTCGCCGTCAAAAATTTCAATGCCTTTGGTATCTTTTAATATGTATTTATAATGGATCTTATTATCGAAATCATCAGGGAAATCAACCGTCACCATCCAAAAATCGTTGTTATACCAATGTAGCGGCACCGCCTTCTCGGGTTGATTATCGGCCAGGTAATGATTATTACCGATTATAAATAATTGTTCACCCACCACGGTGTTGTAGCGTAAGTAAAAACTGATCTTCATTTTCTTCAAATATTATTTAAATCAACAATTAAATTCAGTGAATTATGATGTAATAATTACACAATCTTAAATTGATAAATCTTGGGGAGCCATAAACGAACTTATTCCCTTGATTTGTAATTTGCAACAAAGGTAACATTCAGAACATAAAAAAAGGCTGCATTAAAACAGCCTTTTTTTTATCAATCATTTTAACTTATTTCACTTCTTCAAATTCCGCATCGGTAACGTTGTCTCCACCAGCATTCGCGTCAGCACCTTGTGATTGTCCCTGTTCGGCATTTGGTTGGCCATTGCCTCCTTGCGCTTCTCCCTGGGTTGCCTTATACATTTCTTCACTTGCTGTAGTCCACGCTGCATTCAATTCAGTAGTCGCTGTATCAACATCGCTAATATTCTGACTTTTATGGGCTTCTTTCAGCTTGGCCAAAGCGGATTCAATTGGTGCTTTTTTATCAGCAGATATTTTTTCACCATATTCTTTCAATTGTTTTTCCGTCTGGAAAATGAGACTGTCAGCCTGGTTCATCTTATCCACTTTTTCTCTTTCTGCTTTATCTGCAGATTCATTGGCTTTTGCTTCAGTTTTCATTTTTTCGATTTCTTCTTTGCTAAGGCCACTTCCTGCTTCAATCCTGATGTTATGAGATTTTCCGGTTCCTTTATCTTTTGCAGACACATTCAAAATACCATTCGCGTCAATGTCAAAAGTAACTTCTACCTGTGGCACGCCGCGGGGAGCCGGTGGAATTCCATCAAGATTGAAAGTACCAAGACTCTTGTTTTGAGAAGCCATCGGGCGTTCCCCCTGGAGCACATGAATCTGTACACCTGGCTGGTTATCGCTGGCTGTTGAAAATACTTCAGTTTTCTTTGTAGGAATCGTAGTGTTGGAATCGATCAATCTTGTCATTACGCCGCCCATGGTTTCAATACCCAGGGAAAGCGGAGTTACATCAAGTAACAAAACATCTTTTACTTCACCTGTCAACACACCACCCTGGATGGCTGCTCCAATAGCAACAACTTCATCCGGATTCACGCCTTTGTGTGGTTTTTTTCCAAAGAAATTTTCAACTAATTCCTGCACTTTAGGGATACGTGTTGATCCACCCACCAGGATAACTTCGTTGATTTCGTTTTTACCAAGGCCCGCATCTTTCAAAGCAGCTTCACAAGGTTTTAAACAACGTGCAAAAAGATCATCTGCTAATTTTTCAAAATGAGCGCGTGTTAATTTTTTCACCAAATGCTTTGGAACACCGTCCACTGCGGTTATATAAGGCAGGTTAATTTCTGTTTCTGTAGAAGAAGATAATTCAATCTTTGCTTTTTCTGATGCTTCTTTCAAACGCTGCCAGCTCATTGGATCTTTTTGAAGATCAATTCCTTCGTCTTTCTTAAATTCACTAGCCAGCCAATCCATGATCACTTTATCAAAATCATCACCACCCAAATGGGTATCGCCATTAGTAGATTTTACTTCAAAAACTCCATCTCCTAACTCAAGAATAGAAATATCAAAAGTACCACCCCCCAAATCGAACACTGCTATTTTCTGATCAATACTTTTTTTATCAAGTCCATACGCTAAAGCCGCTGCGGTTGGCTCGTTGATGATACGGCGAACTTTAAGTCCAGCGATTTCACCGGCTTCTTTAGTTGCTTGTCTTTGGGAATCATTAAAATAAGCAGGAACAGTGACAACTGCTTCTGTTACTTCTTGCCCCAGATAATCTTCTGCTGTCTTTTTCATCTTCTGAAGAGTCATTGCAGATATTTCCTGCGGAGTATATTGTCTTCCTTCTATGTCAATTCTAACGGTATCATTGTCACCTTTTACGAGTTCATAACTTTGGTATGATGCTTCTTTAGACACTTCATTCCACTTATGCCCCATGAAACGTTTCACACTCATGATGGTATTTTTCGGATTGGTGATCGCTTGTCTTTTTGCAGGATCTCCTACTTTTCTTTCACCATTTTTCAAAAATGCAACTACAGAAGGCGTTGTGCGACGGCCTTCATCATTCGGTATTACTACCGGTTCATTTCCTTCCATTACCGACACGCAACTGTTTGTTGTTCCGAGGTCAATACCTATAATCTTTGCCATAACTTGTAATTTTTTGTTTATTTATTTTAACGCTTCTATGACAAGGTTTATGCCAACAGAAAAAAAGTGCAAAAATGGCAGTATCGCACTATTGATTTAGAAGAATAGGCACATCAATTTTAAGTGAGACAGTAAATAAAGAAATAACAAGGATTTTTATTTTTGATTGGTAAAGAAAGCCAGGTAAAAATCCGTCTTGCGCTAATGAAATTCATACGAAAAGAAGGATTTTAAAATATTAATTAAGATAAATTAAAACATGAGTAAGATCATTAAAAAATCTGAGTTAAATAAGCGGTTAATCAATATTTGAAAATTACCTTTCGTCAAATTTGGACAATAAATATAATAAGGCAACCACATTCGAAGTTTTGAATAGATTTAGCCAGGGAAGACTATGCAACTTTTCCCGGGTTCGAAGATATAGATGATTTCAAAATTTGTATTTTTATATATTATATTGTTTTCGAGATTGTTGGATCTATTTTTAAATGGTCGGTAAAAGAAGAATAACTTTAATAAAAATTAAATCATGATTAAATCAAAAAACTGGTGGCTGATCACAATAAAGGGTTTAATCTTTATTTTTTTAGGATTTTATATTATTAGATTTCCCATTAGTGGAATGTTGGGCATGATCGTTTATGGCAGTATCTCATTATTTATTTCAGGATTGGTGATTGCCTTGTTTGCAATGATCACCAGAAAAGTCCATCATGGCTGGGGCTGGCAGTTGGCTGATGGATTTCTGGATATTCTCCTGGCGATAATACTTCTTATGAATATTGGTCTAACTGCCATCACTCTTCCTTATGTCTTCGCCTTTTATGGGATTCTCACAGGTATCTTCTGGATATTTCAATCCAATTTTTTCAAAAAAAATGGATATAAATTTTGGAGGGTGGTGCTTCTTGCAGGGGCACTCAGTGTTATTGCCGGTGTATTAATTTTGGCAAGGCCGTTGATCGTAACCTTCACTATCATTTCCTTCATCGGAGTTATGTTTATAGTGCAGGGTTTTTTCCTGACATTATTTTCTTTTGAGATAAGTCATGCGCAAAAGATCTCTGTAAAAGAATCCTTCAAAAAATAAAAAAGGATATTTTAAAGTAATTCTGTTCAATATTCAAAATTTTGAAACCGATATTACGAAATTTTCTATTAGTGACAGAAATCATATAGAAAGCTGACATTAATCATCTACATTCCTATCAACCATGAGTTAATTGCGCGTAATTTAGCAAAACGACAAGTTTTCTGCAGTTTTTAACGGGATGACTTTTGTCGGATTGAGGAGAACGTTTTAGGGCGAAAATGGTGCAATAAAAAAAACAAAAAATTATCAATTTCGTAATCTTTTTCTGTGAATAAAAGTAATTAAAGACTTTTATAAAATTTTGTTAGCAGACCCATTGAATCCTAAATCATTTGAATTTGGAAATTCCAGAAGTTTCAAGTTGCAATAAGTACGAAGTACGAAGTGTTGCTTTAAAATGCCGTTGCATCAAAAACTTCCGATGTGTATTAATTTTTAAAAATGGAATAGGAAGAATAACCTTTCTAATATAATATTTATTTGACTTGTGATTACACGTAGTCCAATGAATCATTTTGATAAAAAGTCAGCTGAAATGAGATACCCAATATTAGATGGTTATTTGTACGAACAAAAATTTATTTATTCACCTTGCTAAATGAGAGATCATGATCACTTTACCCCAAATCAAAACAGAAGAACTAACCGGACAGGAAAAAAAGCAGTCAATTTATTCAATTGGTTTAGTTTTTCCATTTTATCCTTCAATGGTTGATAAAAATACCATTCAGGAAATATTAAATTATACACTTGAAGTTGTGCAGGCCAAACTTGAAAGTTTACATACAGAAGTTGAGATTAAACAAATATGCAGGCGGTTGCAAAAAATCTTTAAAAGTCTGAATTACAATTCTCATCGAAAAAGCGTTGCGATCATTATAGAAGGTGAAGAAGAAAAGGTTATTAATCTTAATTATAGCGGCAAACCTGTGTTTCTCTTCAATGAAACCTTTTCACTTTTGGACCTCGTTGGTAATTCTATACAAAATCCTGAATTTGAATTGTTGGTTTTCAAAAAAGATGGAGCGGAACTGTATGAATATTTTAATAATTCACTTCACAAAGTATTTGGACAGACAGAGGAATTCTGTAGCAAGGCGAAAACTGATTCTGATTGTTTAATACGAAGCGTTTCCGATATTTTAAAAAGAGTTAATAGCAAAAACGATAAACCTATTTTCGTTTATTCAGAAGATGAGTATCTGACCAACAAGTTTTGCGAATTTTTCCCCTTTAAAGAAATTACTTTTAAGATTAACATTTCTTCGGACGAAGATTTATTTTCCAAAATTCAATTGCTGGTTAATAGGATAATTAAGCAATGGGATTTTCAGCAGACAAAACTGGTGAAGGGGCAGATTGCTATTGCAAAAAGAACCGATACACTTTATAGCCGGCTTAATAATGTTATCAGCGCATTAAAACATAGCGACAATGGCCTTTTGCTAATTGATAGGTTCATGAAAGATGAAATTCATAACACTTCCCGGGATGAATCGCTATTCGTGGCTACTCAAAAACTAAATAGTGAAATTGAGAAATTCCTGGCAAGAGGCAACAGAATTGAAATTACAGAAGGAGGCGTGCTTGAAAATTTAGGTGGTATAGCATTTATAAAAGATCATCTTCCAAAATTTCAATCTACTGGCCTACCCAGGAAATACAAAGAAGGAGATTTTATTTTTGAATAAAAAGGAGGAAAAAGGATCTTATCACCTGCTGTCTGGGATATTTTTCGTATAATTTGTTTTAATTTTTTTCGCATTAGCGAAAATATTTCCACATAAATTAGGCAAGTAGTTTAAGAGGTAGCCTTGGTGTTGGATTGTAATGAAGGCACAATTTTTGCGATTATAAGATAATGAGATTCAGCCATTTTTATAAAATAAATCTGTTGATATTCTCCAGATAATTTAATGTAACTTTTTAAAACCCCCGGCCATGGAACCAACAATCAATCGTAAACCAGACTGTTCAATTTACCCCGGAGAATATGTGCCTCTTTTAAGTGAAAACGATATAAAAGAAGCAATGAAGCTTACGGATAAAAAAGACATCGTCCATCCTGCTGTTAATATAACAGAGCAATCACGTTCTTATAAAATAGAAGTGGTAATTCCAGGCGTAAAAAGAGATGAGTTATTGATCTACGCCAAAGGAAATATTCTATCCATTTGTGCGGTAAATAACGAGAGAATAAATGCTAAACTTAAGAATCAACAAGTGCAGGAATTTAGTTTTAAATGGTTTGACCGGCACGTTCTTTTGCCCGAAGATGCAGATTCTACATTTATTAGCGCTCAATATAGATCTGGCATTGTGATTCTTCATATTCCTAAAGCTGCCAGGCCGGTTGATAATGTGCATACGAGAATCATTGTTTATTAGGCCTTCTTTTGTGCATAATCAGTGAAGCAACTATTAAGTGGTATTTCTATTCTTAATTGACTGGAATTTTATGACCTTAATTAATATTTGTCGTGCTTTCAGAAGTACGACATTTATTTTTGAATAGTTATTCTTTATTACCGGTTTTCTCCTGATTTAATAATTGCTTTGAACCCGCATAAATAGGAAAATAATAATTAGAAATTTACAAATAAAAGAATTCATAAATCAATCTACAATACTGTAAAATAGAAATAATTTAAAAATTATATAATTATCGCTTATAATCTGTTTATAATTTAAAAATTTATCAAGGATATATCTCAAAATGATTTTGATAATCCGAAAAGGATGTTATCTTTGCGACTGGTTTTTCATAGGATATTGGATTAAAACGAGCTGGATTTCTATCCGGCTCTTATTTTTTATAAAATAATATGTTCACAATGGAAAAATCTATTTACTCTCCGGGATATTTTCTACCCGAATTACAACCAGCGGTAATAATTTTCTTTCCGAACTTACTAATGAAAAAGAAAATGACCTGCTTGTTTCTTTCTTAGGCGATACAGATTCTATCAACAAGCAATTGAGTATCGCAATGTGGATTGATGAAAGCCTGGCTTAAGAGAGTAGAAATAGTTGGTTTATTCAACGCCTTCAACCACGATCATCTTTGTAGTTGCAGCACGTTGCCTGATGGCTTTGGCTTCAGAATATTCGGGAGAATGCCACCATTCTTTTGCACGAATTACGGAAGGGAATTCCAGTACCACTACCCTTTCAGGATTCCATTCCCCTTCAAGTGTTTCTGTTTTAGCGCCACGCACTGCAAATCTACCATCATACGCAGCAATAGTAGCGGGAGTTAATTTTTTATATTCCTCATATAAATCCTTGTCATGGATAGTTATTTCCACAATTACATATACTTTCATAAAGTAAACTTAGAAATTTTTTTCTAAACATACTTTTAAATCTAAATAATCTTCTGTACTAATCATAAAGCCCTTTGTCTTTTCCGGTTTTTTCTTCCACAACGCTGTGTGATACGGAATCGGCTGGTTTATTGATGGTTTTATTTTTTCGGAAATAAACAATTAAAATGAATGCCAACACGACAATCCCGGCACTAACTGATATAAATAGTATTCCCATGGTTTTTGAATTTTATGTTCAATACCAGGAATACAATAATTATGCAGAAATTAAAAAACGGTGAATTTGTTGGTTTACTATATTGTTATGAAGAATATATTTTTCGATTTTAACAAAATCAGGATATAACCCCACCTGAAATCAAATCACTTTTTTAAATCTTTTTTTGGTGCCTTCGATATTCGGCAGAAATCCTGTAATGATACCAATTAGCGGCAGAAAAGAACAAACATGAAACACATAGATTATACTGGTTTTATCAGCCAGGTTGCCCAGTAACGCCGAACCAATTCCGCCCATTCCAAAAGCAAATCCAAAAAATAATCCTGATACAAGCCCTATCTTTCCCGGAATTAATTCTTGCGCATATACAAGGATTGCAGAAAATGCTGAGGACAAGATCAAGCCAATAGGAACTACTAAAATTATAGTCCACAAAAGATTGGCATAAGGCAAAGCGATGGCGAACGGAGCCGTTCCGAGGATGGAAAACCAGATCACATATTTTCTTCCAAAACGGTCTCCCAGCGGGCCTCCTATCAAAGTTCCCCCTGCTACAGAAAAAAGAAATACAAACAAATAAATTTGCGAAGCCTGAATACTGACATGGAATTTATTAATGAGGTAAAATGTAAAATAACTCGTAAAGCCTGCGAGATAAAAATATTTTGAAAAAATAAGAACTAGCAAAATTGCCACTGACCAATACACTTTTCGTTTGGAAAAAGAGGCGTGAAAAACGGCCTGTGTGTTCTTTGTTTTTTTTATTGCCTCAATTACATTGATCTTATACCAGTTACCCACTTTTGTCAACACAAAAATGGCAAGCAAAGCAATCAGCGAAAACCAGACAATACTCATTTGCCCATGAGGCACTATGATCCATGCTGCAAGCAAAGGACCAATTGAACTTCCCAAATTTCCTCCCAATTGAAAAATTGATTGTGCCAGGCCGGGTTGGTCTCCTGCAGCAGAATGCGCCATTCTTGAAGATTCAGGATGAAAGACAGAAGAACCAATGCCAATAAGGCCCACCGAAACCAGCACCAAATAAAAATGATGAGACATAGATAATACAACCAGGCCAGTTAAAGTAAATCCCATGCCCGCCGCAAGTGAATATGGCTGTGGTTTTTTATCGGTATAAATCCCTACAAAGGGTTGCAATAGGGAGGCAGCCATTTGAAACGTTAGTGTGATTAATCCAACCTGCGCAAAAGATAAATTGTAATTTGTTTTTAAAATAGGATAAATAGCAGGTATTAAAGATTGAATGGTATCATTCAATAAATGCGAAAAACTGATGGCGAACAAAATCGGATAAACCGTTTTCTGGAGGTTGTTTTCTAATGTGGCTGAATTACTCATTTTAAATTTTAGATTTGCAAATTTAGATAAGATGAGATCAAGAAAAAAAATGAACTTAATTATAGGTAAAGAATAAGGAACACTTGCTTAAAAACTAAAAGGTTAAATTAGTTTCTTATTTTTATGTTTTAAGAATGCCGGGTTCTTCATCAATTTTTATATTCTAAAATTCGTAAATAACATTTAGCCACCGTGACTGGAAAGTTTTTCAAAATTTAAAAGCATGCGGGAACCAAAACACGATAAAGAAAGGCAGGATTTTCAACTGGAAAGGTTTACTTTTTTCACCGATGGCGTTTGTGCTATTTGCATTACCTTATTAATTATTGAGATCAGAGTTCCGGATATGGCCGTTCCCACTGATGCGCTTTTGTGGAAATCTCTTTCTCACATGTCTTTACGTTTTTTAGGTTTCGTAATTAGCTTTGGTATCGTTGGGCATTATTGGTCGGTTCATCACCGCATATTTGGTTATGTTGTAAAATATACAACCGGGTTATTGTGGCTCAACCTGGCTTTTCTTTTTACTGTGGTTTTGCTTCCATTTAGCTCTGGATTTCTTGGCGAATACAGTTCATATACTGATCTGAAAATCCCTTATGCAGTATATACCTTTAATATGTGCCTTACCGGTTTTATGAATTGCTGGCTTTGGTTGTATGTTAGCAATCCAAAAAGAAAAATGTTATCAAGGATAATCTCGCCGTCCCGCATCAGGCTTGGCTTATATCGCAGCCTTGTTATACCCGTTGTTTTCATTATTTCCTTTTTGATATCCCTTGTATTGCCTGTTTTTTCAAAATTAATTCTGTTATTAATCCCTGTTATTCTTCATTGGGGAATGAATGGATTAGAAAAGAAAGCAGAAAAGGATGAATTAAATCCGGGAAAAATAAATCCGAAAAGCACGATTTCAGTTCCAAAGCTGCCCGCTTAAAAACATTCTGTCGGCCGCAATTAACTTATCTAAAGGATTTGTCAATCTTAAAACGGGATAGATTTTTGTATATTTATTGGAAGGAGAGTTAAACAGTGCTAACCCTACAATATGAATTTTAAA
>JBDTKU010000015.1:0-7616 GCA_039935135.1 Ginsengibacter sp. | reverse complement strand
CCACTATTTTAAAGACTTTGCAAAGTGGCAAAACTTACAGCGATGGCACTCTCAAATACAGCAGGACAGCGGATGGCGATTATATAAAATATCATCAACAGCAGGCGGACGGAATCGTTTCTACTGCCAAAACCGCAGTGGATATTTCTATAAATCTTATTGGGATAATGGCGCTATTCCTGGGATTTATGAGTATTGCGGAGAGGGCAGGAGGTATCAGGCTTTTATCAAAAATTATCGGGCCATTTTTTTCAAAATTGTTTCCTGAACTTCCAAAAAATCATCCGGCGATGGGCCACATGGTAATGAATTTTTCAGCGAATTTATTAGGACTTGATAATGCTGCCACACCATTTGGAATTAAAGCTATGGAAAGCCTGCAAGAACTAAATCCCAATAAGGATACGGCTACCAATTCACAGATCATGTTTCTTTGTTTGCATGCTTCAGGCCTCACTTTAATTCCTGTGAGTATTATTGCGATTCGTGCTTCGCTAAATGCCGCCAATCCAACTTCAATATTTATTCCATGCATGATTGCCACTTTTTGCGCTACGATAGCGGCCATGTTGATCGTTTCTTTTAAACAAAAAATAAATATTTTTCAACCTGTTATTTTGTTGTGGGTTTTGGGAATTTCAGTAGTCATTTCTATTATGGTTATTTACTTAAAATCGCTGGACTATACAGGCGTTCAGACTTTTTCCGGGGTGCTGAGCAATGGCCTGATTTTATCACTTTTTTTCCTGATTATTTTAGGTGCGCTGTATAAAAATATAGACATTTTTGATGCATTTGTAGAAGGTGCAAAAAATGGTTTTGAAGTGGCGGTAAAAATAATTCCTTACCTGGTTGGAATGTTGGTGGCCATTAGTTTATTGCGCACCAGCGGCACCTTTGAAGTGATCATTGGTGGAATGAGTAAACTTTTTACTGCCTTAGGCACTGATACCAGGTTTGTAGCCGGCTTACCTACAGCATTGGTAAAACCTTTAAGTGGCAGCGCAGCCCGCGGAATGATGATTGACACAATGACGACGTATGGACCTAATTCTTTTGCCGCCAGTTTGTCTTCAGTTTTGCAGGGGACTTCGGATACGACTTTTTATATTGTAGCTGTGTATTATGGTGCGGTTTCTATTAAGAATACGCGCTATTCCATCGGTGCAATGCTACTCGCCGACCTGGTAGGAATTATTACTGCAATATTTTTAGCGTATTTGTTTTTTGGAAATACTCATTAATTTTTCGGCGAGCAAAATAAAAATCTCAACTATTTGTTGCTTTACTAATGGAAGATTTATTCCAGTAGTTCAACCAATCGATAAGGCGGCTTGTAAATCCATATTCATTATCAAACCAGGCTACTACTCTCGCATGATTTCCTATAACAGCGGTTTGCGTTCCATCAATTATGCAGGAATGACTGTTGCCCTTGATATCAAGAGAAACCAGCGGCTCATCTGTAAAATCCAAAATGTCTTTGTATTCATTTTGTGCAGCAACTTTGAACATTTTATTAATTTGTTCGGCCGTAATTTCATCCTTTAACTGAATGGTAAAGGAAGCCATCGCTCCATTGGCCACTGGCACTCTTGTAGAAAAAACGTTTATTTTATTTTTCAATCCGGGAAGCAAACGATTCAGTGATTGATCAAGATCTATTGCTACAGGAATGATCGACTCAGCCGCCGCACGCCCTCTTCTGAATTGCTGGTTTGGCTTGTCAACCAGCGCCTGTCTTGAGGTATAAGAATGAAGGATATTCAGATGAACAGATTGTATTCCTATCGAATTTAAAATATAAAGGACATGAACAGAGCAGTTGGTCATACATCCGCCCGGCGACAAAATATCAATACTGGCTGTTGCCCCGTTTTGATTAAATCCAAAAATGCGTAACGGAATATCCTCTGCGCCCGTGGTGGATAAAAGAACTTTTTTTGCTCCCGCAGTGATGTGTTTTGCAGCGCCTGTCCTATCTATAAATTGCCCGCTGCATTCGAGGACCACATCTACTTTTAATTCATCCCATGGAAGGTCCAGGGGATTAGCATTTTGATATGCAGGTATTTCTTTCTGATCAATTTTAAGAATTTTCTCTCCTGCTTTTATTTCGTGGAAATTTGTTCCATACACCGAATCGTACTTCAAAAGGTAAGCAAGATTGTTTACTGGCATCAGATCATTTATGGCTACTATTTCAATGTGTTTTATGTCGATTAATCTCCTAAATAACAGGCGCCCGATACGCCCCATTCCGTTTATTGCTATTCTCATTTAAAAAAAAATTTCTAAATGCAAATATCCGCAAGAAAAAATTATTGGGTTCAAAAAATAAAAAAATGGGAAATAAAACAAAAAAAGCACAAGAATTTCCTGTGCCTTTTTTAGTAAAAATATGTTTGCGATTACATACCAGCTAAGAAAGCGAGAGCAACCATTACAGCAATAAATCCTAGCACGATTCCGATTGCTACTAAAGTATCGTGCATTTCAACAGAGTCGACTTTTTTCATAATTTTCAATTTAATGTTAACAATAAAATTGCTTTCTGAAAGGAATTCTGAAAAAGACCCTAACTTAATCGTAGTTTTTCGGAGGAGAGGATTCATTACAAAGTTAAATAAAATTCTGGCCTATACAAGTTTTATTTAATAAATAAAAAAGGATAAAATTTCTTTAAGATTTAAAGTGAAATTTGTTAATAATCCATAATTTTATAGAAGTTAGTCTAAATTTTAACTTATTTGTTCTTCAAGCATTATCATTTTGTCAAATATTTTTTCATATTCTGAATTGCTGGTAGCAAGTTCCTTTACTTTCTGATTATATTTTCTTTCTGCTTCAATAAACTTTTCTTTGTCAGAATAAATTTCAGGCGATGCCAGATTTGCTTCTAGTTTCTTTTTTTCTTCTGAAACTATTGCCACCTTTTCTTCTAATTGCTGAAACTGCCTTTTTATTTTTTGCAGTTCCTTTTGCTGCTCACGATTTTCTGCTAACTGGTGGTTATTATTTCTCTTCTCTGATGATGATGGTTTTTTCTCGCGCTCCTTCTTTTCGGGAATATTTTTTTCAGCAAGTTTCCTTTCCTGCTTCCAACGTTCCCATTCATCGTAGGTGCCAACAAATTCCTTGATCTTGTAATTGTCTATTTCCCAAATTTTGTTGGCCGTTTTGTTGACAAAATACCTGTCATGACTGACAAGAATATAGCTTCCTTCATACTTATTCAGTGCTTCTATCAGCAAGTCCACTGAGTGCATATCCAGGTGATTGGTTGGTTCATCCAGCAACAGAAAATTGGCTTTACTGACAATTGTTTTTGCCAGGGCTACACGAGCTTTTTCACCTCCACTTAAAACTTTGATCTTTTTTTCTACATCGTCACCGCTGAATAAAAAGCAACCCAGCAAACTTCTTAATTCAAGCTCCGTTTTTCCGCTTCCAGAATAATTCATTTCTTCCAAAACAGTGTTTTCCATGTTCAAGGCTTCTAACTGGTGCTGCGCATAAAAAGCGTCTTTTACATTATGGCCTTCAATTCTTTCGCCTTCAAATGGTTCTACCCCGGCTACCATTCTCAGCAAGGTTGATTTTCCTTTTCCGTTGGCTCCTATCAAGCCTATTTTATCACCGCGGTTAATTTCAGCCCCCGTTTCTTCTACAATTTTTACGCTCCCAAAATTCTTGGTTGCATGTTTTAAAGTGCAAAGAATCCTCCCCGGTTGGTGACCAATGGAAAAATTGATGCGCATATCCGGGCGTTCCAATTCTGTGTTTTCGATACGGTCAATTTTATCGAGTCGCTTCATGATACTTTGGGCCTGAGCGGCTTTGGAAGCTTTTGCTTTAAATCTTTCCACAAACTTTTCCTGCTGGCGAATGTAATCCTGCTGATTTTCATAAGCCCGCTTTTGAAGTTCGATCCGCTGTTCTTTTTCCTGCATATAATAAGAATAGTTGCCACTGTAAAAATGCAACTCCTGTTGATAGAGTTCAACGATTTTGGTAACCATCCTGTCCAGGAAATACCGATCATGTGAAACAATGACCACTGAACCTTTATAATGTTGTAAATATTTTTCAAGCCATTCGATAGAAGGAAGGTCAAGATGGTTCGTTGGCTCATCGAGGAGTAACACATCCGGGTTCATAAGGATCATTTTTGCAAGTAAAACTCTCATGCGCCAGCCCCCGCTAAATTCTTTGTAAGGCCTTCGCAGATCAGCATTGGCAAAGCCGAGCCCCTGCAATATTTCTTCTGTTTTATGATAAATGTCATATCCTCCCAGCACTTCAAGTTCATGCAATTTATCGCCATATAAAACTGCCAGGGATTCATCAGAAGTTTTTTCCAATTCGATGCCAATCTGCTCGATTTCCTTTTCCAGTTCCTGCACTTTTTCAAAAGCACTTAAAGCAACTTCAAGAATTGAATCTTCAGTATCAAAACTCAGCAAATCCTGGTGAAGAAAGCCAATGGTTGTTTCCTTTCCTTTTTCAACGGTTCCCACTGAAGGAAGAAATTGATTGGTCAGTACTTTTAACAGGGTGGATTTTCCTGTTCCGTTATAACCAATAAGACCAATTCTTTCATTGGGTTGGATGTGCCAGGTGGCGTCTTTGACAATGACTCTTGCCCCAAATTCAAAGGTGACATTCTGTAAACCTAATAGCATAATAAAAAATAAGAATAATAAATTTAAAAAAGCAATGAACTTTTTAAAGCGTGCAAAATTACAAAAATAAAGGCACCTTCGGCTTGCAGAGGAGTAGGAAATGCGTTGTAATTCTGTTATTTGTTGTAGGAATAAAGTTAATTTAAGGTTGCGTCAAATTTAAATTTTAAGGGATAACTTTTTATTTCATTGTACAAAGTATCTCTCTCAATGGCAACTCGTCCGGCCTGGGAAATGAGCGACACAAGTTCTTCGGTTGACATTGCCGGCGTTTGTTCCTCACTTCCTGCCATTGAATAAATTTTAGTGGAATCATCTATTGTGCCATCCATATCATCTACTCCAAACGACAATGAGAGTTGTGCATTTTGCCTTCCGAGCATGGGCCAATAGGCTTTTAAATGCGGAAAATTATCCATGTAAATCCTTGCCACTGCATACATTTTCATGTCTTCGATTATGGAAGATTCAGGCACATCGCTCATATCATTATTTTGATTGCGGAATTTGAGCGGAATAAACGTATTGAAACCTTTCGTTTTGTCCTGTAAATTTCTGAGGCTGCTCATGTGATCGATCCTGTGGCCATAATTTTCAATGTGGCCATAAAGCATGGTAGCGTTGGTGTGCATGCCAAGTAAATGGGCTTCTTCATGAATTTTTAACCAACCTTCGGCATCCACTTTATCATGACAAATCTGGTTTCTTATTTCTGGTGCAAAAATTTCGGCACCTCCTCCGGGCATTGATTGCAAGCCGGCATCATTCAGTTTTTTCATTCCTTCTTTTGCTGAAAGTTTTGCTTTTCTGAACATGTAATCCAGCTCGACAGCGGTAAAGCCTTTTACATGCAATTCGGGCCTGTGAGATTTGATCTGTGCAATAAGATCACAAAAGAAATCGAGGTTCAGTTTTGGATGAACTCCTCCAACAATATGCACTTCAGTCACTGGTTTTCCATCATAGCTCTTCACGATGTTCATCATCTGTTCTTTGCTTAAAACCCAGCCTTCATCACGATGAGCATATAGGCGCGAATATGAACAAAATTTGCAGGAAAAAACACAAACGTTGGTGGGCTCAATATGGAAATTCCTGTTGAAATAGGTTCTGTCTCCGTGTTTTTTCTCTCTTATATAATTGGCTAAAACAGCGCTGAGACCAAGACTGGCTTTTTCAAAAAGAAATAATCCTTCTTCATCCGTAATTCTTTCATCTGAGGCTACTTTTTCAGCTATTTTAAGGAAAGATTTTCCCTGTGGTAAAACATTTATTAATCCTAATAATTCTTCTTCCCTGTTTTTTATTTCCATAAGGCAAAATTACAAAGAATGAATTTAGAAGGTATAAATAAGATATCTAATAAAAGAACAGTAAACCCATAAATAACCTGGATTTTTATTCTGAAAAATTTCAGCATCGTGGCTTTTTAGAGGTACCTAAAAAAGAGAGATTATCAGTAAATCAACAAATACTTCAAATTTCTATTTTTGAATTTTCCATTCACTATTGACTATTCACCATTCACCCATTCACCTTTTGAGCGCCTTATTGCTTCACAATCTTTTGCACCACGGTTTTATCTGTGTAAAAAAGTTTCAAAATATACACTCCCGGAGGCGGTGTATCGAAATCAACATTCATCAGCGTGTATGCTTTGCCGTAATAGTCTTTTGCCCAAACCATTTGGCCAACCGAATTATAAATACGCACCGATTGCAATGTTACAGGCACCTCATAATTCCTGATGATAAATTGGTGGTGAAAGGGGTTGGGGTAAATCAAATATCCCTGCTGCTTCAGCCTTGCAGGAACTGTAATTCCGAATAAATTGATGTTATCAATATATAGATTATTTTGCCTGTTTCCTTTAAAAGCAAAATAAAGCTGGAATTCATTAGACCCCACATTACTAAATAAATTGAGCTTTACGTTTTGCCATCCTGAATTAGCCGGGGTGAAATTGGGTTGAAAACCAGTGACGGTTTGCAGATCTGTTCCATACTTTTTCCATACAGTCGTAAAGGTTTTTCCACAATCCGTCGTGGCTCTTAATTCAAGCGTATCTGATTGCGAAGAAGAATTTCCGGCGGAATAGGCATAATCAAAGGAAACATAAATTGAATCAAATTCGGAGGTGCTGGTAATTATTGATGAAACAAAATTATCCGCGGTTCCGGTTGAGTTTGAATTATAGTTGTTGATGAACATGGAGGCGGTTCCTGCTTTTGCCGCTGCGGAAGTTCTTTGCCATGTAACGTCTCCATCGGGATTATCTACGGACCAACCTGTTGGCGGGAAAGTTGAATTTTCAAACCCTTCTGTTATGGGCAGGGATACTTTTCCTGTTACAAAAAAAGATTTTCTAAGCGTATCATTCGCTGGCGATTCATCTCCTGTGCCTGATGATGAAACGGGTGCCGATGTAAATCCGGTTAACACCTGGTTGCCGCCAGTAGGAGTAAACACATTTAAAGGAACATTCATTGTGGCATCCGGCAACAATGAAATGCCTGTTACGGTTGTCTGAGCTATAGCCCCGTTATTAATTTGATAAGAAACCGTGAAGCCGGTGATAGTAGAAAATCCCGCATTCTTAATCGTGGCAACTGGTGAAATTGGTTCAGCGCATTCAGTACCGGTTGGTGGATTTATTGCCAGCAGAGTAAGATCCCTGGAAGTTTCCTGCTTAATATTTATGTTGTCAATAAAAATATTATTGCCATAATCACTGGTATTTCTGAATTTGACAATAATACTTCCTGAAGAAAGAGCCGAGCCGTCTATAATTATCTTTTGGGTTTTCCAATCAGAGGTTATAGGATTTGTATATGCTTTGTCGGAAGGTCCGGCAGTAGCAAGCGCCGTACCTGATTTATTGAAATAAGCTTTGAATGTAGCGCCACAATCAGTGGAAACTAAAACCTGCAG
>JBDTKU010000014.1:0-9903 GCA_039935135.1 Ginsengibacter sp. | reverse complement strand
ATGCTTTTTGGGGATGCGAAGAAAATTTTGCAGGAATTATTGACAGAACTGAAAAATATTTAGCCTTCCTTTTCTAATATCCAATTAGCTCTTTAGATTTATTCAATCCTCTTATAGAAATATTCTTCTATGAATTTAAAATAATAATTGCAATTATTTGCGGGTCTTTGCTGTTAGGCAGGTTCGTTTACTATTGCAAATAATGATTGAGAAAGTGAAAGAGGAAAATTTATTTCGGAGATTTTATTATCAGGAATTATTTCACTCCCTGTTCCAGACTCTTTTTAAATCAATCCCAAATTAATTGATAATGTTAGCGCTTTATAATTTTATCTTGGCAAAAACGTACGATATTTGCAGTAAAATTATTGCTATTCATATTAATAAAACTCCTGTCTCTTGAAAGAGGCTTTTTTTCAAGAGAAGAATTTTCAAATCCTCTTTGAATCATGAAAGATTTCTCGTATATAACCAGTTCGCATCCCGCTTATATTGAAAATTTATATACCGATTTCAAAAATAATCCTGATAGTGTTGATGTTGATCTCAGAAAATTTTTTGAAGGTTTTGACTTTGCCGTTTCTACGCATAATGGCAATGGAAAATCTTCGGCTGTTGCAGAAGTTAGTGCTGTTTCTGTCACCAATCTTGATAAAGAATTTGGCGTTTACCAATTGATTCGTTCTTATAGAAATAAAGGCCACCTTATTTCCAAAACAAATCCTATACGGGAAAGAAAAGATCGAAATGCTAACCTGGCCCTTTCCTATTTTGGGTTAGACGAAAGAGATCTTCAAACTGAATTTGTAGCTGGAAATTTTGCGGGCGTGGGAAGAGCTACTTTACAAAAGATACTTGATCATTTAAAACAATGTTATACTGGCTCTGTAGGTGTTGAATTCGGTTACTTAAATGATCCCGAAAAAATTGACTGGATCATAAATGCGGTAGAGACTACATTGCTGGAACCTGTTCCCCTGGATCAAAAGAGGAGAATTCTTCAAAAGCTGAATGAAGGAGTAATGTTTGAAAAATTTTTGCAAACAAAATATATCGGTCAAAAAAGATTTTCTCTCGAAGGAGGAGAAAATACCATTTCTGCATTGGATGCGATTATTAATACTGCTGCAGAAAACACGGTTCAGGAAGTGGTGATCGGCATGGCGCATAGAGGCCGGCTGAATGTATTGGCCAATATTTTAGGCAAAACCTACGAACAGATTTTTACAGAATTTGAAGGAAGCGCACCAGTAGATTCTACTATGGGAAGCGGAGATGTAAAATATCATAAAGGTTTTAGCAGTGATGTTGAAACTCCGAATGGCAAATTGGTACATTTGAAATTGAGCCCAAACCCTTCTCATCTGGAAGCAGTTAACCCCGTAGTTCTAGGATTTGCAAGAAGCAAAGCAGATATAATTTATGAAAGTGATTATGATAAAATTCTTCCTATTTTAATTCATGGCGATTCTTCTCTGCCTGGGCAAGGTATCAACTACGAGGTTTTGCAGATGAGCGGATTAAAAGGCTTTTGCACAGGCGGCACATTGCATTTTGTGATCAATAACCAGGTGGGTTTCACAACTGATTTTGATGATGCACGTAGTTCTGATTATTCTACTTCGATAGCTGCTACTATAAAAGCGCCGGTTTTTCATGTGAATGGCGATGATGCTGAAATGGTAGTAAAAGTGGCCCAGGTTGCCATGATGTACAGGCAGGAATTTAATACGGATATTTTTATAGATATGGTTTGCTATCGCCGACATGGGCATAATGAAGGTGATGATCCTAAATTTACCCAACCGGTATTGTATGCACTTATCGATAAACATCCTAATCCGCGCGAAATTTATATAAATTGGCTCTCCCGGCATGGTGATAAATCAACAGCGGGGCTTGCGACAGAAATGGAAGAAAAATATTGGAAGGATTTGCAGGAGCGTCTTGATGAATTGAAACAAAACCCTTTGCCTTATAGTTATCAAAAACCGGAGTTGTGGTGGCAAAGCCTTAGAAAAGCAACACCTGCTGATTTCGAATCTTCTCCGGTGACTGCAATTCCTAAAGAAAAAATTGAAAAATTATTTAGAGCTATCACTGAGGTGCCGGAAGATTTTACTCCTCTTAGAAAGATTAATAAAATCCTGAAGGAAAAAATTAAATTGTACGAAACGGAAAGCAAGTTTGATTGGGCTACAGGAGAATTGCTTGCTTTTGGAAGTGTTTTGCAGGAAGGGAAAGATGTCAGAATGAGTGGCCAGGACGTTCGCAGAGGAACTTTTAGCCATCGTCATGCCGTAATTAGGGATGAAAATACGGATGAATTTTATAATCGGTTAAGTCGCATTTCTGAAAAGCAAGGTACGATGCGAATCTGGAATTCTCTTTTGAGCGAATATGCAGTTCTCGGATTTGAATATGGATATGCCATGGCCAACCCAAACAACCTTGTTTTGTGGGAAGCTCAATTTGGTGACTTTGCTAACGGCGCACAGGTAATTATAGACCAGTTTGTTGCTGGCGCAGAACAAAAATGGCATCGCATGAACGGGTTAGTAATGTTATTACCTCACGGATATGAAGGACAGGGCCCCGAACATAGCAGCGGAAGGATAGAACGTTTTCTACAAATGTGTGCTGAACTTAATATCGTAGTAACTAATATCACCACCGCAGCCAATTATTTTCATGGGCTGAGGCGTCAACTTGCCTGGCCATTCAGAAAACCCTTAATTAATTTTGCACCAAAAGCCAATCTTCGACATCCCGGAAGCTATAGCAAAATAGAAGAATTTACCCACGGTGGATTTAAAGAAGTTATGGACGATCTTACTGTGACTAATGAGTCAGAAATAACCAAAGTCTTGTTGTGTTCGGGTAAAATTTATTTTGACCTTGATCAAAAAAAAGAAACTGACAAACGTAAAGATGTGGCAATCATAAGAATGGAGCAGTTGTATCCATTGCCAGTAAATCAATTGGAAGAGCTTTATAAAAAATACCCAAAAGCGATTTGGTTTTGGGTACAGGAAGAACCTTTAAATATGGGTGCTGCTTCTTTTTTAAGAATGAACTTAACCTCTATAAATTTCGGCATCATCAGCAGGCAGCCCAGCGCTGCAATTTCATCAGGATTCTCAAAAGTACATGCGGAAGAGCAATCAGAGATATTGAATACCGCTTTCTCAATCTGATTAAACAACCGGGTGGAATTTATCGGATCGCTTTGAGGTATTAGACGGGAATATTTTACTTTGATTATCACGAATCAATTAATGAGAAATCAAACTATAACTTCACTTTTATTGCCTTCCCATCATAGTTAATTATTTTATCAGCCTTGCCGCTTTTCTTTCCGCCTGTTCCTGAATTTTGTGTTTATAAGCATACCGGGGAAAGTTTTTTTTCTTGATGAAATGCTTAACACTTTCGATTTAATCTAATCTTCTTTAAATAAAAAGCTGCTTGTGAAAATATTTCTAACAATGGTTAAAAAAAACATTTAGCGTATCAGTTATTTCAAAAAGCTGTAAAAATAAAAATTGCCATTATTTGTTGGTTTGCTGCAATTGATATTGAATTTTATTCTTTTTTATAAACTGTTATAGACTACTTTCTTGGAAAATAAGGTTTTACAATTAGATGGCATTATTAATATGAACCTGGAAAAGTTTTGGAAGTAAAAATAAAAAAATGGGTTAATTGTTTGTTTACTGCCTTGGCGTAAATTGCGCGCCTCAATCGTTCAACTTTTAATTATTAAAATTGACATATACAGAAGCTATTCATTATCTCTACAACAAGCTTCCAATTTTTAGCAGAAGCGGAGCAAAGGCATATAAAGCGGATCTCAAAAATACACAGGCGTTATGCAGGTTTTTAGGTGAACCTCAAAATAAAATAAAAACAATCCATATAGCGGGCACGAATGGCAAAGGCTCTGTAAGCCACATGATTGCTGCTATTCTTCAGGAAAATAATTATAAAACCGGATTGTACACTTCGCCTCATTTAAAAGATTTCAGGGAGAGGATCAAAATAAATGGCCAGATGATTGAAGAATCATTCCTTGTTGATTTTGTAGAAAGAACTAAAGCCATTTCCGAAGAAATAAAACCTTCTTTCTTTGAACTCACTTTTGCAATGGCGCTTGATTATTTTGTTACAAAAAAAGTTGACGTAGCCGTTATTGAAACCGGCCTTGGGGGCAGATTAGACAGCACCAATGTCATCACGCCCACATTGTCGGTGATTACTAATATAAGTTTTGATCACATGGATATTCTCGGCGATTCACTCCAAAAAATAGCTTTTGAAAAGGCAGGGATAATTAAAGAAAATATTCCAGTTGTAATAGGTGAAACTTTACCGGAAACCAAACCTGTTTTCGAAAAGAAAGCAACGGAAATGAACGCTGCCATTTCTTTTGCTGATAAAAATTATAACGTTATTTCATCGGTGTATGAACCTGGTTTTTTGAAATTGGATCTCCGGAATAATCAAACGCAGGAAGATTCTATTTTACAATTGGATCTGAACGGACTCTACCAGGAAAAAAACATTTTAACGGTATTAGCTGCATTAGATATTTTAAAGAAATCTTTTTCTTTAAAAACTGAAAACACAATTGAAGCGTTAGGGAGAGTGAAAAAGCTTACCGGCCTTTTTGGAAGGTGGGAAATAATCCACGAAAAACCAACAGTGGTACTGGATGTAGCCCATAACGAAGATGGGATAAAGCAATTGCTTCTTCACGTTGGGAAATTAGATTACAAGCATCTGCATATTATTTTTGGAATGGTAAAAGATAAAGACATAAAAAAAGTGCTTTACCAGTTTCCAGAAGAAGCCTCTTATTTTTTCACCAAAGCTCAAAATCCACGCGCTTTGCCTGAAGATGAATTGCAAAAAATGGCTAAAGGATTTGGCCTCAATGGAGAAATATTTCCTGATGTGAACAAGGCATTAAAAACTGCCATGATCAATGCTTCGCCCGATGATCTTATCGTGGTTTGCGGAAGTGTATTTGTAATTGCCGAAGTGGAAAATATTTAAAATGATGGAAAGGCAAAAGAGAATTACAATTCTCCAAGTGCTTTCAATGCATAAAAGATGCAATTGTTGTGGGTAGCCTGCGCGATCTTGTTTTCAAGAAATAGTGTTTTTAATTCGGCTACGGAAATTCTTTCTATTTGCAATTCTTCATTTGGATCCAACTCTTGTTCGCTGGTTTTTTTCCCGCCCTTTGCCAGGTAGAGATGGGTATAATTATTAAGTACTCCGGGATTTGCCGCTATCCTTCCAACGTATTCGCAGGAGGTAAATTCGTGACCTGTTTCTTCCTTCAACTCCCGCCTCATGGCTTCTTCTCCGTTTTCACCTGCATCAACAAAACCTCCGGGAATTTCAAGAAGTACTTCCTCAATGGGGTGCCTGTATTGCCTTACCATTAGGACTTCACCTTCTTCTGTTAGCGCTACGGCACAAACCGTAAGCGGCAATTCAACTACGAAATATTCTTCTACTATCTTTCGGTCAGGCATTACGCACTTGTCTCTCCGGGCTGTAAAATATTTGTGCCTGCTGATATATTCTGACGATAATATTTTCCATTTCATAAGTAAATTTTTTTGTGTTTTTTAATTCCATCCCATTCTTTCTCTCAATTTCAATATCTGTCCAACATGATGACGGCTATGCCACGCATAAGATTTTAAAAGATCCCAAAGAGTAAGTTCAATTTTTCTTTCGGGATGATACATGGTTCGCTGCCATTCATTGTCCTTCATATCCTTCATCAATTGATACCAGCGGGCATGGAGCGCAAATAAAAGTGTAGTTGAAAGGTTCACGGGCAATTTAGAATCAGGAAGAAGCGCCCAGGCATCCTGGTCATAAGGTTTTATTGTCGGATTGTTTTCGGTAAGTGCCAATTTAAAACGGAGGTAGGCGTTGATATGGCTGTCCGCCACGTGATGAACCAATTGCTGAACTGTCCAGCCCCCGGAGCGGTATGGAATTTCAAACTGCGAAGTATCCAAATTTTGAATAGCAAATTCCAAAGAGGAGGGAAGCATTTTGATGTCAATCAACAAAGAATCTTTAAGTTCGTTATTGAATTCTTTTTTAAAATTTTCCTGTTCATTTTCTCTCCCTATCGGGTAGCGAAGCCTTTCATCTTCTTGCATAGAAGAATTATTTATTTACAATGTCTAACAATTCTATTGTAAAAATTAGAGTAGCGCCTCCTGGAATTACTCCACCAGCGCCTCTGTCGCCGTAAGCAAGTTCAGAAGGAATATATAGTTTCCAGGTGCTGCCAACGGGCATCATTTCCAGCGCTTCCGTCCATCCGCGAATCACGCCTGAGACAGGAATGGAAAGAGGCTCGCCTCTTTTGTAAGAATTATCAAATTCTTTTCCATCAAGCAAAGTGCCGATGTAGTTAGCCTTCACGGTGTCCGTTGCTTTAGGAATGGGGCCTGTGCCTTTGGTTACAATTTCATATTGCATACCATCGGGCAAAGTAATAACGCCTGGCCGCTTTTTATTTTCTTCTAAAAAGTTTTCGCCGGCTTCCTTTGCACCGCTTGTTTTTTTGGACATAAATTCCTGTAATTTTTGTTGTATAGTCATATTGCTTTCATCTTCAGAAATGGATAATGGTTTATCGTTGAAAACATCGTTAAATGCCTTTTTTAAATATTCTGTATTTATTTTTTCCACTCCCTGTGTTTTGTAATATTCTGCTACCTGCACGCCAATAGCGTAGCTGAGGCTGTCATTTCCATTCATTACAATAGGAGCTTTAGTAACGGAATTAGTGGGCTTTGCCGGCTTTTTAGTTTGCGCAAAAATGGTTGAAAATGGTAATAAAAGAAGAAGGAAAATAGCTTTCATTTATTTTAATTTTTGGTCGGGTTTATTTTAAAAAAACTGAGCGCAAATATAGTTTAATCCTCCCTGAAATCTTTACCGGTCAGGTTAATAAAAACATCTTCCAAATTGGCTGCCTTGGTTTCCTTAGGGCGCTCAAATCCTGAAGCTACCAGCTCATCAATGAGTCTGTCCGGACTTTCGATGGCGATAATTTTACCTTCATCCATTATCGCTACCCGGTCGCACAGAACTTCGGCTTCATCCATATAATGAGTAGTGATAATGACTGTAGTTCCTTCTTTTCTTATCCTTTGGATCAAATCCCATAAATTTCGACGTGCCTGCGGATCGAGGCCGGTGGTTGGTTCGTCAAGAAAAATGATCTTTGGTTTGTTGATTAAAGTAGTGGCAATCGAAAATCTTTGTTTTTGCCCGCCACTCATTTCTTTGTATTTGTTTTTTGCCTTGTCCTTTAGGTTCACCATTTCAAGCAGTTTGCCGGAATCAACTTTGGTATTATACAATCCGCAAAAGAGGTCAATCAATTCCAGCAAATTCAGACCTGGATAAAAACCGGAGGTTTGTAATTGAACACCGATGATCTTTTTGATTTGAGAAGCGTCGTGATCAAGATCAAAACCATCGACTATTATTTTACCTGAAGATTTGTCCCGGAGAGTTTCAATAATCTCCAGCGTGGTAGATTTTCCTGCACCATTAGGACCTAGTAATCCAAATATTTCTCCTTTATATACTTCAAACGATATTCCCTTGACTGCTTCAAATTTTCCGTAATTTTTTTTCAGGTCTTTTACTGAAATAATTGTTTCCATTTAAATTATTTTATTCTAAAAGTCAAACTCCAATCCTAAAATATCTACCAGTCCGGCTTTGTTCACTTCCACATTTACACGTTTGGCAGCCAGTCCAATATCTCTCAAAAGTCCCGCCAGTTCTCCGGTGGCTTTTGGAAAAGCGCGCATTTCCCGAATTGTGAATTCATCGAGAGTTAAGACCTTCCTGTTTACCATAAATGAAAGATTAATTTTTTGTTGCACAAAAGTAGGGCAATTAATTTTTATGAATTTAACCGGATGAATAGACGATTAATGAGAAAAGACATCCAATTTTTTTTGAGGCTACCAGTAAACCGATAAATAAATCGAATTCTTATTTTCCTTTTTTAAATACTATTTGTGGTGTTGCTATTTTCAAATAGTAACTATCCCATCTTAATATTAGAAAAAACACTATTTGAGCAGTAAATCTTTTCACCTAAAAAGAGAGCATTAATCCTGTTGAGCATAATTAACACCAGCAATATCTTTGCTCCAGAAGTTGGTTGATGTTCAAGAACGTTAATCGCCTGATAAATACCGGGGCCAAATCCATCGAAAAACGAAATACTCTAATCCGGGAAAAACCAAATAATCCGATCAGTCAACTTCTACTTATTTAGCCAAAGCCTATGAAAAATATAAATCCCAATGAAAACTAAGCCGAAAGTCTTCACCAATTTCTCTGCTTAAAAGTAACCCCCAGGAATAAATTATCAAAGGTTTCTTCAAACGATTGAAGAAGCCTTTTTTATAAATTATTTGCAGCTAACGGTGATGGTGAAACGCAAAAAGATTATTACCAAATTTTGACTCTTGCACTAGCATTTATAAACATTTTATCGCCTGGGTTTATATTAAAAGTTGTATAGAATTCATCAATATCGCTGAAAGGGCCGTTTACTCTATACTTGGCGGGCGCATGAACATCGGTCATTATTCGGTTTCTTAATAATTCAGGCCTTATTTCATATAACCAACTCAAAGCATATCCCATAAAAAATCTTTGCATGGGGGTAAACCCATCAATCACTTCATTATTTTTATAAGTATCTGAATTTTTAAAGGCATCGATTCCAATTTCCAATCCACCCAAATCCGCGATATTTTCTCCCTGGGTGGCTCTGCCGTTGATATGCAAACCCGGCAATGGTTCATAATTATTAAATTGGTTGATAATTACCTGAGCTCTCTTCGCAAATTCTGCTGAATCTGTTTTGGTCCACCAATTGTGTAAATTTCCATCTGCATCATAAAGCCTTCCCTGGTCATCAAAGCCATGAGTGATTTCGTGGCCAATATAACTGGCGCCCACATATCCATACATCGTTGCATCATCCAGGTCTTTGTCGGCATATCCGGGTACGATAAAAGCAGCCGCAGGAAAAACAATTTCATTATTGGCCGGATTATAATACGCATTATAGGTTTGAGGGTACATGCTCCATTCTTCTCTGTCAACTGGCTTACCTAATTTATTCATTTCAAAATTGTGCCACCAAATACCCGCATTGATGAGGTTTTGAACATAACTTTCATTGCCGGTCTGCATCGCAGAAAAATCTTTCCATTTATCGGGGTAACCAATTTTTTTATGAATGGCTTCCAATTTTACAATTGCTTTTTGCTTGGTACTGTCGCTCATCCAGGTTAGTTTATTGATCCTGTTTTTATAAGCAGAGCGAATTTCTTCCAGCATTTTTTCATAACGCTTTTTGGCGGTTGAATCAAAATATTTTTTTACATACAATTGACCAACCAATTCTCCCATTGCACTTTGCTCTGATTGAGTGACGCGTTTCCAACGGGGTTTTCTTTCTTTTGCCCCGCTAAAAAACTGACCGAATTTAAACGATTCCAGTCCATATTTTTCAGGTAAGGCATTGGAAAAGCGATTGATTAACCGGTAAGTCAGATAATTTTTAAGATTGATGATTGAAGTGGATTTTAAAGTAGCATCGATGGATTTAAAAAATTCGGGTTGGCCCACAATTACAGAATCAATATGAGCCACGCCGATATCATTTAAAAATTTTTGCCAATCTATAGAAGAAGATAATTTGTTTAAATCTTTAATCGCAACTTTATTATAATTCGCGTAGGGATCGCGCAGATCTGCCAGCTTCCTCGAATTCTTTGCCAGCTTTGTTTCAAATGCTAACAGTTCATTTGCGGCTTTATTAGC
>JBDTKU010000013.1:0-18495 GCA_039935135.1 Ginsengibacter sp. | reverse complement strand
CTTTCAACAAAATACATTTCAATTTTGCCTTTGTTTTTTGCCGCTTTCATTCCGCGGTAAGTACACTGGTATTTGTCTTTGATAAGATCAAAAGTAGTGCGGGAAATATTTACTTTATTGGCTTCGCTGTTTTGTTCCATCCGCGAAGCGGTGTTTACCGTATCTCCCCAAATATCAAAGGCGAATTTTTTATCGCCTACCACACCCGCTACAAGTGGACCAGTGTGAATGCCAATGCGGATATCAAAATAATTGTCACCATCAGGGCCGTTCCTGAATATTTTTATGGCTTCTAAAATTTCCATTGCTGCTTTTACCGCGTTTAGAGCGCTGTGCGTGGCAGCATCAGGAACGCCACTAACGCATAAATAAGAATCTCCAATGGTTTTAATTTTCTCCATTTTATACTTGTAAACGATCTCATCAAATTTGGTGAAGCATGTGTCGATAAGATTTACCAATTCTTCAGGAGTAAGCAATTCACTTTTGCTGGTGAAATTTTTAAAATCAGTAAACAGCACGGTCGCAATTTCATAACTTCTCGGCTTGGTGCGGCCGGTTTGTTTCAATTCATTAGCGATGTCTTCCGGCAGGATGTTCAACAACAGGTCGTCTGATTTCTTCTTTTCAATTTGCAATTCATTGGTTCTTTCTTTCACTTTATTTTCAAGCTCATTATAGAACAATGCATTTTCAATGGATATCGCCATCTGTCCTGCAAGCAATTTCAAAATGGCAACCCCTTTTGCAGTGAAAGCGCCGGAGGTAAGATCATTGGCCAGGTAAATCACTGCCTGAATTTTTCCCATATTCATCAGCGGAATGCAAAGGATAGATTTACATTGATGCCTTTTTATAAAGTCGTCGTTGGCGAAAAGTTCACTCTTGCAGGCATCATCCAGTATTACGGTTTCCTGCGTCATATAAACATAACTAACCACTGATTCTGCAAGCTGGTCACTCCCCGAAACAGGAATGGATTGCATTATTTTGATGTCTTCTTTATCTGCCCGGATCTCTGCCTGTACCAATTTTTCTCCATCCTTTTCCATTACCAGGAAGCCGGATTGCGCACCCGCATTTTCCATAATGATCTGCATCATTTTTTTCAAAAGTCTTGGCAAAATAATTTCACCGGATAAAGCAGCGGAGGCTTTTAAAACCGTCTCCAGGTCAACGTTAGTGGATTGCTGGTTAGCAGGCTCGTCCAACAATTCGTTTTGCCATTCTGCCCCGGGGCCCCCTTTTAGCTGGGTGTATTGGCTTTCCATTTGTTTCAATTTGGCAAGCGCGCCCCATCGCTTATAGATTCTGTAGGAATTTTGCAAATAAAAATTGGCAAGAATATCCTGTTTGGTATTCACGAAAAAACGGCCGGCTCTTTCCCATGCATAAGCAAGATCGCTGGGGATATTAGTTTGGGTGGCGGCCTTTAATGCTTTATCATATAAAATTTTGGCTTCTTCATTATTTCCTTCGAGGTATTTGGATTCCGCCTCAAGCAAAAATATTTTGTGTTGATAATCAGAAGGGCAATATTTTTCATATTTTTTAATTTCACCAATATCTTTTTTTACCTGCTTCAGCACTGATTTTTTGGTGGTGGAATTGGACGAAATATCTGTGATAAGCAACGAACGATAAAAATAAAATAAAGGATACAAGGTAGTGCCCTTCACGCTTTCCTGGTATTTTTCCACTACCGGCACATATTTAGCGGCGTTGGCTTCCAGGTTGAAGATCAAAGCAAGATGCAGTTTCTGCAGGTATAAATTATGGAAATAGATCTCGTTACTTTTCGAAACGTCTGCAATATCCATTTCTGCTTCGTCAAATATTTCCCCCGAAATGATATCAGGATTTTCTTTTTCTTCAATGAGATTTAAGATGGACTGATGAAATAATCGCAATCTTTTAAGAGTAAGGTCTTGTTGGAATTTTTCAATTTTCAATTCCAATGTCTCGGCCCTCCTTGCAAGGTCTGACAATGGATATCCCATGATGTACAATTGATAAATTATATTATGCGCCGCATAGGAAGAGTATTCATTATCGCCTGATTCAAGCCCACTGGTAAATGCTTTTTCCAGGTCAGGGATGGTCTCTGTGATCGAAGTCCGACGGTGAACTAGAAATAAGTTGTTGGTGGCGATGATCGAAGCGACCAATTCATCCGCATGAATTTTTTTGGCAAGATGCAATGCTATTTCTCCAAACCTGATTCCTTTATCAATATCATTTAAGAAAACGCTGAGGATGTAGCCGTATGCTACAAAACTAAAAGGCGATTTCCTGGATAATCCATATCTTATGGTCAGGCGGATCATTTTAAAAGCAAGCAGAGGCACCAGGTCAGGAACTGCAAAAAAGGAAGCCGATGAAATATCTGATAAGATACGCATCGCTGCATTTTTTTCGGGGTCTTTCATTTCCGGAAGATTGTTGTAATAATCCGTAGATTTATTACGGAGTAAAAACTTAATTCTTACCAGGTCTTTGAAAACTGCGAATTTGGTAGGTTTTAAAGGAAGATGAATATTCAGTTTTTTCAAAATTTCCAACCCTTGTTTTACGGCCTCAAAATGTTGGTTTTGAGCAATCAGTTTTTTGATGGCAATTTCGTAGGCTCTCACAGAATCAATCAATGATTGGCTGTGCTCCAGAATTTTATTTACATACAGGTCCACTTTTTCATATTCGCCAGAAAGATAAGCGGCATCAGCGGAATGGGTAGTAAGCTCTAAAATAAAATCATATTGATTATCCCAATCTTTTTCGTCAAGACTTTTCAATCCTCTTTCAAAATAAGATAAAGCCTGGATAAAAGCAGTTGAAGTGATGGCTTTCTTTCCTGCTCTTAAATTAAGTTTTGCAAGATTGTCTTTTTCTTTTTTGGTAACAATCTTGTCCGCACCAAGGTTCCATTGTTTGATCAGATCAAATAATTTTTCATCCAGTTCGCTTTCATTATAACTGGCAGTAAGTCTTTGGCCGTTGAGCAGATGCATTTTTGCTTTATCATCTTCTGAAATAAGAGAATAAACGGCTTGTTGGATTCTATCATGACCAAATTTGTATCCTTCGCCTGAAACAATGATAAGGCCTTCTGTAACTGAAAGATTCAATAAACTTTCAATCTTTCTTTCACTCATTTGCTTTATTACAGATAAGTTTCTTTTAGTGAAGCCGGTGCCTATTGTAGAGGCAGTTTTTAATAGATCCAGCGTATCTTCAGGAAGTTTTAAGAGGAATGAAGTCATTAATTCTACCACATTCCCTGATACATTCATCTGCAAAATAAGATCTGAATTAAACTTCCATTGAAAGGAATCAAAATCGAAATGTAAAAGACCCTCATCATAAACTGATTTGAGGAATTGTTTTACATAAAAAGGATTCCCTTTTGTTTTGGTGAAAACGATTTGCGATAATATCGAAATATTTTCCTGTTTTGTGAGCAAGGTTTCGCTCACCAGTAAATAAACATCCTGGTAAGAAAGGTCATCCAATTTTATTTCCTCAAACGGAACATTATCATTCTTTAATTCAATGAGCCTTTTAAAGAGAGGATGTTCATGGGTTACTTCATTTTTTCGGTAAGAGCCCACCAGCATTGCATAGCCAAGGTCACGGCTTTCTAAAACAGTTTTAAAGAGATTGAGAGATGAATGATCGGCCCATTGAAGGTCATCCACAAAAAGAACCAGTGGAGAATCTTTATCAGCGATGCTTTTGAAAAACCTTAAATATTCATAATTGAACCGATTCTGTGCTTCAAGGCCTGTCAGTTCAGAAGCTTCGCCTTGCTTTCCAATCAGTGCTTCTATTCCGGGCATGAATTGCGTCAGAATCTTTCCTGAATTCCCAATGGCATTCGTTATTTTTTTGATCCATTTTGCCTTAAAAGCTTTATCGCCCGCAAGAATTAATTGAACCAATTCGTTGAAGGTTTGAACCAGCGTTGTATAGGGAGTTTCAGAACTTATCTGTTCAAACTTGCCTTTTAAGAAGATTCCTTTTTTTTGTAAAACTGACTTTCTGAGTTCTTCTATCAGGGTTGATTTTCCACTTCCCGAATTTCCTGCTATCAATAAAATATTTTTCTGTCCCCTGGTGCAATCTTCGTATAGCTCATCCAGTCTTTTTAATTCTTTTTCTCTCCCGTATAAGTTGTTGGTAAAGTTGAGCTTTCCTGAAAAATCTAATGCGGCAATCGTATAACCTTCTTTTTTTAGATCATCAATTTTTGCGTTTACATTGAATTGCTGCAGGCATTTTTCCAGGTCTGCTTTTACGCCAAATGCTGATTGGTAACGGTCTTCAGCATTCTTGGAAAGAAGCTTCATTATAAGGTCGGAGATCACCGCAGGTATTTGGGAATTTAAATGGTTGGGAGATTCCGGCGTTTTGGCAATATTTGCGTACAACAATTCCAATCTTGCTTCACTGTCAAAAGGCAATTGTCCCGTGAAGAGGCGATAAAAAATTAAACCCATGGAATATAGATCAGCTCGCTGATCGATGGCATGATTAATTCTTCCTGTTTGTTCGGGTGCAATATATTTAAGCGATTCAATTTCCTTTTCACTAAAAGTGGTTTTGGCCTCTTCAAAAACGTTCCCTTTAATAGCTAACGCGAAATCAATCAAATAAATTTTTTTGGTTGACTGCTCTATTAAAATATTGGAAGGATGAATTCTGCGATGAAAAATATTTTCTTTATGCATGCAGGCAATTGCAGAAGAAATGTCTGTTGCGATATGCAATTGCTGAAGAAAAGTTAGGTTTTCGGTTGCAAGAATATTATTTAAATCTTTACCCTCAATATATTCCAACAGCAGCGCTTCATTCTCTTCCACTTTTTCCCGCCTGATTGCCTTCCTTACATTCGCACATTTCACTTTGGAACATAAGTCAAATTCATTATCCAAAGTGGCAAGCTTTTCTTTAGTGGCAAACTCGTCTTTTAATATCTTTATGCATGAAGGTTTCCCCAGGCCATTTTTATCAGACTTTATAATTATTGAATCAAAGCCATAATGTATAACATTTGCATGATCAATATTCTTTATCATTTATTGAAATTAAAATATGGATGTTAAATTAAATGAATTGATTTTCGAAAAGGCTTTTCAAAAAGTAGCGGAGCGGTTATCCGGATATTGATAGCTATGAAAGTAATTAAACTTTTGCCACTTTTCCAAAATTAATCTTAATTCTATTCCAAAAATATTTACTTTTAAGCATCGAAAAATCCATTGCTTCCCGGGAAAACTCCACTGCCTCTGATATAATTTTATTAAAAATGATTAATCAAAATCCACTTACATTACTTACTCCTGTGCGGGAAGATAGTTTTGAAAAATTGAACCTGATTCTTGAGAAGTTCAAGGTAGGTTTGAATCATGGCTTAAATGAAAGATTTGATAGGCTGGGAACGATGCATTATGCGCGCTGGTTCATTTTGCAGGAAAGTTCATTCAGAGATAAAACTGCTTTTGCTGTTCCTGTACGGTTGGTTTTTTCTTCCAATTTTGATGGTGACGAAGATGCCCACGCGGAAGCGCTTGTAACCGTCTTTCCTGAATACTTCGACGAGTTATATGAATGTTGTAAAGAGTATCCCGGGCCTTCGGAAAGAACTACGGAAAGCAGGAAAAATTACCTGCTAAAATGGAAAGTTAAAACTGATGCTTTTTATAACGGAGCGCCGGGAAGAAGCCTGCAGCAGATTCAGCAGGAAAACAGTTTAATAAAATTTATCCGTGATTTTGTCAGGAGCAAAAAATGGGAAGGGATGACAGCTTTGCAAATCAAAAATGAAATAAAAAGTGAGGTTTTTAACCACCCGGAATTTGAGTGGGCGAAAAAAGAAAAACCCACCCGAAAAAAGAATTGGGTTGGATTGATAATTATGGGGTTGGTCATTTTGATTTTATCGCCAATACTTATAATCTGGATATTAATTCTCCATTTTTTTTATGAAAGAAGAGATAAGAATTATTCTGAAAAACGAAGCCAGTTAAATGACGATTTGGTTCGCCGGCTCGAAATGGATGAAGATCTTATTAATCAAAATCAATTTACTCAAGTGCTGGTGGTGAAGCCGGGAAAATTCAGGCTGGCCACTGTTCTTGCTCAAATGTTATTTGCAAGGACGCTGATTAAAAATCTATTTGTGAAAGGAAAACTGATGGGAATTCCCACTATCCATTTCGCGCGGTGGGTGCTATTTGATGATAACAAACACATGATGTTCTTCAGCAATTTTGATGGAAGTTGGAATCAATATCTTTGTGATTTTATTGATAAATCGGGCTGGGGGTTGACAGGGATATTCAGTAATACAGTTGACTTTCCAAAAACAAATTTTTTATTTACCGGCGGAGCTTATGATGAAGAACATTTCCTGGCGTGGAGCCGCGGAACACAAATTTTAACCCAGGTTTGGTATAGCGCTTATCATGATCTTTCGATAAAGAATATTGCCAATAATACTTTGATAAGAAATGAATTGAGCAAAAACCTTTCTGAAAGCCAGGCGCAACTATTTTTAAAAAGATTTTAAATTAAATAATAAATGGAACAACTGGAATTATCAGAAATTCAGGGTTTTCTTGTAAAGAATTATTGGGAGATGCCGTTTTCAAACTATTACCTTTTGGAAATTGAAAATGCTTCAAAGACGAAAATTTATCTTAAGGAAATAGCGAAAGAAATTACTACTATAAGTAATAATAAAAGTGATTCTTATTTAAACATAGGTTTTACTTCGGCAGGACTTTCTGCGCTTGGACTGCATGAAAAGAATGTTCAATCTTTTATTCGTGAATTCAGGGAAGGAATGGTAACGCCTCACCGGCAAAGGCTTTTGGGCGATCATGAAAGCAGCGATCCTGAAAAATGGAATTGGGGTGGACCTACCAAATCACCGGTACATTTAATCCTCATGATCTTTGAACCCACAGAAGAAAAGCTTCGTTTGTATCACGAAGCGCTTCTTCAAAAATTAGGTCAACGTGGACTGAAAATGGTACACGTTCTTAAAGCTGACACTTTTCCGGATAGTAAAGAGCACTTTGGATTCAGGGAAGGTATTTCTCAGCCAACCATTATCGGAAGTGGAGTAGATGGGCTTGAAAGAGATAAAATAATGGCGGGTGAATTTGTTCTTGGTTACAGAAATGAATATGATGTTCATCCGGACACGCCACTAATAAAAGTTGCGCAAGGGAATTTGAAATTGCTTCCAGATGATCCGGATGGCACTGACCAAAAAGACCTGGGTCGAAACGGAACCTACTTCGTGCTCAGGCAACTTAAGGAAGATGTGGAAGGGTTTTGGAAGTTTTTGAATGAAAAAACCAGGAATGAAGATGGGAGTCTTAATCCCGCGGAAAGCACCAAGCTGGCTGCCAAGATGATGGGCAGGTGGCCCAGCGGCGCTCCTCTTGTAAAATTTCCTGACGAAGATCCGGGTGGGTTGTCCGATGATAATGATTTTGTTTATATGGATTCTGATGAATTGGGATTGAAGTGTCCTTTTGGCTCGCATTCCCGCAGAGTGAATCCCCGTGACAATTTTGAGGTAAGCAAACCGGCGGAATCTTTAAAGCTTACCCGTAAGCATCGAATCATGCGCCGGTCGCGCTCTTACGGAGAAAAATATGTTGCGACTGCCACCCAACATACACCCATAGACGAAGTTGGGATTCTGTTTGGATGTTTCAATGCTGATATTAATCGCCAGTTCGAATTCATTCAATATACCTGGGCCAGTTACCCAAAATTTAAACAACTTTATGCTGATCCGGATCCTTTCATCGGCGTAAAGGAAAACCCTGCAGACGGCGTTGTTCAACAATTTACCATTCCCACAGAAACTCATAATAAATATGTGGATGGGTTAAAGAGTTTCGTAACCGTAAAAGGAGGAGCCTATTTCTTTTTTCCATCAATCACCGCTGTCAAATTTTTAAGTACGATTTGATTGCAGCAGTAAACAAACCTGGGTGGACTTCAGACGTGGAAATAAAAAGGATTTTTATTTTGTTGCCGGCGCTTGTTGAAATGAATAATTTCACGTTTGGCGAAAAATAATTACAGGACATTAATAGTTTTTTCTGAGAGTTATTGTTATTCTATGCAAATGCCAATCTCTTATATTTAATACCCAGGTGCTTCGCCAGGTTTATTTTTATAAAGAATATTCATGAAGCGAAATCGGATGCAAATTTTAATTAATTTCACTTATCACCTAAAATACAGCGTCGTGAGAAATAAATTTTCCAAACTACTTTTTATTTTCCTTTTGTTTTCTTTTTCTTCCATCGCTCAAAAGGAAAATTTTAATGGCGTTGAATCCAACCTGCAAAATATCTACCGCCTCTCTGATGCAAAGTCGCGGTCTATAAGTCCTGAGAATTTCACAGGTGCTAAAGGACTAGGTGGAATGGCCACAGAAGGAACCGGAAAGAATGCTTCAAGAGAATTGGGAGAGGGCTGGAAAGTGAGCCCCAGCGTGATTATCAAAGCTCACACTACTTTCACAGTTGCTGAAATTAATGGTTCGGGATCAATTCAACACATCTGGATGACCCCTACTGGAATATGGCGAAATTCTATTCTTCGTTTTTATTGGGATGGTGAAACATCACCCTCAGTGGAGGTGCCTGTAGGCGATTTTTTTTGCATGGGTTGGAACCAATATTCGCCCTTGCAATCGTTGGCGGTTTGTGTAAATCCTGGCAGCGCGTTTAATTGTTTCTGGCCAATGCCTTTTCGTAAAAAATGTAAAATCACTATGGAAAATATTGATGATAAGGACATGGTTCTTTATTATTCTGTTGATTATATTGAAACAAAAATTCCTGATGACGCTGCTTATTTTCATGCACAATTTCGCCGGGTAAATCCTCTTCCCTACAAGAGCGTTTATACTTTGGTGGATAACATAAAAGGGCGTGGCCAGTATGTAGGAACTTACATGGCGATCGGGGTTCATAATAACGGCTGGTGGGGCGAGGGTGAAATGAAATTTTATATGGATGGCGACACCAAATATCCAACTATCATCGGAACCGGCACAGAAGATTATTTTGGCGGATCTTATGATTTTGACACCCAATCCAAAAATGCTTCCGGTGTTACAGAAAGCCATTATACCGAATTTACTTCGCCTTATTCCGGGCTTTGCCAGGTTATCAGGGGCGATGGGCATTACAATGTGTCTCAGCGCTTCGGGTTGTATCGCTGGCATCTTACAGACCCAATACGTTTCGAAAAAAACCTGAAAGTTACCATCCAGGATCTGGGCTGGAGAAGCGGTGGGCGCTATCTTCCTTTACAGGATGATATTGCCACCACTGTTTTTTGGTATCAAACCGAACCTCACAATCCTTTTCCTCCTATTCCGGATAAAGATGCATTAGAAGTTAACTAAATCTTCAGTTTGTTCATAAAGCCAAACTTTCGTTTACCATTTCTTGCAGTAAACGGAGAAATAAGTTAGATTTTTATTTTGATGAAACACCAGCGTGACCTCGTGTGGGACCAATCTATTCCCTCATGAATAAAAAGCTTTGATCTGCATTTGTTTAGATATATTTGAATATACTTAAACAATATGAATTTATTCTCCATTTCCCAGTTGTCACGGTTGTCAGGTATAAAGCCTCATACGATCCGAATATGGGAGCAGCGGTATGATGCTCTTACTCCATCGCGCTCTGAAGGCAACACGCGCTATTATGATAATAAACAATTAAGACGCTTGTTGAATATAGTTAGCCTCATGAAAGCGGATTTCAAAGTTTCGGAATTAAGCGCCATGCCTGATAAAAAAATGTTTAAATTACTGAAAGAATTATTGGGGAATGAGATCAAAAAGGAAAGTGAGGAATATTTCATTTTGCAATTGATCTCTGCGGGAATGAATTATAACGAAGTTGATTTTGATAAAATATTTTCTCATTGCCTCATTAAATACGGTATGAAAATGGCTTATACTGATATAATATACCCTGTATTAAATCGCGTAGGCATTATGTGGACGACAGATCAAATTCATCCTGGTGCTGAGCATTTTATTAGTAATATCATCAGGCAAAAATTATTTACGGTTATTGATTCACTTCCGGCACCAAAAATGACTTCTGATTCATGGCTGCTTTTTTTACCTGAAAATGAATTTCATGAGATTGGTTTGTTGTTTAGCCATTTTATGATCAGGCAAAGCGGACGTAAATCTGTGTACCTGGGATCGAATGTTCCGTTGGAATCAGTTAAAGAAGTGGTTAAAGTATGCTCACCCGAAAACCTTCTACTGTTTCTTACCCATAAAGATACCAAGGAGGCAATGCAAGATTATATCAATGAATTAACCGGGCTTTTTAAAAATAAAAAATACAGGATAGCAGGAAACCCAATGCACTTAAAAGACATTTCCGGTAACAAAAATACAAGTTGGTTGTATTCAGTCGAAAATTTGGAACAAATATTGTCTTGAATTTTGTTTAAATATTTATAAATTAATCTAAACATATTTGATGTCAAGAATTGCAGTCATAGGAGCGGGATTTTCAGGACTAAGCGCCACTGCTTATTTATCGCTAAAAGGATATGAAGTCCATGTGTTTGAAAAGAATGAGAGTGCGGGTGGCAGGGCACGGCAGTTGAAAACGCAAGAAGGGTATGTATTTGATATGGGGCCCAGTTGGTATTGGATGCCGGATGTTTTCGAACGTTTCTTTAATGATTTTGGTTATAAAGTTTCTGATTGGTACGATTTAAAACTACTTGATCCTTCCTTTGAAGTAGTATTTGAAAAGGGGAAAAAAATTCCCATACCAGCCGATTATTTACAACTTAAAGATTTATTTGAAAAAATAGAATCCGGAAGCGCTGCCCGGTTAGATCAATTTATGGAAGAAGCCCGTCATAAGTATGTGACGGGAATGGAGAACCTGGTGTATTTGCCTTGCAATTCGGTGGCTGAATTTGCAGATGCTAAGATCATAAAAGAGGCTTTCCGCCTACAAATATTTTCATCTTTCAGCAAGCATGTAAGAAAATATTTTTCAAATCCTCAAATGATTTCGCTGATGGAATTCCCGGTTTTATTTCTCGGGGCCATGCCGCAGGAAACGCCCGCTTTATACAGCCTGATGAATTATGCCGGTCTAAAATTGGGAACATGGTATCCTGCGGATGGAGGTTTTGGAAGGGTGGTGGAATCGATTCAGGCTATATGCGAAAATCAAAACGCAACTTTTCATTTTGATTTTCCGGTGGAAAAGATATTGGTGGAGAAAAATCTTGTTAAAAGCCTTGTCGTAGATGGAATCGAAATGGATTTTGATGCGGTGATTGCCTCAGCAGATTATAACCATATTGAAGAAGATTTACTTCCGCAGGAATATAAAAACTACAATGAAAATTATTGGCAGAAAAAAACATTCGCCCCATCTGCTCTTATTTTTTACATCGGTCTTTCAAAAAAAATAAATAGTATAGTACATCACACTTTATTTTTTGAGGAAGATCTTTACCAGCATTCAGTAGAAATTTACAAATCGCCTGCATGGCCCTCCAGGCCTTTGTTCTATGTATGCTGTCCTTCAAAATCAGATGAAACTGTGGCACCAGATGGCCATGAAAATTTATTTTTCCTGATGCCTATTGCACCTGGATTGGAAGACAGTCAAAACCTTCGTGAAAAATATTTTAAGATTATGTTGAACCGTTTCGAAGATCATATAGGCGAAAGAATTGAGGAATTTATTGATTATAAAAAAAGTTATTGCATCGATGATTTTATTGGGGATTATCATGCCTATAAAGGGAATGCTTACGGACTTGCCAATACTTTGCGTCAAACTGCTTTTTTTAAACCCAAAATCAGGAATAAAAAGATCAGTAATCTTTTTTATGCGGGGCAGCTTACGGTTCCCGGACCTGGAGTGCCGCCATCGCTCATTTCGGGTAAGATTGCCGCAGGCGAATTAATAAAATATTTAAAAAATAAAGAGCATGAAGTCCACATTTGATAAATTGTCGGTAAGCATAAGCAAGCAGACAACAAAAACTTACAGCACCAGCTTTTCATTAGGAATTTACTTTTTGAAAAACAGTTTGCGCGATGCTATTTACTCCATCTATGGATTTGTGAGATTGGCTGATGAAATTGTGGACAGCTTTTCGGGCTATGACCAGGAAAGATTATTAAAGAAATTTACGGAAGACACTTACGAGGCAATTGAAAATAAAATATCTATGAACCCGATTTTGAATGCTTTTCAGTCGGCAGTAAACCAATATAGTATTCCCCCGGAATTAACTGATACTTTTTTGAAAAGTATGGAAATGGACCTACAGGAAATACATTATAATGAAGAAAAATATAAACAGTATATTTTGGGCTCAGCGGAAGTGGTGGGATTGATGTGCCTTCGTGTCTTTACGGATGAAAAGCCTGAATTGTATGAAGAATTAAAACCGTACGCTATGAAGCTGGGGGCGGCTTTTCAGAAGGTAAACTTTTTAAGAGATATGAAAGATGATTATGTGTTATTGGGGAGAACTTATTTCCCGAATGTGAATATGGCTGATTTTAGCACTGATGTAAAAAGCCGGCTAGAATTGGATATAGAGCAGGATTTTAAATCCGGGCTTGCCGGAATAAAAAAATTACCAAATTCTTCAAAAGGTGGGGTATATCTTGCGTATGTTTATTACCATTCGCTTTTTAAGAAAATGAAAAAGCTGCCGGCTCATCGGATTTTAAATGAAAGAATTAGGATCAACAGTGGTCAGAAACTGGGTCTATTGCTCAACAGCCTGGTGATAAATAAATTGAATCTTGTATAAATATTTGTCGGAAATGAAATATGGGTTATTTATTGCTTTACTGTTTTTTACATCTCTTTCTTTTGCGAACACCCCCGCTATCAAAGAGGTAAGGGATTTGTATGAGAAATCTTATACTGATGAAGCAGCCTGTAATAGGCTCATTGAAATTCTTTCTAACTATAATGAAAATAACAATCCCTTGTATGCAGGATATAGAGCGAGTGCTATCATGATGATGGCAAAGTATGTGTTTAATCCTTTTTCAAAAATGTCATATTTTAAAAAAGGGAAACGCATTCTTGAAAGAGCCATTAAAGTTGATGAGGAAAATGTTGAATTGAGACTTTTGAGATTTAATGCGCAAACTCATATACCTTCTTTTTTGGGTTATAATGGAAGCATTGAAGCAGATAAATCTTTTTTAGAATCATCTTTCTCTACCATAAGCGATACTCCATTGAAAGAGTTCCTGTTGCCTTATTTAAAAAACTCTGATTATATAACAGCAGCTAAAAAGAAACAATTGCAATTATGAAATGAATAATATTTGAAGCATTAAAATAAATGAAAAAAATGAAGGAACTTTTGATTTTGGTTGACGAGAACGACAATAAAATTGGTTTGATGGAAAAAATATCTGCTCATAAAGCAGGTAGGCTTCACCGTGCCTTTTCGGTTTTTATTTTTAATTCAAAAGGCGAATTGTTGTTACAGCAACGGGCAGATAATAAATATCATTCGGGCGGATTGTGGACCAATAGCTGTTGCAGTCATCCTATTGATGGCGAAGAAATAAGTGCGACAATAGATAAGCGCCTCAAAGAAGAAATGGGTATGCAATGCAAAACCAGTTTTCAATTTAGTTTTATTTATAAATCTGAACTGGGCAATGGCCTGACAGAGCATGAACTCGATCATGTTTATTTTGGAACTACCGACGAGGAGCCGATTCTAAATAAATCGGAAGCAAAGGATTGGAAATATATTTCTCTTGAAAATCTAAAAAAAGCTGTTGAACAAAATCCTGGAAATTATTCAGCATGGTTAAAGATCTGTTTGCCGGAAGTGTTAAAAAAAGTGGATCAAAATAAAACCACATGATTTATGAAAATCTATTATTTAAATGAGGAACATTATTTGCTGGTAACTATAGAGAAAGCCTGGGAATTTTTTTCTTCTGCTGAAAATCTTTCTGTGATTACTCCGCCTGAACTGGGATTTAAAATCTTCACCAATGCTAAAGAAAAGGAAATTTATGAAGGGATGGTGATTGAATACAAAGTGAGCCCTTTATTTAAAATACCTTTATACTGGAGAACAGAAATTTTAAGAGTGAATAAGCCGTATTCTTTCACTGACAGGCAGGCGAAAGGGCCTTATAAATTGTGGGAACACACCCATACTTTTATTGAAAAAGGAAACGGCATTCTAATGAAAGACAGTGTGAAATATGGATTACCTTTCGGCGTGCTTGGGCGATTGGCCCATTCCTTAATTGTGAAGAAAAAGCTGGCTCATATTTTTGATTACAGGAAACAAATTTTAAATCAAATATTCAACAGTCATGCCAACCCTACTAATTAATATATTTTGTGTGTTGGCTGCATTCGTTGCCATGGAAGCAGTAGCGTGGCTGGCTCACAAATATCTCATGCACGGTATCTTGTGGAAACTTCATAAAGACCATCATAAAAAAGAAAGCGAAGGCTTTATTGAGCATAATGATTTCTTTTTTTTAATTTTCGCTCTTCCGGGAATCGCTAGTTTATATTTTGGAATGAACAATGGTTATAATTTTCTTTTCTGGATCGGCGTTGGGATCACTTTGTATGGCGTTGCTTATTTTATCATTCATGACATATTTATTCATCAACGATTTAAAATTTTAAGAAACAGCGACACTGTTTACTTTAGAGCGATAAGGCGTGCGCATAAGATGCACCATAAACATCTTACAAAGGAAGATGGAGAATGTTTTGGAATGCTTTGGGTTCCTTTTAAATACTTCCGGAAACTTAAATTAAAAAAGGCCACATGAATTTTCTTTACCTATTGGTTGATTTTTTTACGATCATTATTCCTCTCCTGTTTTCATTTCATCCTAAGATAAAGCTTTATAAAACCTGGAAACAATTCTTTATTGCCTCATCTATAGTCGCTGTGATTTTTATAATTTGGGATGCTATTTTTACTCATCTGGGAGTATGGAGTTTTAATCCGCAATATATAATTGGAATTTATTTTCTAAATCTTCCTATCGAGGAAATACTTTTTTTTATCTGCATTCCTTTCAGTTGTGTTTTTACTTTTTATTGTTTGGATAAATTTTATAAGTTGGCCTGGAGGAATAAAAGTGAAAAGAATTTTGTTAGTATTCTTTTTATTGTTTTGATGCTGGCTGCTTTGGCTTTTGGAGAAAGATTATATACTTCTGTAACTTTTATCACAACTGCTTTTGTCTGTGTTTTTTTAAAATATATATTTCGCGTCACCTGGTTTGGAAAAGCGATAACCGTGTATGCTATACTGTTAATCCCCTTTTTAATAGTTAATGGAATTCTTACAGGGAGCGGTTTATCTAATCCGGTTGTGAGTTATAACAGTAATGAGATCATGAATATTCGATTACTCACTATTCCACTTGAAGATGTTTTTTATGGGCTGGAGCTTTTTTTACTAAATCTTGCACTTTATAAATGGCTGCTGAAGGTTGACCTCAAAAAGAGGATAAGCTATGATAAAGTATTCCAGAAATAATCTTTACGCTAACTAATTACGCAGAATAAAAATGACGACTAATTGTTGGTTTACTGGTTCCATTGCACTAGCTTATTCCTCTTCCCAGATGAAAGAATGTACAATAAAATATACTTTGAAAATAAAAATTTCAACAAAAAATTCAAATCCCCTAAGTTTGAAAAAAATAACTGAATGATACAGGAGACTCCAAAAACCAAAACTGAAATTCGCTTTTTTGATGGGCACCAGGATCGTTGGAAAAATTTTAAATATGCATTAAGTGTTTTCTTTGAATTTATAAAAGGCTTTAGGGCGCTGCATTTTGTTGGGCCGTGCATTACCGTTTTTGGCTCTGCGCGTTTCAAAGAAGACCACCCGTATTATAAACAGGCAAGGGAACTTTCGGGTGAAATTGCCAAACTCGGTTTTACTATAATGACTGGAGGAGGTCCCGGTATAATGGAAGCTGCCAATCGTGGCGCTAAAGATGTGGGCGGCAAAAGTGTGGGATGTAATATCGTATTGCCGCATGAACAGAAGCCAAATCCGTATGTAGATAAATGGGTGGACATAAAATATTTTTTTCTACGCAAAATGCTATTGATGAAATATTCTTATGCATTCATAGTGATGCCCGGCGGCTTTGGAACTTTGGATGAATTTTTCGGAGCTATTACTTTAATTCAAACCAGGAAAATTGAAATGTTTCCCATCATTATTTTTGACTGCGAGTTTTATCAGAAGATTGTAGATCACACACAAAAAATGATAGAAGCCGGAACTATATCAGCAAATGATCAAAAGCTCTATATTGTTACTGATTCGATACCTGACGCAATTCAATATATCAGGGAAAAAAGTATCATGGCTTTTGGATTAAAATATATGAAACCGAAAAAACCTTTTTGGGGATTTTTTGAAAAAGGAATTAACAAAATATTTTAAAGATGGTAGAGATGAAAATATTTGCCTCGTTATCTGAATTAAAAATTCATTTGACTTAAACATCTTTTTAAATACTTTGTTTGATTACAGAGAGAATTGATTTTATCATCAGCAGGTAAACAAATAAATAAAAGAGATTTTTATTTTCTATATAGACATACAATGAATCATTACGTAAATGAATTATTTGGAAATAATATTCAACAAAGAGTAGAGATGATTCATGCGAACTGGACTTCAAATAAAGAATATATGGCTCCGCCATCCCAGGGAAAGTTGGCGGCTGTGGACGATGCAATCATAGTAAATCCTCCGAAAGGTTTGGAAACAGTGTATGTTCCAATAGTGACGAGGCAGGAGTCGCAATAAAGCTTATTGGCTTTGTCTGACTTATTAAGAAATTATTAATTATTAGGGATTGGATTATAGAAAGAAAATTACACAATCCATTTCAATATACAATAAGGGAGGTCGGCGGTTTTTAATACAGCAATATTCTTTTTCAGTTTATAACCAACCTGAGCGCCTGAATAAAAAATACAATAAAGTGCATGCGATAATAGTAAATACAATCACCGCATGAAATCCATACTGCCACTCAGTTTCCGGCATAAATTTAAAATTCATTCCCCAAAAGCCTGCCACCATAGTAGGTACAGCAATAATAGCCGCCCATCCGGCAAATTTTTTGGAAGTATCATTTTGTGAAATAGAAATAAGCGAAAAATTTGCTTCGAGCGCCGTGTTCAATAACTCTCTTGTATTATCAATCATTTCATTTATCCGAATCACATGGTCATAAACGTCCCTGAAGTATGGCTGCGTTTCAACAGAAATACATTTTATATCAAATCGCATAAGCCTGTTACAAACATCAACCAATGGCGACACGGCTCTTTTAACATCGAGTAATTCTCTTTTTAACTGGTAAATCTGTTCCGTAGTTTCGCGGCTGGGTTTAGCTTTAAAAATTTTTTCTTCAATGGCAACAAGCTCCTGCTCCATATCCTGCACAACCGGGAAATACCTGTCAACAATAAAATCCATAACAGCGTACAATACAAATCCCTGTCCCTTGCGTAACAGATCTGGTGCGGCCTCGCAGCGGAATCTAACTTCTGTGTAAGGAACCGAAGAGCCGTGCCGCACACTTACAATAAAATTTTTACCGACAAAAAAATGGGTCTCTCCAAATTCAATATGATTATCACTATTGATTTGCGCTGTGCGCAGCACTATAAAAACTGAATCGCCATAGAGTTCTACCTTGGGCCGCTGATGTGTATGATGCGCATCTTCAATAGCAAGATCATGTAGGTCAAATTCATGTTGTACTATTTCGAGCACTTGTTCAGTTGGCTCATGGAGCCCGATCCAAACAAACTGGCCTTCATCTTTCAATACCTCATGCACTTTATCTAATTCCACATCAGCAATGCGCCGCCCATCGGCATAAGCAGCACAATTTATAATTTCACTCATGGGTCTTTTTTAGATTGGCTAATGATGTAGAAAGGTCGTGAATTTTTTTGTATAGTAATTCATGAATTTATTTCATAAAATCATTTCTCTCTGATAGTTGTACATCAGCAATATCAACTTCTATGCTTAACCAAATGATGCAGCGGAAAATATTTAGACATACATCCAGGATTGTTACAGCGAACATCTTACTGAGAACAATCGTTTACTTATTTATTTTGCAACCTACCCATCCATACTGCATTTTACTCAGTACTGTTATCCTCTTCCTAAAGTTGATTTAAATTACTTAAATAAATCGGGAATAAAAATAATTAACTTTAAAGAATAATTTTTGCTATGTCTGTAAATTTGCGTACAAGCAGGCTTCTGAACGGTGTGTGCGATAATATCGAACACTTCACTTCTCATGGCGACATTTTTTATCTTTATCGTTTATATAAAATCAATTTCCCAAAACAAAGCACTGGCCACGCCTTT
>JBDTKU010000012.1:0-9028 GCA_039935135.1 Ginsengibacter sp. | reverse complement strand
TGAAGAAAGGAAGTGATGGAAATACGTTGGTGGATGAATGTGCGCAGGAAACGCCAGAGGGTTCATCGTTAAGTTTTACAGTCAAGGATACAGTTTCTGCTGATTTTTCTTATTCTATAAATAAAGGTTGCGATTATGATACCGTGCATTTTAATAATAGGGGAAAGAATGAAATAAATCAATGGCTTTGGCAGTTGGATTACAACGGCACCAGTTCTTTACAAAATCCTGTTTCTTACTTCAGTTCCTTTGGTAAAAAACAAATCACTTTAAAAGTTTCCAATGGTTTTTGCAGTGATACCTTAACTAAAGAAGTGTTTTTGGACAATGAATTGCAAGCCCTATTTGAAACCAATAATATTTTGTGCCCGGAAGATTCTGCAGTGTTTAAAAATGAAAGTATCGGAAATATTGTTTCTTACTTTTGGAATTTTCAAAACGGAAATACCAGTGAAGATCAAAATCCTTTTCCTCAAAAATATCCAGTGTTACTGACCGAACATAATTATCCGGTTTCATTGATTGTTAAAAATGATATTGGCTGTTTTGATACTGCGGTTAATAATATCCGTGCTTTGAAGAGTTGTTACATTGCTATTCCTAATGCTTTTACTCCTAATGGTGATGGCCTGAACGATTTTTTATATCCGTTGAATGCTTATAAAGCCGATAATCTTACGTTTCGGGTTTATAACCGTTCAGGCCAAATAATCTTTCAAACGCATGACTGGACACGAAAATGGGATGGAACTTTCAAAGGTGAACCACAGGATGCAGGTGTTTTTGTCTGGACTTTACAATATATACTTCGCGATACCGGCAAGCCTGTTTTTATGAAAGGCTCAACTCTTTTGGTCAGGTAGCATTTTTGCCGATGATACCACCGTATTCCCAATGATCACTTTTGGGGTTTGATATTTTCTCTTATAACTGTGTTTTCGCTATGCCTGTTGCAGGTGATTCCAAAGATGAAAGTGTATGGAATAAATAATCCAATCATCAATACTTTTAAAGAATACAAAATTCGTTTTGCATCTTCAGGGGCTTATCCTGAATGATTGCTTTTTATTTTTAAATTCAGGAAGAGTTTCACTGATTTTTCTGACAGACTTTTTAAAAAATCTATCAAAAAATTTATAAGATCATTGTACCTTTTGCCAAATTCAAACAAAACGTATTATGATGAAAAAAATGACTTTCTATTTCGTGGTTTTTTTATTAGCTACTACTTCCCTGAAAGCACAGCAGTATGTTCTTAGCTCTCCCGCCGGACATTTGAAGGTTCAGATCAATAATGATCAATCATTACATTTTTCACTTTTGAAAAATGAAAAGCCAATAATTAATTCAATTGACGCCGCTTTAATATTAAAGAATGAAACACTTCCAGGTGAAAAAGCAAAAATTTCTAAAACACAAAAGCAAAAAGTCAGTGAGATCATTCATCCAGTTGTGGCCATCAAAAGCTCAACAATAAACAATGATTACAACCAGTTAACTCTGAAATATAAAAATCATTTTACGGTAGTATTCAGACTTTATGACGATGCCTTTGCCTATCGGTTTGAAACTGATCTTAATGACAGCATTACAGTAAACAAAGAAAAATGCGATATTTCTCTTCCAGAAAATACGGACGGATGGTTTGCTTTTGCTGATCGCTGGATGAACAGCTACGAGCACATGTATGAAAAGATGAAAGTGGAAAATATTGGTAGTAATAAAACGGCTCAGCTTCCTTTGCTTCTAAATATTGATAATGGAGGGAAATTGCTTATTACCGAGAGTGATCTTTATGATTATCCGGGATTGTATTTTAGGGGAAATAGCAATAACCAATTGAGTGCAGTTTTTCCTCCTGTAGTGAAATCAGAGAAAAAAAATGATCCGCACAGGGGAGGTTGGGATCGCAATTTTGAACCGGAAAGTGTCTATAATTATATTGCCCATACCAATGGCAGCCGTACTTTTCCATGGCGCATATTTGCAGTGGCTGATAATGATGCGGGATTGCTAAATAACCAGGTGGTTTACAAACTTGCAACACCTAATCAACTTCAAAATACGGATTGGATAAAACCCGGGCAGGTGGCATGGGATTGGTGGAATGACTGGAATATCACCGGTGTAGATTTTCATGCGGGCGTAAACACCCAAACCTATAAATATTATATTGATTTTGCTTCTCAAAATCACATTCCTTATATCATTATGGATGAGGGATGGTATAAACTGGGCAACATGACCGAAAGGGTTCCAGGCGTAGATGTAAAAGCGATAGCAGATTATGGAAAACAAAAAAATGTGGGCGTAATTCTTTGGTGCGTTTGGCGCACTTTAGACAATCAAATGGAGGAAGCAATGAATTTGTTTGAGCAGTGGGGCGTCAAAGGAATTAAGGTTGATTTTATGGATCGGGATGACCAGGCGGTAAATAATTTTTATTGGAGATGTGCCAAAGCCGCCGCTGACCATCATTTGATGGTTGATTATCACGGAGCGCATAAGCCTTCCGGATTGATGAGAACTTATCCCAACGTAGTTAATTATGAAGGCGTTCCTGGCCTGGAACAGGATAAGTGGACCGATTCAATGGCGACTCCAGAAATGGCAGTTACCATTCCTTACATCCGCATGTTTGCCGGCCCATTGGATTATACTCCAGGAGCGATGAGAAACGCACAAAAAAGAGATTTTGCCCCGATAAACAGCAATCCTATGAGCCTTGGCACCCGATGCCAGCAATTGGCGATGTATGTGGTTTTTGATGCGCCGTTGCAAATGCTTGCCGACAATCCGACTGCTTACGAAAAAGAAAAAGAATCCTTGGATTTTATAATCAGTGTGCCTACCACCTGGGATGAAACTATTCCCCTGGATGGAAAAGTAGGAGAGTATGTGGTTTTGGGAAAAAGGAAAGGTGACAAGTATTTTGTAGGCGCAATGACTGACTGGAGTTCGCGAAATATAACTATTAATTTTTCATTTCTTCCGGAAGGAACTTACCATATCACCTATTTCCAGGATGGTATGAATGCTGACAGGAATGGAAGCGATTATAAAAAGGTAGTAACCACTATTTCAAAAAATGATTCACTTACTATTCATTTAGCCCCCGGAGGCGGATGGGCTGCAAGAATAGAGAAATAAATATAAAGAATTTATTGGCGGAAACCGGTAAACCAACAAATAGGGAAGATTTTACTTTTGCCTTTACGAGAGTGAGTTGTTTCTAAGAATTGAGGTTTCATCATTTATTTCTTCGGGCTTGTCTTCAGGCCGGTCTTCGTTGAATTCAATGATGAAATTATTAGTTCCATTTCCCGTGATGATGGCCATATAATTTAACTGAACCATTTCAAGGATATTAAGAAAAAGAAAAATAGCGTGAATTCGATCTTCACACACATCAAATATTTTTTCAAAAGCAATTGATTTTTCAGTTTTGATAAGATCCAGCATGTACTTGCGCGTACCTTCCATGGTATAATTATAGCTGATAACCGTGTGGACGGGCCGGTTTCTTTTGTCAAGCAGCCGTTGGGCTACTTTTTCAAAAGCCTTCATCAACTTAAACAAAGTCACTGTATGTATTTCAGTTCCTTCGCCTGCTTCTTCGCCAATGAGGGCCAGTTCTTCATGAATGTTTCCGCGCCTTGCCATCAACATTCTCAGGGCTTCCATCTCGCTCATTTTTTGAGAGGCTTCTTTAAATCTTTTGTATTCAAGAATCTTGTCTATCAATTCCTGCCTTGGATCAATTTCATTTCCCTGCGCATCCAGTTCCTTGCGGGGAATAAGCATCTTTGCTTTAATGCGCATCAAAGTGCTTATGAATAAAATAAACTCGCTACTTAGTTCGATATTCAGAGTTTCACTTTGGCGAATATAATGTAGGAAATCATTAGTGATTTTTGAAATAGGAATGTTATAAATATCCAGTTCGTCACGCTCTATAAAAAATAGAAGCAAGTCGAAGGGGCCTTCAAACTGGGGTAGCTTTATTTGATAAATTTCTGTGTTCATTTAATAACCATTTAAAATAATTACCTGTTTCATTTTTTTCAAGGTAAAAAAAATCCCGGTGAAAATTTCAGCGGGATTGCAAATTTATTGAATAAAAATTACCCTTTTTTTAGTTCGTCTCTTATCTCCTCCAACAATTTATCGGTAGTGGACACTGAAGGTGGAGCAGGTTCTTCGGCTGCTTTTTTCTGAAATTTTGCAATTGCCCTAATCATCATAAAAATCACCAGCGCAATAACAATGAAATTAATAGCAGCGGCTAAAAAATTTCCGTACGTTACTTCACCCCATTTTAATTCTGCTATGTTTTTTGCGCCAACTGCATCAAGTGCAGGTGTCAGGATCAACGGTGTAATAATATCTTTTACCAATGATGCTACAATAGCGCTGAATGCTGCTCCAATAATAACAGCAACCGCCAAATCCATAACATTGCCTTTAAGGGCAAATGCTTTAAAATCTTTAATAAAGCTCATAAAGTTTGAATTTTAAGATGAGTAAATACATTACAAGAATAAAATAAATTGATTTTAAATATCAAATATTTAATTAAATGTATGCTATTTATTTATGAATTAGTATTTATCCTTTTGAATGATAAATCGCTTTATTTAGACCGACATAATTTCTTTTTCCTTCAAAGCAAGATGCTTTTCTATCAGTACAATATGATCATCTGTAATAGTTTGCATTTCGGCTTCAGCCTCTTTAGCTTCATCTTCGCTCAATCCTTCTTTTTGCGCCTTTTTTATTTGTTCTATGGCATCACGGCGAATATTTCTTACCGCAATTTTTGCCAGCTCACCTTCTGCATTGCTTCTCTTAACGAATTCCTTTCTTCTTTCTTCAGTTAATGGAGGTAAAAATAAACGGATAATATTTCCATCATTTTGAGGGTTAATACCAATATTAGCGGCAATGATTGCTCTTTCAATTGGCTGGAGCATATTTTTTTCCCATGGTTGAATGGTAAGCGTCCTGGCATCAATGGCACTTAGATTTCCAACCTGGTTAATTGGTGTGGGGGTTCCATAATAGTCAACGGTTATGCCATCCAGCATGGTCGGATTGGCTTTTCCTGCTCTTATTTTTGTTAATTCAGTTTCGAAGTACTCTGAAGCTTTTTTCATTGAAACTGTGGCTTCGTCAATTACTACTGTTGTCTCTTCTAACATTTCTTAAATTTTATAAATGCTGATGAAAGGCCAAAATGGGCTTTATAAAAGTGTACAAATTTAGGAAAACGAAATGACAATAGGGAATTGGAGGATGATTATTCTTGTTCCAGGGTTTCCGCTGCAACAGTAATAATCTTATGGGTTCCCATGACTGGTTCTTCATGGAGATGGCCATTGGTGACCATAATTTTTGTTTTGGGCTTGTTGTATTTGATAACTGCAACTAAAAGAATTGAAATTCCTGCCAGGGACGTGAATACTATCAAAGATCCTTCGAAGCGCAGGAAGTAAGCCATTACTATCAACAGGAAATTGGTGGCGGTGCAGGTAAGAGCAATAGATTTATGACTTAAACCAATGTCCAATAAAAAATGATGAATATGATTTCTATCGGGCCAAAAAGGAGAACGACGATGCAAAATTCTTACAGTTACCACTCTCAATGTATCAAATAAAGGAACTATCAAAATGGCAAAACCAAGTGCAGGGGCTGAAGCCAAAGGTATGGCAGAAGTTGGGTCAGATGCCACGTTGATAAATTTAATTACCAATATTGAATTGACAATGCCTATAATGAGAGAGCCCGTATCGCCCATGAATATTTTTGCCGGGCTGAAATTATAAATTAAAAAAGCTACCAGGCTTCCCGCTAGGGACAAAGCCATTACTGCATATAAACCCTGGCCTGAGAGGTAAAAGTAAATTCCAAATATTATGGAGGTAAGAAGGCCAAGACTTCCTGCCAGCCCATCCACTCCATCAATAAGATTAAATGAATTGGTAATAACCACTATAGTAAACAAGCTAATTAAAAAAGAGGCTGTAGGTGGAAGGGCATGAACTCCAAAAAGTCCATAAAAATCTTTTATTTCAATTCCTCCAAATTTAATAATAATGGCTGCAGCAATTAATTGGCCTACAAATTTTTTGGTAGCAGTAAGAATTAATATATCATCTTTTATTCCCATAAAAAAGATAATCATCATAGCTGCTGCGAAATACTGAAGAACAGAAGCTTCTGATGGGGGAGTCCCCATGAGAGTGCCCAATATGAAACCTGCAAAAATTCCCAAACCTCCCAAAGTAGGGATAACCATTTTGTGAATTTTTCTTTCTCCAGGAACGTCAAACAATTTCTTGTCTTTTGCAACCTCGATTATTACAGGGATAGAAAATAAAGTAATTAAGAAAGATAGTCCACAGCTAAAGATGATATTTTCCATGAAAGGGGTTTAAAAAAATCCTTTTACAAATGTATATCCTGTTCAAATCTAGAACAAAGTATCATTATTTTTTAAAACGAAAAAGAAACAAGGATATTTTATTTTGGTCATTATTATTATTCATCCTGCCCATTTCCCACAATATGACCGCTTAATTTTTTTAAAGGATTACTATGGATTTCGTCAAAAAAGGATCTGTTTTTCAAAATATCAAGCGCACCGAAAGTCGCCGCTCTGAAAGAAGCCTCGTCTGCTTTGTTTTTGCCGGCAATATCTAAAGCAGTTCCATGGTCCGGGCTGGTTCTCACTACTGGTAAGCCTGCTGTGAAATTAATTCCTTCTCCAAAAGCCAGCGACTTTAAGGGAATCAAGCCCTGGTCATGATACATTGCTAATACGGCGTCAAACCTGGCCTGGTAATTTCGCGCAAAAAACGCATCAGCGCTAAAGGGGCCGGAAACTATCATATTATAATGCTTCGCTTCAACGACAGCGGGCCTTATGACTTCAATCTCTTCAGACCCGATGAGCCCTTCATCCCCTGCATGCGGATTCAATGCCAACACAGCTATTTTTGGCTTTTCAATATTGAAATCTCTTCTTAAAGAGGCATGTAAAATGTTGATCTTGCTTAAAATATTTTCTTTGGTAATGTAACTGGCAACGTCTTTCAATGGCACATGTTCAGTAACCAAACCTACCCTGAAATCTCCGGCGGCCAATATCATCACAACATCCTTTTGTCCGAAATAATCCTTAAAGAATGGAGTGTGGCCTGTATAAGGAAATTCTGAACTATGCACGTTTTTCTTATGAATAGGTGCTGTGACCAATGCATTTATAATTCCATCTTTTAATGCATCAGTAGCGGCTTTCAGACTTTTTATGGCATAAGCTCCGCCTGTTTCATCTAATTCGCCCGGATTAATAACCACATCTTCTTCCCAGCAGTTAAAAATGTTAACCTGTTTGGTATTTAATTTATTAAAATCTTTTAAAGAGGTAAAATTGAAATTATGATCCGGAAGGCTTTTACGATAAAAATTGATGACTTTATTGTTTGCAAATATTACCGGGGTAAAAAGTTCAAGTATGCGGTTGTCTGAGAGTGTCTTTATTATCAATTCAATTCCGATCCCATTGAGATCACCGGATGAAAAACCGATAACAGGTTTGTTTTCTGTATTAATAATATTGGTCAATCTATTTGTATTTCAATTGAATTGCAAGGTAATAAATTATGATTTATTCAATAGAATTATTGCATAAAGAAAACCTACCACTTGTTATTTCCTACATAATTTTCAATGGGCATCCTGTTGGAAATACTGCGGGCGAGCGTCATTTCATCCGCATATTCCAGTTCGCCTCCAAACGAAATTCCCCGGGCAATTGTAGTAATTTTTACAGGATTATCTTTTAATTTTTTGCTGATATAATAAATAGTCGTATCTCCCTGTATATTGGGGCTTAGTGCAAAAACTAATTCCTGCGTTTTTTCTTCTTTCACTCTGCTTATCAATGATTCGATTTCTAATTGGTCAGGCCCCACACCATCCAATGGAGAGATGATTCCTCCAAGCACATGGTACAAACCATTAAACTGTTGGGTGCTTTCGATGGCAATTACATCACGAATGGTTTCTACCACGCATATTATTTCCTGCTTCCGGCTGCGATCTGTGCAAATGTTGCATAATTCTTTATCAGCAATATTTTGGCACCGTGAACAAAAATGAATTTCTTCCCTCATTTTTAAAATGACTTCGCTGAAGCCTTTTACATCATTGACTTCTTTTTTTAGAAGATGAAGAACGAGGCGCAAAGCGGTTTTCTTACCAATTCCGGGCAATTTTGCAAATTCATTAACCGCATTTTCTAATAGAGAAGAGGAAAAGATCATTCTGCGAAATTAAGATTTTGAAGTTTGTTTTTTGGAGTTACGAGGTAGTAAACCAACAAATAAAACGGATTTTTATTTTGATAAACCTTTATCAAAGAATTATATCCATTTCATTATCCCAATCGGCTCGGACGCCTAATTTTTTAGGAATTGGAGTTACGATCTCAGGTTGTTTTCTAAGCTGGTAATCTCCCGGATCCCAGGTTCCGTTTTCATTAATATCATCTAATATCCGCAGATCGTATTCGCCGGGTTCAAATAATGTTTTGCTGAAGGTTGGCGCAGTTAATTTAAAAGAATCCACCACTTTATTTTCTTTTACTATTTGTAATACAGGGTGAGCAAACTTATTTAGGTTAGTGAAGTTTAATTTGATACTTCCATATTCATTACTTCGTTTTGTTTTAAAGCGAACGGTATCCGCCTTTAATAATTCATCCCCTAACGTATCTTTTGCAAAGTCTTTTTCAATTACCAAATCATAATGGGTATCTTCTTTCCAACTGGTGCTCAGAGAGATTTTTGTTTGGTTGGTATCAATTGAAATCACGGAAGGAATAACATTAAATAAGGTATCTGTTAACCTGAGTTTTGATGAATCAAAAGTTTTAAGTGGTACAGAAAAAGTGAGCGTCAAAGGAGAAAGCAGATCTTGTGAACCTCCTGACGCAGAAAGTGTATATTTTAAAACTTTTTCT
>JBDTKU010000011.1:0-6276 GCA_039935135.1 Ginsengibacter sp. | reverse complement strand
CTTTGGAAAAATTGGATTATCCTGTGGTGATGGGCTCGGTACTTCTTGCCGCAACCATTTTTGTGTTGATGAATATTTTAGCCGATGTACTTTATGGCATTATTGATCCAAGAGTGAAGATGAGATAAGTTTAAAGCCTGATTTCAATTTATGCTTCAGTCAAAGTGGTTGTACTTTTTTGTGACTGGTAAATTTGAACATATTCAGGTGAATTTTGAATTAAATATTCATGGGTTCCTTTTGCTATTAGTTCACCTTCCATTATCACAATGATCTGGTCGTAATCTTTTACAGGGTCAATTTTTTGCGTAACTGAAACGAGCGTTACCTCTTTATAATTCTGCTTTACATTTTCAGCAATTTTTTCTTCTGTCAAATTATCGACTCTCGCTGTGAAATCATCAAGCAACAATATCCTTGGATTAATCGCCAAAGCGCGGGCAAGCATGATACGCTGTTTTTGTCCTCCCGAAAGACTGGATCCCCGCTCAGAAACTATTGTTTCCAATCCCTCCGGAAGTGATTTTATAAAATCACCCAACTCCGCAGTGTCAATCGCTTTTTGAAGATCGCTCTCCGTTACTTCCGAATTAAAGCCAATATTTTCACGAAGGCTTAAATTAAAAATAATGCTATCCTGGAAAACCAGTCCTATTTGGCTTAAAAGGGAATCCCTGGTAAATTCATTAATATTAATATCATCATAAAATATCTTTCCTTCGTTGGGCTTTATCAGCGTAGTTAATAAATTCATTATTTGCGTTTTGCCGGCAGCAGTAGGCCCTATAATGGCTGTTCTGGTTCCTGCTTCTACTGTGAAAGAAATATTTTTTAGAGCCGGATTTTCCCCATAGAATACACTCACGTTTTCCAAATTAATATTCCCCGTTAATTGTTTGTTTACTGTTCCTTTGTCAACAAAATCAGGCGTATCTAATGTGCGCACAATTCTTTGGTAGGAGGCGGAAGCCCTCGCGATCACGTTGCTCATAAAACCTATCATAATGATCGGGAAAATCAAAATCGCTATATAACTGTTGAACGCTGCGAATTCACCCAGTGTCATATCGCCAACAATCACAAAATGGCCGCCTAATGCTAATACGGTAAGCCGCGCAAGGTTTGCAGTTAAAACGATAATGGGGATGAGCGTTGCAAATAAACGAAGTATGGATAAACCAAGATTTTTTGCTTCCGTGTTGGCATCCATAAATTTATTGTACTCTGTAAATTGTGCATTGAGAACCCGGATGAGAGCCGCTCCGAGAATGCTTTCGTTAATAACTTTATTGAGCCAGTCAATAACTTCCTGCGTTTTTTTAAATAAGGTTTTTACTTTTTTAAATACAAGAATGAAGGCTGTCGCGATAATCGGGATGATCAATAACACTACCAAACCCAGTCGCCAATTGATGTTCAGCAATAAAATGCTGGCTCCGACAATGAGAACCAAAGAAGACACAATAGATACAATCGCCTGCGACACAAACATTTTTATCGCATCCACATCAGAAGTCAGGTTAGTAAGAAGCTTGCCCGGCGTGGTTTCCTGGATGAAAGCATAATCCTGTTGCGATATTTTGGAAGCCAGTTTTTTTCGCATATCCCTGGCTACTTTCTCCGAGGCGAATGTTTGTATAATGCTCTGAATATAAGTAAAAATGAAAATTAAAACTGCCGCGATGACAAACCACTTGATGATCTTTGACATATCCATAACTCCTTTCGAATAATCATCAATTCCAAATTGTATGATTTTAGGAATAAAAAGATTCAGACCATTACTTAACAATGCAAACAACAGTAAGAGACTGATCATTCCTGAATAAGGCTTCAGGACTTTGAAAATACTGGGTTTCTTTTCTTTTTGTATTTTTTCTTTCGAATTCATTAGCGGGTTCTTTCAGAAGAATAATTCTTCTTATGCTATAAAAATCTTTAATTCTTTAGTCAGCAAAAGTAAACTGAAAAATATTTTAATAAATATTACTTTTCGGTAAACGTTGGTTTCCAGGCGGTGAAAGTCGTTTAATTAGAAAATTAGAAAATGGGAAAATTGGTTACGCATTCAAATCTTATAAAAGTGTTCCTTTCAGAACCCACAGTGCTACATTAAAAAAGATAACAAGTCCTGTAACATCCACCAGTGTGGCCACAAACGGCGCTGATGATGAGGCCGGATCGGCACCTAATCTTTTCAACAGTAATGGGAGCATGCTTCCAATGAGCGAAGACCAAAGAACAACACCCACCAAAGAAAAACATACCGTGAATCCTATGAGCATCCAATATGGGCCATAAGTATAAGTAGTAATTATATGCTGATTCATCAAAAAACTCCAGACGGCTATCCTGCAAAATCCTACTATTCCGAGCAGGATACCGAGCATCAATCCTGACATGATTTCGCGACGCATTACTCTCCACCAATCTTTAAGGCTGACTTCTCCCAAAGCCATGGCTTGTATAATCAGAGTGGAGGCCTGTGTGCCGCTATTTCCACCTGTACTAATAATTAGCGGGATAAAATTAGTTAGAATGATTACCTGCTCCATCTCATCATTATAAAAAGCCATTGCAGTGGCAGTAAGCATTTCGCCCAAAAAAAGTATAACTAACCATCCTACTCTTTTTTTGACAAGCGTAAAAATAGGAGTCTCCAGGTAAGGCATATCCAACGCTTCCGCACCACCTATTTTCTGAATGTCTTCACTGAATTCTTCATTAGTCACCCAAAGCACGTCGTCAATCGTTACGATGCCGAGCAAAACATTATTGTCATCTACAACAGGAAGAGCTACACGATTATTCATTTTAAACACTTCGTTAGCGGTTTCCTGGTCGTCATTTACATTCAATTCTATGAAGCGGCCGTCCATCATTTCACTCACTTTCGTTTCGGGCGAAGCAAGTATGAATTCACGAATACGAAGGTCATCCAGCAATTCTCCGTGTTTATTGATTACATACACCACATCAATGGTTTCTGTATTTTTTCCAACGCCCCGGATGATATTTAAAACTTCCGCGACAGTATTGTCTTCATAAACATACACGTAGTCTGGCGTCATCAGCCTGCCTACGCTATTTTCCGGGTAGCCCAATAAGGAGAGTGTGATTTTTCTTTCCTCGGGCACAAGCGTTTTTACGAGCTCACGCACCACCTCATTGGGAAGGTCTTCAAAAAATGAAGTCCTGTCGTCAGGTTCCATTTTATTGAGCAATTCAGCGCTCTTGGATGGAGGAAGGTTTTTTATAATCCTTTTTTGAGTAGGATGGTCCAGGATTTTAAACACACCGATAGCGCGGTGCATGGAGAGGCTCATGAAAATATCTATTTCACTGTCTTCGTTTTCATCAATAAGTTCAGCAACATCGCTGATGTTTTGTTCATTCAGAAATTCACTTATCGCTTCTTCATTCCCTATTTTTAAAACATCTTCGAACTGTTCCTGAATCAGAATTTCTTCTTCTGCCATGAGAATCGTTTAATCCATGAGGGCGCAAAATTAATTTATTTTTATCTTTAGGGAAGGGTTAAATACACTGGCTGTTTGATTATGTAAAATATTCGTTCAATTTAATAATTGGAATATTTAAAATAAGTTGGTTTACTGTAAATTTTAAATAAGTTATAATTAGAATGATAAGAAAATGTTTACTCATCCGGAAAACTGCCAACAAAGGCAGAGGCGTTTTCTCAAAAGAAAAAATAAAGGCCAATATCGTGATAGAGGAATCGCCGGTAATTGTAATGGGTGCGGAAGATCGTGTCAATATTGATAAAACATTGCTTCATGATTATATTTTTGCATGGGGCGAAAAGGAAGATCAATGTTGTATGGCTTTAGGCTATGTGCCACTTTATAACCACAGTTACACCAGCAATTGCGAATATTTTATGGATTTTGAAGAAGAAACGATCCAGGTAAAAACTGTAAGGGCCATTGAGGCTGAGGAAGAACTGACGATTAATTATAACGGCGATTGGAATGATGCGAAAAAGATTTGGTTTGAGGTGAGTTAATGTGCTGATTAGCTAATTCGAAAATTAGCCAATGGAATAAACCTTCGCAAATCAGCACATCAGCTAATTAGCTAATCAGCACATTAATTTAATGATTATTCACCAGCATCCATTTCGCGGTTTCATATATTCCTGAAGTAAGTTCTGAAAGACTTCTTTTTACTGAATCTGCCTGCTCCTTGGTTAATGAAAGCGTATTTGAATTAATAGGCAACAATTTTTCTTTGGTTATCCGCAAATTTTTTACAAAATAATAATCATCCGTAACTACGCCGATATTTCCTTCGTCATGATGGATAATAAACGCAGCGTCCATTTTATTTTTTGAATTCAAAAGATCACGACCGAGTGTGGTGTTGGTGTAAGATTGATGAACCATTCCCGCGAGAGTTGGGAGTATATCAATTTGTGAAACCACCTCGTGCCGTGCAGATTCATCTAATAATTGTGGCGCATAGAACAAAAGCGGAACGTGCTCATCACTCAGGCTTCCTTTTTCCCAGGCATCGGGATAAAGTGCTGCAGTTTCTCCCTCCACACCATGATCGCCGACAAAAGCGAAAATCGTATTGTTGAACCATGGCTGTTTCTTAGCATTTTCAATAAATGTTTTAAAGCAATAATCGGTATAGCAAAATGATTGAAATTCTTTTAGAGATTCAAAACCATATTTGTGCAAGGTGTCCTCATTTACCACGCGCCTTACAAAATCAGTGTCTTCAGGTGGAATGCTATAAGGGCGGTGGTTATCGGCGGTTTGAATAATGGCAAAGAAAGGTTTTTTTTGATCAGATAAAACTTTTTCAGATTCAAGAAAAAGATGTTTATCGCTTATGCCCCACACATTTAAGGGTTTCTCTTTATAAGAACCTTCCTGGTAAATTTTTACGCCATTTACATTTTTTATCAGCCCATCGAAATTATTAAAATCACTGCTGCCACCGAGGAAATAAAATTTTTCATAATCTTCGAAAGAATTAATGATAGTGTTTTGCTTGACTGATTCAGGATTTCGGCTGCTGAATATAGAAAGCTGTACATCAGGAATGCCACTAACGATTGCAAAAACACCACGGGCGGTACCAAAAGTAGGAGTGAAGCAACGATTAAAAAAAATACCACTGTCGCACAACTGTTTAAAATAGGGAGTAGTGTTCAAAGGGTTACCACCCATGCTGCTTTTATACATGCTGAAGCTTTCACAGATGACCAAAACTATATTGGGCCTGCTCTCCAGCGCTTTACTGTTTGGTAGTACCAATCTTGAAAAGCTTTGATCGTTGATGTTTTTCTCATCCAATTGTAAGAAATCAGCAATTAAAGGGAAATAGCTTTTGGCTTTGTAATCGTCAAATGAAGGTTTGCGAAATTGCAGCGTTGTAAAAAAATTCTGCATGGGATTCAAGGCGACATAAGATTTAAAATTATCATTTAGGTCGAAAGCATCCTTCCATTGCAAAGGATAGATCGAGAAAATTCCATACACACACCATAAAAGAAAAATCACTGCTCCCGCGTGCCATTGTTTTTTATAAACGATATTCTCCTGCTCTTTTCTTTTGGTGACTACATGAGTATGTTTAAAAAGTTTGGACATCAACAGTACCGCCACCACCAGCACTGCCAGCAGCCACACTATTGGATAACTTTGCCAAAGCATTTTAAAAGAGATAGTAGGATCTTCTGCAAAATTTAATGCGCTTGCATTAATACGGGTATGGTTGTAACTGAAATTTCCAAAATCGGCTCCGAAAAAGAACAAAATAATTAGTGTGGCGATGGCGAGATAATAAGACCAGTATTTTTTATTTCTTTCTGAATGAAAAGGAGAGAATCGGGAAAATACCGACAAAACTGCGATAGGTAGCAGAATGATTGAAATCCATTTGGCATCATACCTGAAACCGAGCGAGAAAGAAGGAATCAGCGAGAGGATACTTGTTTTTTCGGGAATGAATAAAACAACTGTTGCCACGCGCAAAATCGTAAATATAAGAAGATAAACCAGCCAGAGCTTGGTGATCCATTTTATCGTTAATGGAACCGAACGGGGGAATTTTAGCTTTGCGATCATGGGTAAAAAACCAAAATTGACTTTTAGCTTTATTTGTTTGTTTACTGTTTTTTATTATTCAGCAACATGTATTTGGAGGTTTGATAATAGGCCTCGGCCAGCTTTTCTATTTCTTTACGGTCTTCTGCTGTTCCGGCTGTTGCAGGCAAGGGGTCATTGTTTTTCGAAGATCTGA
>JBDTKU010000010.1:0-3605 GCA_039935135.1 Ginsengibacter sp. | reverse complement strand
GGCGTTCCCGCACATACCAGCTTAGGAATTTCAAAATCCGCAGTAGTACTTCCAACTGTAATCAACCTTGGTTTTAACAGCGTATCGCTACATCCGGTTTCATTATTTACGATCAGGCTAACGGAATAACTTCCGGAAGTGGTGAAAGTGTGAGCCGGGTTTTTTGAATTGGAAGATGTGCTGTCTCCAAAATTCCAGGTATAATTTAAAGAACCCACTCCTGTGGATTTATTTACAAAATTAATTGTAGCCGGTGCATTGCAGGTTTTCGAAGTCAGATTGGTAAAGTCGGCCTTAACACCGGTTTTGATACTGATAAAATCTTTAATCGTCTTTGAAGTTACACACCCATAATTGTTAGTAGCTTTCAAAGACAAATTAAAGTTTCCTTCCGAAGTATAAACGTGCTGAGGAAGTTGAATATTTGAAAAGTTTCCATCCCCGAAATCCCATTGCCAACTGCTGATAGTTCCGCTGCCTGCGACGCTTGAATCAACAAATTGGGTGCTTAAAGGAAAGCAACCAGTAACATTAGAAGCATTAAAATTAATTTCAGGTGCAGAATACACCGTAATAAACTGAACCTTTGTGATGGAATCAGTTCCAAAAGAATTTTTGATAATAAGGGAAACCGTATAAGTTCCTGGATCAAAATAGGCAACTGATGGATTCTGTAAAACGGAAGAGGTGCCATTTCCCAGATTCCATTTCCATTGTGTGGGATTCCCCGCTGAGGAATCAGTAAACTGGACTACCAATGGAGCACAACCCGCTGTGGGTGTTGCGATAAAATTTGCCTGTATTTGTGCTTTTACAAGAAATCCTGATAGCGAAAGAAGAAAAAATAAAGCCAGGTGCTTTGTGGCCTTTTTTAAATAAGTAAAGAAGGTTAGGGTCTTCAAGGTTAGGATATTTAAAAAAAAGTGTCAATAGATTAATAACCTATCCAAAACGAAAACATGCCTCGATTTATTGCAAACCTGCCACTAAAAAATACATATTCCTTTTTTATAACATTAACAAAATGGATTTCAGTAAATTAAATACAAAGAAAAAAATTATTGCCTCGTCATGTGTAGCACGATCGGGTCGGCAGTTCCCCATGGGGCAAGTTCAAGTGTTGGATTTGCTTTTTTGGTAAATTTCCAACTCCTCGATAGAAAGTTGAACACAGGAATCGAGTCTGGTAAAGATATATCCAGCTTGCTATAATCGTCATTAGTTTTCCATGTTCCCATGTACTCATCACTCCCGATAATAGCCTTCAATGGACCATGATGCAAATCAGTTTCCAGGAGGATAAATTTATACCCATTATAATCGGCTGTAATATCTGATGTACTGTCTTTTGCAAAACTCACCACAAAATCACTCCCGATTACATATTTTTCAAAATATTTCTCCTGTAAAGAATTACTAATACTATCTATCGTTTTCTTACAGGAAAAAGTAAAAATTAAAGAAGCCATTAAAAACAAAGTGACTATTTTCTTCATTTAGAAAAGATAAAGTAGAAATTAATAGAACTTTCTAACGCATGGAACACTATAAAAGTATAAAATTATTTTTCAATTAAGGCTATTCGGGCGTTCAGGGAGCACATCGAAAAAATTTAGAGCCTCTCCCCTTCCCGCCATAATCATCCGCAAAACAATTCATTATCTTTATTTCAGAAAATTTATTATGCCCTATTCACTACAGTCTTTTTTCATAATTTTTTGCCTTCTCTTCTCTTCAAGATCCTTTTCCCAAATCTTTGGAGGAGATCCCTCATCTATCAAATGGCGGCAAATTAATACTTCCCACTCGAGAGTTATATTTCCGGCTGGTCTCGATTCTGTTGCAACCAGGATATCCAATATCATTTCCTTTACGGCCAAACCCACTCAAAAAACCATTGGAGGCCAATCAAAAAAAATAAACATTGTTTTAAAAAACCAAACTGTTGTTTCCAATGGTTATGTATCGTTGGGTCCGTTCAGAAGCGAGTTTTATTTGACTCCCCAGCAAAATAGTTTTGAAATGGGAAGCATTCCGTGGCCTGATGAACTAGCGATCCATGAATACCGTCATGTAGAACAATACAATAATTTCAATGTGGGCGTTTCCAAATTAATGGGAATTATTTTTGGCGAAGAAGGAAGAGCGCTTGCCAACAATGCAGCCATTCCTAATTGGTTTTATGAAGGAGACGCGGTTTATAACGAAACCAATTTAAGCGCCCAGGGACGTGGAAATTTACCTGAATTCTTTGATGCATTTCGGTCACTTTGGAAAGCCGGAAAAAATTATAGCTGGATGAAATTAAGAAACGGATCTCTAAAAGATTTTGTGCCCGATCATTATGCTCTTGGCTATCTGCTGGTTTCGTACGGCCGTCAAAAATATGGCGACGATTTTTGGGAAAAAGTAACCCAGGACGCAGCGGCTTTTAAAAACCCGATCTATCCATTTCAACATGCAATAAAGAAATATTCAGGAGTCAATTATGTTACTTTCAGAAATGAGGCATTTGACTTTTTCAAAAAGGAATTCAATGAGGATTCCCCATTTGTGAAAAGTAAAAAAGGTAAATTTAAAAATGAGCAATTTCCTTTGTTTACCAGGGATGGAGCAATTGTTTTTGTGAAAAGCACCTCAAAAGAAACTCCTCAATTTGTAATTCAAAAAAATGGAATTGAAAGAAAGATCAGGACAAAAGATTATTCTCTAAACGATTACTTTAGTTACCGAAACGGGAAAATAGTTTACTCATCCTATCAACCTGATATCCGCTGGGGATACCGTGATTACAATAATCTCAGGATAATTGATCTTACTAACAGTAAGGAACAAACGCTTTCAAAAAAGTCAAAATATTTTTCACCCGATATAAGTGAAGATGGGCAAACAATTGTAGCGGCAGAAGAAACCCCGGCTGGGAAAAGCACGCTTTGTTTGATCAATTCACACACAGGAAAAGTGGTGCAAAAATTACCAAACCCGGACAACCTTTTTTATACTTATCCCAAATTTTATGGGAATCAAAAAATAATTTCCCCGGTAAGAAACCGTGAAGGAAAAATGTCGATAGCACAAATTGATATGAATAATAATGAAACAAAATTCCTTCTTCCTTTTACTTATCACGTTTCAGGTTTCCCGATTATTTATAATGACACTCTTTATTTTTCTTTAGCTTTTAAAAAAAATGTTGAGCTTTTTGCATATACCTTTTCTGACAAAAAGTTGTGGCAACTCAATGTGGAAAGTTCCATTGGCATTGGCAAATATCATCCATTTGTAAATGATAATTATATAGGCTGGTCCACCTTTACAGCCGATGGATACCGTATTGAAAAAGACTTGAAATCTAAAGTTGATTTCAACGAAATCAACCCGGAAGTGTTGAAAGAAAAAATTTCTAATTTCGGAATAACCACTCTTGACAAAACCAACGCAGGATTATTGTATAAAGTCCCTAATGATTCTTTTTCCATTTCAAAATATCATAAAAGTTTTAAACTTTTCAATTTTCACAGCATTGAACCAGGCATGAATGATCCTCAGTATAAGTTGAGCCTTATCAGCGAAAATATTTTAAACACGCTTCAATCTGATGTATC
>JBDTKU010000009.1:0-14753 GCA_039935135.1 Ginsengibacter sp. | reverse complement strand
CAAACATTAATCACATATCCAAGATCCATTGAAAAGTAGCCATTTCCTTTAATCCAGGAAAAACCATAAAAATCCGATATCAGTCAACTTCTTTTTTTTTTGAATTCAAGTCCTTTAGAAAGATATTTATCCCGATGAAAACCGGCCTTAATCCAGCCGAAAAATTATCTTTGAAAAACTAAAAAACCTTTAGAAGTAAATTCTTAAAAAACTTTCGCCCTAAAAAGCGGAAGTTTTTTTTAAAATCAATTTTAGCTTTATTTGTTTGTTTACTAAAAAAGGCAGCCTTTCGACTGCCTTTTAATTCAATTACTGCAAACCTGTAAGCCGGATTCTGTGTTCCGCCAGGCGGCGGACGGTTATCATTTATCTGGCTGTTGCATTGCTGCAACAATCTTGCTGCCTACCCTTCCCGCTATTCCGCCTAAGCGGAAATGTAAACGAGCAGTTTACAATGCCTCAAAAGACAAACCGGGATATACGTGGCATTGCAGTACACAAGGTTTACCCATAATTACAATTACTTGCAACTATCGTGAGCTCTTACCTCACGTTTTCACCCTTATCCCGATTAAAATCGGGACGGTAATTTTCTGTGGCACTATCTTCCCGATCCTGAGTTTTGCCGAAAGATCGACAAGCTTAGGATCGGGACCGGCTATTAACCGGTGTGTTGCTCTACACTGTCCGGACTTTCCTTTCCTTTGCAAAAGCATTGGAACGATAACCCGATTTGCAGCACTTTCGAAGATACGAGTTTTAAATGCAGCTATTTCTTTAGGATTTCCTAATATTGAAAAAATATTTCCGTTGCCCCAAAACCAAATCTTTCATGATACTGATTGGCAAAAGTTCTTACTTCTATCTTTGTTTTCAATATCTCATGAATCTCATTTCTGAGTTTACCGGTTCCTACACCGTGTACTACAATCAGGTTCGGCTGGCGATGCGCCACCGCGAGTTGGTAAAATTTTTCAAAATTATTTAGTTGAATCGTAAGTATTTCAAAATTGCTCAGACCTTTCCAATTGTCCATTAATTTTTCAATATGCAGATCAACCACAGAGCGCGCCGGTTCCAGCTTTTCCTTTGCCTGCGCAATATTATAAAATTCACCACCACGATTATTATATTCCGGGATGATCTCGTTAATCTTATCAGGATAATGATCAAAAAGCAGAAAGGAAAAAGTGGGCTCATTTTTCATCTTTATCTCTTCTATTTTCTGGAACAATTGTTTTGCTTTTATTTTAAATGTGGCCTCATAATGATCCGCCTTTTTTTTATTCCTGTTGACCAATTCAAAATCAAATTCAAATTTGGGAGCATCATTCATTTCTTCAAAAGGAATGTCATGAAGATAAAATTCATTAAAGGGCAAAACAGTATTAGTCAAATGGAAATCCGGAGAACCTTTAATATTTACCTGGTAAGAAAAAAGATAAGCTTCATTGGTTTGATTAAGAAGATAAATTTTTAATTTTTCTACCACGTCATCTTCAAATATATCTTTATCAAAAACCGGCAAAAAAGATAACCAGACTCCTGAATGAACATGATATTTTTTCGAAACATCTTCTTTTTTTAAATTATCGACATACACTTTCTCTTTTTTAGGAATGATCATTTTTTTCTCTGAAAATCTTTTGAAATAGGGGAAATCAATTTGATCGAGATATACAGAAAAACGTACACCGCTTACATCTATCAACACCATTTCTTCATTGATGATTTCCACCACTTCGCCTTCTTCCTGCGAATGCAATATCAAGACCGTGTCTCCCAACTGGTATTTCATCCTTCAAAGATACTTTGATTTACTTTTTTACTTTCGTGTTTCCTCAAAAAAGGAATCAATCCCCGAACCTGTGTCTTATATTCTAAGTAATCATTTCCAAATTCTTTTATCAATTTCTTTTCTTCAAATGAAATTCCGGTTAAAATATAAAGCGTTAGCAATATTGCTGCTATGAAATTGCTTAAAGTTGGAAAAATAAAAAACAATCCAAAAACGAAAAGTATGGTTCCTGAATAAAGAGGGTGACGCATGTATTTATGTATCCCGTTTACTTTTAATTCCGGAACGGAAACGGGTGTAAAAATGGAGCGGATTCCACTTAAAAGCATGAAATATTTTTTAAGAGAAATGAGCATTATAAACAGCCCCGGAAGAATTAAAAATAATACCGCCAGGTATTTTACGATAATTAAATTGGTAAGCGTCGGGCTTGGAAATGAATATTGGTACCTAAGCAGCGCAATTAAAGCCAGGAGTGCAAAAACAGAATAAGCCAGCCTGTAATATCTAAAATATTTATCTAAAGTTTTTTTGAAAAATATTTTTACTGAAGTAGCTGCCAACACACTATGAATCGCATAATAAACAATCCACAAGATGATCAATATCAAATAGTGTGAGTTCATTTTTTTTTAAAAGATAAGAAATATTGAGAAGAGAAAACTTTTAAAGAAAAAATATTCACAAACGATAGTAAAACAACTTTTAAGCACGATTTTTATTTTAATCGCAGAGACCTTTTTTCGTTGTCCAAGGAGAAGGTATGAAACTTTCCGTTTTTATTTTTAAGATCATTACAATGGCATCGCAAACTGTACACCGCTCAGCATTGTACCCTTTACATTTTTTTGCTGAATAAGAACTTTGAATTTTGTACCCATATCTACTAATAATTTATGGATCTGAATAATCGAATTACGATTATTTTCAGGATCCCGCATTTCGAGATTTCTTAAATAATTCATCAGGCCAAGAGAGCGAAGGAAATTTGACTGTGTGGTAAATCCAGCGCATTGCAGGCCGTATTTCTTTCCCCAATGGCTTAAAGCAGAAAAATTCACATGCGCTGTAATGTCCTGCCCGCCTATGTCAGCGTAGAGAGAAGAATTTACCTGGTGGCCTTTATAACAGATAATCGTACCCGAATTTCTTTTTGGATTGTAAAACTCATCGGCTGAATATCCATAATCAACAGTAAGGACAAACCCCTTTTCTACCCTCAATGCAATTTCTTCAATCCAATCTATAGCCTGTAGATTTATTTCGGTAACATAATTTTCAGGCAAATCAATGTCCTGCTCTTTCAAATAGTTTTTTAATTCGTCCTTGGCTGGTTTAAGTATTTCTTCAAATCCAACCTTATAATCTACAAAAACTTCCATTAGTTCCGTTTCCATTTTCACTCTATGTACTGCAAAATTGTCCAGCAATTCATTTGACAAAACACAACCACTAACAAGCGGAATTTCTTTAATTGAAGCATGCCACGAAACTTTGCTGGGTAAAAGTTCCTGTTGCCGTTTTTGCATGGCTTCGCCCTTTTCAATGATACAATAGTTGAGTCCTCCATAGAGTGGAGGATTATTTTGAAGATAATAAAGAATATCCTTGCAAAGTGTCCCGGTTCCTGCTCCATACTCCACAATAGTAAACGGCTTTTTATCAAGAAGTGCCCACATTTCCTCAATCTGTTTCCCAATCAGTTCGCCAAATAATGAACTTAAAACAGGACTTGTGTAATAGTCGCCTTCTTTCCCAATCTTATTTCGGTCAGAATTATAATAGCCCAGAGAAGGATAATACATCGCCATTTCCATGAAATCATGAAAAGAAATCGGTCCCCCTGTTTCTATTTTTGATTGTATAATTTTTGACAATTCCATATTCACCGCTTAGCCTATTTGAAAATCATTTCTAAGCCTGTTCTAAATTTTTAAAATTAATTATTGTAAAATCATTTCCCATATTTCTTCAACCGTCTGCTGGGTATAAAAACTTTTTTTTGCACAAGCTTTGTTGAAATTGATCAATGAATTACAATTTGCCATTGTGTGGTCCGGAAAAATAGTTTCTATGATGTTGGTATTGATTAAAATTTCAATGCCATCTTTTTGTTTCACTTTAATAAATTGTGCCATAGGTAATTTTTATTTTAGAATTTCATTTACTCAGAACATATTGTTCTTAATTAAAAATGTGCGTTTTTTTTCTACTCAAGATTTTTGAATTCTTCAAAGTTTAATGGAATAACCACCTCTCTTATTCCTGCTTCTGCATTAATATTTGCATGCCTTTCTTCCAAATCTTTTGTAAGAATTTGCTTGGCCTTCTTTTCGGAAGGTGGATTTAATTTTTCGGCTTTTTCAAATTCAATAACTTGTTTTAAAATATCTTCAGGAAGATCATTTTTGCATTTTACCAAAAGCTCCAAAAACTCCGAAGCGAAAAACTGGTCTATTTGAATTTTCCTTTTTGTAGTGTGCGCAAACCGTCCAATCACTCTACAAATATTGTCCCTTTCTTCAGGGCTAAGCTGGTTGACAAATTCATAATCTTCAATTTTCTTCAGCGATAAAATAATAGGCTCCAACGAATCCTTTGTGATCACATACACATTGTAATCGCCCATATTATACGCTAATTGTTTTATGGTGTGGATCGTATTAGATGGAACTACTAAAAAAATATCCTTTTTCACCCGTTCCTGGTTAGCATATTTTTTTACTGATTCAGTTTGTGCTTTTATGTATTTTGGGAAGTTGTTGAGATCGTCATTGGACGGGCATTTAGCATCGAAAATAATATATTCATCACAGATTTCTACAGTGTTATCGGGGTTGCCGCGAAATGGGACCTCATCGACATATTTTACAAAATGATTTTGGCAAATCATTTTTATAGTTTGTTCAACTGTAATTTCATGTTCGCTCCATTGATGCTTCATCTTTTCAAAAGCTTCTTTTTGCTCCAGGACTCTTTCATCGCTAAGTCTTTTTATTTCTTTTTCTAAAGTTTCTTTCAACTGGTTTAGCTGACTGATGCTATTCCTATAGCTTTTATCCCGTTGTTCTTCGGTATTTTCAAATTTTGAATTGGTACTTTTCAATTCTGACTTTTCTTTGTTTAATTCTTCAATTTTGTGGTTTAATAAATTGCCTTCTTCTTCTTTTTTCCGGGAAATATATTCATAATGATCAATACTTTCGAGCAAACTATCATTTTTAGTTTCAATTTGAATCATTTTTTTTTCAAGGAAATCAAATTCCTGGTTTCGTTGAATTAATTCTTTTTGCATCGATTTAAATTCTTCAAAAGCGTCATAGCTTAGGTTACGTACGCCACGCCACGAAAACAGTCTTTGTAAAAACGTTAGCTCTCTGATTTTTGAAAAGAATAAATTTAATTTTTCCATAAAAAAGGTAAAGATGACTGATTATAAATTTAAACATTTTTATTTTTTACCCTTAGCTTAAAAGGAATTTAGCTTTTTCTACCCTGCTCAACAAGTATTATTCCCGTGTGGATTGTTGGTATTCTTACGACACAAAACCGTATTTTTTTATGAAACAAATTCAGCAATTGTACGATAGAAAATAATATGAAGAGAGTATATCTTTGTTTCAGAAGTTGATTGATGTTCAATAAACATTAATCTGCCGATAACAATCGGAACCATATCCATTGAAAATAATTATCCATGATCCTAAAAACCAAAAAGAATCTGATATTAGTCAACTTCTCGCTTTTATCCAATATCTGAAGACGAACCGAAATTAGAAAATACTAACCATTACAATTCTAAAAGATTTAAGCCTGAAAAACCGAACCCCAGGATTAAATTATTAAAAAAAAATTCCGGCCTTAGCCGGAATATTTTTTTTAAAATGAATTTCTTATTTAGGAATCATTTGCAAGCAAACAGGCCGCGGAATATGAATTTCTTTACCGGTTTTACTCAGTAAGCCGGTTTCCTTATTTACTTTAAAAATTACTATATTTTCAGAATCCTGGTTGGCAGCCAATAAAAAATTTCCGGTTGGGTCAATAATAAAATTACGTGGGTGAATTCCCGAAGAGGATTGAGTTCCTTTCAAAGTTAATTTTCCGGATTCAGGATCTATAGAAAATATAACAATCTGATTTAAATCTCCTCTATCAGATGCATACAGAAATTTCCCATCAGGAGAAATCATAATTTCAGCAGCGTCCATTTTCCCCGCAAAATCTTTGGGGAATGTAGCAATATCCTGGATTGGTGAAAAGGTTCCATTTTCATAATTATAAGCCGTAACTGTTCCGCTCAATTCATGTATGAGATAAACATATTTTTTATTTGATGCAAAAACAATATGCCTTGGCCCACTTCCTTTTTCGGATTCTACTGAAGGTGGAGACGATAAAATAAGTGGTTGTTCTTTTGATGGATCAAATTTGTAAATCATCACTTTATCCAAGCCCAAATCAGGTGTGACTAAAAATTTCTCATCAGGAGAAAAAACTGTTTCATGCACGTGAGAGATAGCGCTATCGCCCGGCAATCTATAAACTGTATCATTAATCAATTGAGAAAAAGGTTTGACAGAGCCATCTGCATTTATTGGAAATACCGTAGCAGTGCCACTTGAATAATTAGCCACTGCGAGCCATTTATTATCAGAAGAAGTAGCAAGATAACATGGATCATCGCCGCCGGAAGCAGTGGTGTTTAAAAAATGTAATGTTCCATTATTTTTATCAAAAGAATAAGCAGTAACTCTTCCCGGATTAGCGCCATTGGTTTCGTTAACTGCATAAACAAATTTCTGATCCTTTGAAATCGTAAGCCACGAAGGGTTGGTAACGCTGTCGGTGTTGCTAACCAGGCTGGCATCGCCGGTAGCAGAATTGAAATCATAAATATAAATTCCTTTACTGGTAGTGTTGGTATAGGTGCCGATAAATAAATAATAGTGTTGCTGATTAGTACAGGAAGCCAGCAAAAAGAGAAAGCTTAAAGCAAAGAAGTTTTTTAAAGCAGCCGTTTTAATTTTCATTTTGTATGTGGTTGAAATTTTAATGAATAAGATCTTATAAACAATAATAAAATTTATTTTCTGATGACTTCAAACTTATCGAAATCTATTTTTTGTTGTTTGGAAACTTTTACTTTATCAACCACTGCTCTGTCAGGCCCCACTTTACAAAAGTTTACGAAGTCATTTAATGCTTGCTCATCACCTGTAACCAGGGCTTCTACATTTCCATCCCAAGTATTTTTTATCCATCCTTTGATGTGCAATTTTTCAGCAAGCCTTCTGGAACTCTCCCTGAAAAAAACACCTTGCACTTTTCCACTTATCAATAAATGATACGTTTCCATGCTTCCAAAGATAGGAAACATAAGAAGTTCTTCATTCCTCAATTATTACATTGTTTAGAGTCAAATTGTACTCAATGCGCATAAGTTTAAAAAACACGTATCTTCGGAATATGAAAACAAGATTAAATTTAACTATTGATGATAATGTTCTTGAGAACATGAAGAATTTTGCTAAAAAAAAAGGAGAAAGTATTTCTGAAATTGTCGAAAACTACTTCTCAACAATTATCAGGAACAAAAAAAAGAAAAAAAATATTCTCCAATTAGTCGAAGAATTAGACCCCCCGGTTATTGAAGCAAATGCAGATTTAAAAGATTTATTTTACCAGGAAAAAGAAAAAAAACATGGCTTCTAAAATATTTTTAGACGCCAACGTATTACTTGACTTTACTTTAAAACGTAAAGCATACCCTGACGCAAAAAAGTTAATTGAACTTATTTTGGAAGAAAAAATAAAGGGCTTTGTTACACCTGCCATTATTCACATTGTCGGGTATTGGCTCACAAAAGCGTATGGAGCCAAAAAAGCGAAAGAATTATTATTATCTATTTTGGTGGATATTCAATCTCTGGATATTCCGCATGAAATAGTTATAAACGCCCTACTTTCAAAAATTAATGATATTGAAGATTCTTTACAATATTATACAGCATTACATTACAAATTGGATTACTTTATTTCTGAAGATAAATTATTAAAAAAAGAAAGCACTTCTGTTTTACCAGTCTATTCGATAAAAGAATTCCTTGAAGAATTTGAATACTAATTATTATTCCTTCAAGAGAAAAAGTAGAAAATTTACATCGATTTCTTTCAGAATAAATTTCTTAGAATTAAGGATTCCTTTTCACTTTATAAATCTTATAAAATAGAAATCCCAATTATTTGTCCTTTTACTGTAAAATGAAATCAATATTACACTCCTGCAATCCTGCGCTTGTATTCAGCCAATGCTTCGTCTAAACGTTCTTTTGAATTCGCCGCACCCGGTGCATTATGCGAAGGATGAATAAATAATTTGACACCCCTTTCAGCAAGAATTTCTGCGACAGTGGTAACGGTCATCCACACACAGGTAATAAAAGCCATTGTAGAAACCGGCCCAATTTTATCAACATGATTTTTCAATTGCACGGATGCATCTTCAATAGGAGCACAGGTATCAACCACAATATCTGCAATTCCAAAAATATTTTTTCCTGATAAATGCCGGGTTTTTTTCCCTTTTGCTTCTGCAGCCGATCCAAATACAACGACTTTCATACCTTTCTTTTTTGCCTCAAGCGCTACATCAATATTTACATTGTTGATTCCCGAATGTGAGAAAAGCCACATCGTATCGCGCGGATCAAAATCATATCCTTTCATTATTTCCACGCCATATCCTTCTACTCTTTCTAAAAAGATAAACTGATGAACGCCCATTTGGCCCGTGATGTTTGTAAAAAAAGTAAGCGGCAATTCTACTATCGGATGAAATCCAACAAACCCTCCAATTCTCGGATACATTTCTTCAATGGGTAATGTCGCATGGCCGCATCCAAAGGTATGCACCCAACGGCCACATTCAATTGAGTCGGCCATAACATTTGCGGCTTTTGTAATATTTTCCATTTGTGTATCTTCTATTCGGGTCATTATTTCCCTGGCATTGGTAAGCCATTGTTTTGCTAACATAATCTTGTAGTTTAATTTTTATTATTCTTATTTAATTTTTTTAAAATTGCTATACATAAAATTGTCATTATAAAAAATTCGATAAACCCTACTGTTGTCAATTGTCTGACACCATATTTCTGGACTATGAATCCCATGCTATAATTTATAATCATATTTCCTATAAGCGCTATTACAAAGGCAATGCTAAAAGCCGTGCCTGACAGCTCTTTGAACCGATCTCCCACATACCCCAACATGATAGGGAAGCCCGCAGCCAGTCCTGCTCCTATTAAAATTAAACCGGCCACAGCAGGGTAAAAGGATTTTCCTAAAGTCAAAAAGAGTAATCCCACCAAAAGAAGCGATAAAGAAATCGTCCATATTTTTTTGGCGTCAGTATTTCTGAAAAGACTACCCAGCAGCAGACGCATTACGGTCATTCCTACTACCGACAAGGAGAGTGCATACAAAGCCTTTCCGGGCAAAATATGGAGATAGTCAGAGAGGTAAGTCGTAGTCCAGTTATTGATGATGCCTTCGAAGGCGCTTTGAAAAAAAAGAAAAAAAGCAATCAACAACAATACGCTGTCTTTCAACAACGAAAAACTTTTTGCAACGGGCAATCCCCCGGCGTGTTTTGGCGGTGGGAATTTTATCAGAATATAAAATACGCCCATGATAAAAGTAGCAATGCCTATAATAGAAAGTATGATCTCATAACTTAAGCGGTTCTCGACGATGCCTAATATAAAAGGCATTCCCAGGGCACCGATGGCAAAAAAAACACCAAGCAAACTCAGGTTAGCGCCTTTATCTTTTTCGCTGATGTCTGATACAAGTGCGCTGGTGGCTCCATTGATAGCGCCGCCACCAAGGCCAAATAAAAAAACACAAATTTTTAAAATAACGTGCGAGGGTGCGTAAGCTATTCCTTCAAAACCGATAAACATACTAAAACAGGTAAGCGCTAAAAGTATTCTATAGCCATACCTGTCACAAAACGGTCCGAAAAATAGTGAACCCATTAAAATGCCAAATGGCAAAATTGAAAATAATGTGCCGGTAGAAATATCATTCAGATGAAACTTTATTCTTAGCTGTGGCACTACCGAACCTAAAGTAGTAATGGCCATTCCAAAGAAAAGTATCCCAATGCAGGCTGCCCAAAAAACCAGTCGTTTTTTATACATTTTATTTTGCTTGATTATGCATTCTTATTTTTAAGTGCAAGAAAGCCTGCACCATATACACCTGCATCTGCGCCTAATGCCGAATCTTCAAAACTAACTTGCTTGATGCTGATTGGCTGCGCCCATTTGGTAGCTTCCACTTTAATTTCCGGAATTAAATTTATTGCCGGGCCAAATACTCCTCCACCAAAAACGATCTTTTCAGGATTAAATAAACTAACCAGGTTAGCCGCCGCCATTCCCCAAAATCCAATGCATTCTTCAACTATTTTTAAGGCTATTGTGTCCTTATTTTCGTAAGCAGAAAAAACATCGCGAGTAGATATTTTTACTAAGCCTTTCAATTCTCCGTTATATGTATTGTCCTCTTCTAAATATTTTCGGAACCGCTTTGCCATTCCTTCGCCGGAGGCGTAAGTTTCAAAGCAACCACAATGTATATATTCATCCTTAAACGGCCTTGTCAAAGCCATCCAGCCGATGGCTCCCGCAATTTCATTAGAACCACGCAATACTTTTCCATCTGTCAAAATACCTGCACCAATGCCAGTACCTACTGCCAGGTAAATCGCGTCTGTGCATCCCCGTGCATTACCCTGCCACAATTCTCCTAAAATATAACAAGCCCTGTCACTATCTATCGTAACAGAAATTTCTCCACTCATCTTTTTCACTTCCTGCAATAAAGGATAGTCTCCCCAATCAGGAATATTTGGTGCCCAAACTTTTCCTGATTTTGCATGATAAATTCCAGGTACAGAAATACCAATTGACTTAACAGGATCTGCGCCTAAATTTATTAGCCTGATAATACCGGACGTTATAAGGTTTCCAACTTCGGTTCCTTTTTTATTTTCTAAAGCAATAGTTTCTTTATGTAACATTTTTCCTGTTTCGCTAAAAACAGCAAATGCAAGTTTGGTGCCGCCAAGATCAATCCCCAATAAAGCCATAAAAAAGTTTTATTTTTTGAAAATGGGTTACAATTATTTTTGCAGGATTACGCTTGTTTAAAAATACAAGTTAAATACTAATGCACAAAAACGCAAATAATTCTTTTTAATAAAAAAATAGTTTTTGACAACTAAATACTGCTTATAAACTCCGGTTTATTTTGAAAACTGATAAAATTCAAATTCTTACACAAATTCTATACCCTTACTGATATTTGTTTCATCGGAATTTTAAGTTTGCTTTTATTTTGATCAGGCTTTTTGATGCGAAAGCTGTTTATATAAATCTGTAAATTGCATATATTTTATTAAAACGATGATTGAAATATAAAACAGCATAAATCTGCTGTTGATACTTTTTTATTTTAAATTAGAGGGAACTAAAATGGTGAGTATTTTAAAAATGGATTCAAATAATTTTTAAATTAAAGAATATGGATAAATCGTCAAATGGTATGTTCAAAAATGAACGGCAGGCTTTCATAATAAAACAAATCAATTTACATAACAAAGTATTATCATCAGAATTAAGTATCAAATTAGAGGTTTCCGAAGATACTGTAAGGCGCGATTTAGCAGAATTAGCAGAAGCGGGCGAAATAATTAAAGTTCATGGAGGGGCGCTTTCAAAATCATATCATTATCCTATTCAGCAAAATTCGGCGTATGCGCAAGATTCCAAAAAAGAGATAGCAAAAAAGGCCATAAAACTCATCCAGCCAGGAATGACCCTGCTCACTGAAGCGGGAACCACCATGTTAGAAATGGTAAGAATGATCCCTGATAAAATGGAAGCAACTTTTTTTACAGTTAGCCCGTTAATGGCACTCGAACTTGCCGCACATCCGCTTTTGACGGTTATTGTTATTGGAGGTCAGTTAGATTATACTTCTCAAATAAACATTGGCGAAAAACCCATCAGTGAATTGGCGGATATTAGTGTAGATCTTTGTTTTTTGGGCGCTCACGGCCTTGATTCAAAAGAAGGTTTATCAGAAGCGGAATGGAAAGTGGCGCAGGTAAAAAAAGCGATGATTAAATCCTCTTCAAAACTTGCTGTGATCACTATTTCAGAAAAATTGAATTCTATCCTTAAAATGAAACTATGTAATCCGAATGCAATAGATTATTTAATAACAGAGTTGGATCCGGATGATAAGCGTTTAAAGCCTTACCAAAAGATTATTACAATTCTCTAACTCCAATCACTATTGTTTTTTCTCCCTGGCAGAATAAAAATCCTGCTTATTTCTTCGTTTACTGCATTGATATTCTTAAGTGAAAAAATATTTTTCAAATTTACCCAACGTTTTCTATTTAGCAATCGTATTAGATATAACGGCAACCGCGCGGGCTGGAATTTCTAATTAAAAATTAAATAAAAAACTATTGATGAAAAATAAAAAATCAATCCTTTCCTTAGCAATTGCATGTGTATTTGTTTTTGCAGCTTGTGAGAAAACTGATAACGGTCCTTCACTTACGCCGGAACAAAAAGCGCTAACAGGAAGAGTTTGGCAACTTCAATCTCTTACTGTTCCCCAAACAAGTGACCCCACAAAAGACAGTTCTATCATTCAACCTTGTGCTGACAGTGCTTTATTGGCTTTCGATGTGTATGGCTCATTTCAATTCGCAGACAGATCAAAGAATGGTTGTGATTCAACTGAAGTTCCTTATGACAAAGGAATTTGGGCAATCTCTTCTGACAGCGACAGTTTACTATTAAAAGGGAAAAGAACTTTTGCCTGGAAATTAGAAAAGCTGAATGATACGCTCATTGTAGCTACTTTTCGTGACAGCATTTCGCCAACTGAAAATCGGCTGAAAAAAATTACATTAAAGTAATGTAACCCCCAATAATGCCGGAATGATAAAAATGTTAAGACAAATTTTGCATTCCGGCTTTATTTTAAACAGTTCAAAATATAACCTTTGCAAAATTTTCTTTTTTCTTGCAGCAACATGAATTAAACGATATAATTTCTGCCTGTAAAACAAACAATGCAATGGCCCAGGAAAGGCTATACAAGCATTATTTTGCCTTGATGTATTCAATTTGCAAAGGATATTCTGAAAATCAACAAACCATCGTTAGTATTATCAATGAAGGTTTTTTGAAGATATTTATGAACATCCAGTCTTTCGATTCGGCAAAAGGAAATTTTGAAGGCTGGTCAAAGAAAGTAATGACCAATACTGCCATCGACTATGCGCGTTCGCAAAAAAGCAGAAACAATTTTATCCAGCTTGGGGAGAATCAGGAGCGTACAAATGCTTTAGCCGAAAATCCTCATAGCCATGTAGAAGAAGAAGTTTTGTATTTAATAAAAAAGATGCCTTCTGTAACGCAACAGGTTTTTTCAATGCATGTTTTTAAAGGTTACTCACACAAAGAAATTGCAGAAATTCTTGGCATAGCAGAAAGCACCTCAAGGTGGCATGTTTCTGAAGCCAGAAAAAATCTAAAGCAGCAGGCCCATAAAATTTATTAAAATGGAAGAAAATAAAAATCATATTGACGATATGCAAAAGCTGGCCGAAGAGGGTTGGAAGCAAATGCATGAGACCCTGCGTCAGCATGGCTTGAGTTCAGATACGCCTAATCTTGCTGACTCGTCAAGGAGAAGAAATATTTTCTTACTTATCGCAGCTTGCCTCTTTTTCTTTTTAATTTTCACTTATCCTTATATTTTAAATCATAACACTTTTTTTTCTACTGCTCTAAAAACAAACGCTGTTAATTCTTTATCAAATAAATCTTCAACAAGCAACGCCACTGACAATACCGTATCCTTTGAAGACATTGCATCATCCGAAGACAATGAATCTTCGTCCTTAACTTCTCAACAAAAACAATTGATCCGTCAAAAAATAAATGATGCAATTTTGGAATCTCAGAAGGAATCTTTTGGGCAGTCTTTCCAAAATGAAAAAAAATATTTATTGCAAAAATTCTCAATGGAAAAGCCTTATCAAATTGAAATTCCAGGGACTGATAGCCCGATAGATTCTGCAATCAAGATTGAAAAAACTATTCCACCTCAACAGAAGCCTGCAAATACATTTTCAAAAAAGGCGAAACTTTTCGCGGGTGCAGGAATCAATATTTCTTCTGCCGGAAATAAATTCTCTCATTCTTTTGATCTCAAAAATTTTAATATTCACCCCTCTGTTACGGTTATTATTCCTTTGACGCCAAAACTAAATCTCCATACCGGGTTATCTGCTTTTTCAATGATCCATGGAAAAGAGGTGAGCGCCAAAGAAAAGGAGTTGGTAAATAATCTTAGCAACAATGTTTATTATAATATCAAAACCACCAGCATCATAAAAGCTTCTTATTTTGATTTGCCGGTTACGGTTCATTATTCAATTAATAAAAACTGGTCAGTGGGAAGCGGAATTCAATTGTCCAGGTTGTATAAAGTAAACATCAAAGAAGTAAAAGAAAGTTTTGATTATAACAATACGCTGTATTCTGCCACAGTGGACCAATACAACGCAACTCCAATGGGAGCCAGGGCTGCTTTTCAAAAGAAAGTAGAAATTAAAAAAATGGAGCCGCGTTTTATTGCAGAAACTAATTTGCAACAAGGGAACTTCCTTTTTTCAGCAGGATTTTTTTATAGCCTTGAAAAATCAATCATTCTAAAAGACGGTTATAACAGCAGCCACCAATATAGAAATGAATATTTCAAATTAGGAATTCAATACAGAATTTGCGGAGGAAAATAAATATTTCTTCCTCAAAAAATTATTTCAGATGGCTCTTAGCCCACATAATGATGA
>JBDTKU010000008.1:0-4731 GCA_039935135.1 Ginsengibacter sp. | reverse complement strand
AATTATTTTGTTGTCGTGAAGTTCTGTATTTTATTTTAACCAATGTCCGAACTTTTTAATAGACCTAACTTTTACAAATTGTGTCAATACGCAATAGCTTAATAAAATTAGGAACAGAAAATCGTTTACCAAAAGTGGGTTTTCCAATTAGGATGCCCCACTTTGGATTGTGACAATTTTGAACTTTACGTACAAAAATACCCCGGCATTTTAAAGTCGGGGCATTTTAAAACCAGGTCAAAAATTTTGCAGGTTATTTAAATTCTATTTGTTTGCTGATTGACATTTTTTTTGCCTCTTCATTTTTATGCAAAACCACATTCAATTCGCCATCCTGGTATTTGGCGTCTATCTTGTCTGTGTTCACTTCATCAGGTAGAGTGAAGCAACGCTCAAAAGATGAATAGCTGTATTCCCTGCGGGTGAATTTTTCTCCGTTTTGATCAGCCCGCTCTTCTTTTTCACTTTTGATGGTGAGAAGATTGCCTTCTAATTTAATTTCAAAATCATCTTTTTTTAAACCGGGCGCAGCCATCGATACCAGGTAGTCATCCTTTCTTTCTGTAATATTTACAGCAGGAATATTCATCGCCCTGGCTGGCGAGCCACCATTAAACCAATCATTCCAGGGATTGAAAAAGTCTTCAAAAAGCGAAGGCATTCTCTCAACTCTTTTTGCTAATGTTTGTGTTTTCATAATTGTTTATTTTTATAGTTATATAATCTCGTTTGAGTAGCAAAAATAGTAAGAGTATCCTTCGGCAACAATGACGGCAGTCAAGAGAATTAATGAGATTGGTCAGGAGTTTTTTTGAATTGACATTTGGGATTTTTTAATCTTACCGATGAACTATCAATACAGTAAATTACAATCAGGGAAATAGATGATGGTGGTCATTTTTAATATTATATTTCAACCATATTTTTGTTAGTATCTCTTTTTAGAGAACCCAAAGAGGAGTTTTTATTTTGAAAATACCGGGAAGAAAAATCCTGAAATTCTGTATCATTATTCTAATTAAACATTTAATTATGAAAAAATTCTTAGCTGTATTTGATGGAAGCCAAATGGCTGAAAGCACTCTGAAATATGCTATTCAGCTTAGTAAATCTGCAGATGCGCATCTTGTCGGTGTTTTTTCTGATGTATTTATTTACCATAGTCATAGACTCTATGAGGCAAGAACTAACCAAAAAAGCTATGAAAAAATAATAGAGCAATTAAATAAAGAGGATGCAAGAAAAAGGGCAGCCGCAATTAATAAATTTCAGGAAACTTGTGAAAATGCAGGTATCCCCTTTTCTTTACATAAAGATGAAAACATTAGTCCTGGGGAGTTGAAGAAGGAAAGTATGTATGCGGATCTTATCATTATTAATGAATATGAAACCTTTACAAAGCAAAAGGAACCACCGCCAACACGCTTCATCAAAGACCTGCTTGGCGATGCTCAATGCCCTGTTTTGGTAGTTCCTTCCTTATATAAACCTATTGAAAAAATTATTTTGCTTTTTGATGGGGCTCCTGCTGCAGTTCATGCTTTAAAAATGTTCAGCTATGTATTGGGGAATCCGGAAGATCTGCCCGTAAAAGTATTTACAGTAAAAGAGCAAAAAAAATCAGCCTTTTATGTGCCCGAAAACAAACTAATGCGGGAATTTATAAAAAGACATTTTCCAAAAGCAACTTTTGCCGTTGCACGAGGGAATGCAGAAGTGGAAATCAGCAATTTTTTAAAACATCTTCCCAAAAACCAACTGGCAGTGCTGGGCGCTTATCAGCGAAGCGAACTCTCACGCTGGTTTAAAATAAGTATGGCTGATAAATTGATGAGTGAACTGAACATTCCTTTGTTTATAGCTCATAATAAATAGTACTTACCTCCTTATTATCCATTGATATTTTTGATAAAGAGTTTTATTGTAACCTTTATACTATATGCCAGGTCGTGATAAATAATTATTCTATCGGAAGGCATTGGCTATATCCTTCGTCCCTACTTTTTGTCCATTACCCTTTAAGGCTCTATGATCACTTTCATTACTTTTTCTTTTGCCGCATTACCAAACACTTCATAAGCTTTCATTATCTCGCTTAATTTAAAATGATGGGTAATTAATTTTTGAGGATCAATTTTTCCTGATAATACCACTTTCAATAACATGGGAGTCGTGTTGGTATTAACAAGGCCTGTTCGCATAGTGATGTTTTGAATCCAGAGATTTTGTAATTGCAGATCAACGCTTTTTCCATGTACTCCTACAATAGCAGCATGGCCTCCCGGGCGAAGAATTTTTTGACACACATCGAAAGTGGCCGGAATACCCACGGCTTCAATAGCCACATCCACACCGTCTTTGGTTTCTGACATAATCTTCTTAACCGCATCTTCTTTTGAGGAATTGATGATATCTGTAGCTCCGAATTTTTTTGCTAATTTCAACCGGTTCTCATCCAAATCGATCATATAGATTTTGGCAGGAGAATAAAAAAGAGAGGTAAGAAGCGCAGATATACCAATGGGCCCTGCACCTACAATGGCAATGGTATCTCCGGGTTTTACTTCTCCGTTTAGTACACCGATTTCATGGCCGGTTGGTAAAATATCACTCAGCATTACTAATGCTTCTTCATCAGCGCCCTTGGGAATATGATGAAGACTGTTATCGGCGTGAGGAATGCGTGCATATTCAGCCTGGGTACCATTAATCAGATGTCCTAATATCCATCCACCATCTTCGCAATGCGAATACATTTGTTTTTTACAATATTCACAAGTACCATCAGAAGTGATGCAGGAAATAATTACATGATCCCCTTTTTTAAAACTACGCACCCCATTCCCGACTGCTTCAATCACACCTACCCCTTCATGTCCTAAAGTGGTACCTGGCTTGCATGAAGGTGTTTTACCATGCAGTATGCCAAGGTCAGTTCCGCAAATCGTTGTCTTTAGAATTTTTACTAAAGCATCCGTAGGTTTATTGATTTCGGGAACAGGTATTTCTTTGAGTTCGATTTTTCCCGGCCCTCCATATACAAGTCCTTTCATTGTCTTTTTCATAATGTATAATTTTTATAATAGCAAAATATTTGTACTTCCTCATTACTTTGATTGATGCACAAGGTAATTCACCAACTACAGTTGAATAATGACCTTAATCATTAAAAATCATGATACTGGTTTGGAATATTAGGAAGTGAAACAAAAAAATTGAATGAATTTTGAATCAACACTACAGATGGCTTTGGCGGGGGCATCAATTATTTCGGATCAAGAGTTTGACAACTTGATTAAGAAAGATAAAAGATAATCCGTCAGGACTCATATCCAAATACCGGAGCTAACTGAGGCGGTTAATACTATTTACCCTGCAAAACCAGCAAAGGTATTTCGGTTTCATAACTCATTTTCCGGGTGTGGCTGGCTTTGAATATACGCTCAATCAAATTGCGTCTGCGCGCTACCATGACCAGCAAGTCAGAAGGATGGTCTTCTAAAAAATCTTCGATTCCCTCGTCCACCTCATCATCCTTAATCATATAAAATTTATGTTTTAAATTCTTAAAAGCCAATGCCGTATCTATTTTACCTGACATTTCATCGGTTGAAAATTCAGCTCCTTTTTTTCTCACATTCAATATTTGAATAAACGCTTTATTTTTCAAAGCGATCTCTTTCAATAATGAATAATTACTGAATTCGGTTTCTACATCAAAGTCGGAGGCTAAGGTGACCACTTCAATATTTCGAAATTCTACCTGTTCCGGTATCACCAAAACAGGTAACGAAGATTTGCGCATCACCAAAATGGTATTACTGCCAAATACAGAATTACTTTTGCCTTTACCTTTCATTCCCATCACAATCAAGTCGGCATTTTTATTATTCGACACCTCTATTATTGTTGGTGTCGCTGCTCCTTCTCTTACGATCCCTTCGATCCTTATAGTATATTTTTTACGAAGAATTTCCACATACTCTTTTAGCTGATCTTCCTTAATCTCGCACAATTCTTTTTCCGGTTCATTTAGCAAACGTGCAGGTGTTTCATCAATAGCTGACGGATTCATGTATGCATGCACCAGTATGATATTGGTGTTGAAAATATTAGCCATCATTGCGGCGTAATTGGCGGCATTGTATGAGGCATCGGAAAAATCAACAGGAACTATGATGTTTTTCATAAAGTATTTTTATTTTTAAACAACATGGTAAAGTTACTCTTGATATGTAATAAAAAAATGATTCAGCTCGCATTTAATGATGATCCCTGTCAGGATATATGCCAACCTTAACATAATTGTTGATTTATCAACCACAATTCCGCATACCGTATTTATTTCTATAAATAAGTGCCGAACTTCGCAAGCTATGAACATTCTTAATTCAATTTTCTCGGATAAAACATTGGTAAATGAGGTGCTTTCAAAATCGAGGCAAAAAAGTCTTACCAGGGATGAAGTATTAATTCTTCCGGGTGATTTATTGGTTTTTGTTCCAATAGTATTGAGCGGCGTCTTACGCATTGTAAGAGAAGATGAGGAAGGACGTGAAGTATTTTTGTATCACCTGTATCCTTCACAAACCTGCGCCATGGCAGTAAACTGCTGCCAGTCACGAAAGAAAAGTATGATAAAAGCGATTGCCGAAGATGAAGCAGAAGTATTGATGGTGCCAGTAGATTTAATAGATCAATTATTTAAATATCCTGAATGGAAAGATTTTA
>JBDTKU010000007.1:0-8263 GCA_039935135.1 Ginsengibacter sp. | reverse complement strand
TTGCAGGTACTTGACAATATTACTCCAAACACAAATGACCTGTGGCTTCGTTGGGCAGCAATTCTTCATGACATCGCCAAACCAGCCACCAAAAAATTTGAAGAAGGTCACGGCTGGACCTTCCACGGGCACGAGGTGGTGGGAGGAAGAATGGTGCCCAAAATTTTTGCTCAGTTAAAGCTTCCTCTAAATGAAAAAATGAAATTTGTGAAGAAAATGGTGGAGCTTCATTTGCGGCCAATCAGTCTTACCAAAGAGAATATAACAGATTCAGCTATACGCCGATTACTCTTTGATGCAGGTGACGATATTGAAAGCCTTATGATGCTTTGCAAAGCCGATATCACCTCAAAGAACAAACAAAAAGTTCAACGTTATCTTGCCAATTTTGAGTTGGTTGAAAAACGATTAAAAGAAGTAGAGGAATCAGACCATTTAAGAAACTGGCAGCCGCCCATCACCGGCGAAATTATTATGAAAGAATTTGGGCTCCCACCTTCCAGGATCGTTGGTGAAATTAAAAATGCGGTGAGAGAAGCCATTCTTGATGGTGAAGTCGCAAATGAATTTAATGATGCTTTTCAATATATGAAGAAAGTGGCAAAAGAATTAGGAGTTGAATAGAGTCGTTGAAATTTTTTTTAAAACCATATTCACGTAAATTTCATTGAAGAAAAATAAAAAATTATGGCAGTTGTTAACCCTTTGGAAAAAAATAAATCAATATTTATCAAAGTTAACTCCACGTCAAAAAAGAACGGTATTAACTGTGGTGAAAACTTTTGCAGAAGAGGAGGAGGAAAGTCTGTGGGAGGATAAAGAATTTATTTCTATGTTAGATAATCGTATAACTGAATATGAAACAGGCAAGATAAAACCTTCATCACGCAAGCAGCTTGAAGCGGGTGCTAAAAAAGCCTACAAATTAAAATACGTCAAGGGTAAATGAACTTTACAATAGAATCTCATCCCGCCGTTGCAATAGATTACAATGAAGCTTATGAATGGTATGAACAACAAAAAGATGGCTTAGGAGAGGAATTTATACCATCATTAAACGATAAATTTGATGACATAATTTCTCATCCGCTTTCTTTCGGGCAACGCTAAAAAATTGGTTATAGGAAAGCAAAGGTGAAAACATTTCCCTATTTAATTATTTACAAAATTTACGTACGAAAGAAAATTATTTTTGTTAACTCAATTCATCACACCAGCAAAAATCCACGAAAGAAATATAGGAAATAGTTTCCTTCATTTATCACTTCACAGATAAATCGGTAATTAAAAACTAACCCTTAAATTTGTCCTATGGCAATTCTAAAATTCAGAGTTTATTGGGAAGATGATGATAGTATTTACCGTGACCTTGTTATGAAGCATACGCAAACTTTTTTCGATCTTCATAATTGCATTTTAAAATGCTTTGAATTTGATAATAAGCATCACGCCACTTTTTACAGGAGCAATGATAACTGGCAACGTGGCAAGGAGATTTCGTTAGAAAAATATGAAAAAGAATATAAGGCAGAACCGTTGATTATGAAGGAAACTGCCGTAGGAAAAGAAATACGCGAGCCCAACCAGAAATTCATTTACATCTACGATTTTCATAAAAACTGGACTTTTTTGGTAGAATTGATCAACGTAAACAAGGAAGAAAGTATCAAAATTGATTATCCCTCCTGCAGCAGAAGCGAAGGGATTGCCCCTAGTCAATACGGAACTAAAGGATTGATCAACGAAAAGCTGTCTGAAATTGAAGAAAAATATGATCTTAATACCGCTGTGATGGCCGATGGATACAGCGAAGAGGGCGACAGCGATGACACAAATGAAAATGAAGAAGAAGAGGTGGATGATTCGCAAAGTGATGAATTATAAAAATTAATTAGCCGGTTCTTTACAAACCTGCAATTGGATGAATACAAAAACATGCCTTATTGTTTGCGGTCCAACAGCCGTTGGAAAGACTTCTCTCGGAATAGAATTAGCTCTAAAGCACCATACTCAAATTATCTCTGCAGACAGTCGCCAGTGTTTTAAGGAACTGAACATCGGTGTAGCCAAACCTTCTAACGAACAGTTGGAAAAAGTAAAGCATTATTTTATCAATACACATTCCATTCACGAAGAAGTAAATGCCAGAATTTTTGAAGAGTATGCACTGAACGCTGCGAGTATCATTTTTGAAAATAATGATGTTGCTGTCATGGTTGGCGGCACAGGTTTGTACATTAAAGCTTTCACCGATGGTCTTGATGAAATTCCGGAAGTGAATGAAACGCTCAGGAAAGAAATTAATGAAAATTATTTTGCGAATGGACTTAATTGGTTACAGGATGAATTGAAAAAGCAGGATTCCACTTTTTTTGCAAAAGGAGAAATGAAAAATCCACAAAGAATGCTGCGTGCGCTGGAAGTAAAACTATCTACAGGAAAATCAATTTTAGAATTTCATTCCCAGGAAAAAACAAAACGAAAATTTGATGTAAAGTTTCGTTTACTGGAACTTCCAAGAGAAGAACTGTATCAAAACATCAATCATCGCGTAGATCAAATGATGGAAAGCGGTTTATTAAAAGAAGCCGAATCATTACTTCCTTTCAAACACCTTAATGCCTTGCAAACTGTGGGCTACAAAGAATTATTTGATCATTTTGACGGAAAATTTTCTCTCAAAAAGGCAGTGGAAGAAATAAAAAAAAATACCCGTCATTATGCAAAAAGACAAATGACCTGGTTTAGGAAAAATATTGATTTAGAACAACTTGGAAATGCAGATTAGAAATTTGAAATTTGGATTATTCTATTTTTAAAAATTATTTTAATAATTATGGAAACTTTAATTGTACATCCTGCGAATGAAGATAAATTAAAAATAGTCAAGGCGTTTCTAAAAGCTATAGAAGTAGATTTTGAAAAAAGTCCTTATGATCCTGAATTTGTTGCTAAAATTAAGGAAGGAGAAAAACAGTTTAGAGAAGGAAGGGGAATTAAAAAAGATATTTCAACTCTATGGAAATAGAATATTCTGACAAGGCCGAAAACGATGCGAAAGAATGGATTAAATCAGGGAACAAGAAAGTATAGAATAAAATATCCCGTTTGCTTGAAAGTATTTTGCAGACGCCCTTTGAAGGTGTAGGAAAACCCGAGCCTTTAAAACATAATCTAACTGGTAAATGGAGCAGGTGAATAACAAGCCATGACAGGTTAGTTTATGAAATAAAGGAATCCACGCTTTATGTTTATTCTTTAAAAGGACATTATTGAATTTTAGAATTGGAAACAGTTTCATAGTTTTTTTATTTCCACAAATAAAATATATTATTTTTTGTTGGTTCACTGCAAGGCCATTAAAAAACGATCCAGTGGCCTCTAAATTTTCCGTTTGAAAATTCTAACGTAGGCGCCGGAAATTTTAATGAATTCAAAACAAATAATAAAACTTTTACCCCTTTTTTATTGGTCCTTATTTTTGTAAAATCCACGTCAGGCGAAATATACCACTGACGATAGCGTTTAATATCCTGCCTGTCAAATACTACATTGCCATTATCATCATAACCGATATTTTTAACGCCGCCAAACATGCCTTCAGCGCCATATCCCACTGAGAAATTTAGCCAATTTGGAAGATTGGCATTTGGGAAAAAGGATTTGATGTTTGCACTAAGCCAATAAGTCTGCCCGTTATAATCTTTTATAAACCTTTGAATTTCTGAATTTCCATACAAATCATCAGCACGATCATCCAGTTCCTTCGTACCATAATTTTTTCGATGAAAGGAAAATTTGATTTGAATTCTATTTTCGTTCCAGGCAAGCTGTTGGGAAATGAAGGCAGCGGAGCCAATGACATTTGCAGTGAAATCACCGGGACTAAATCCATATTCTGAAGAAAACCCGTCCAGCACTTCAATAATAGATTGATAAGCCACGCCACTCAGGCCACCAATCCAAATACTTTTTTTTCTCGACACACCTGCCCATCTCCATAATTCCATGGAGGCCCGGCTTTCCGAATAGGCACTGTACATATGGCCCACTTTATCCATTTGCTGCCATTCATTATCATCATTAAAAAAATGAAAGCCAGATCGTGGATACTTTGCATACCAAATAGCATTTAGTCCAACGAGTGCCCCTCCGTAGCCAACAATATTGGCAGCGGTAACTAAATGGATCCTTTTTTTATTGTAAGGATAAGTAATGAAAGAATCATTTATGGCATGATTTTCAAATTCAAGAAAAGTAACGGGACTTTCGGATATTGCTTCAGGACTAAAAAAGATTTGCGAAAATGCGCTATTGTTTATAAAAAAAAAAGAAAAAGAAAGGAGAAAAAAAATCCTTTTGGTATTATTGAGTAAAAACATCAGGCAAAATTAAGGGGATTGAGTTGTAGAAATATTAAATAAATCAAAATGAATATCTTTAAATTGTAAAAAAATAAAAGTATGGATACAAAAACAGAAAACAGAATCAAGGAATGGCTTTCCGGAGATTATGATGAAGACACTCAAAAAGAAATTAAAGAGCTGCAAAAAAATGATCCTGCACAATTGGAGGATGCTTTTTACCAGGATCTTGAATTTGGAACGGGTGGACTTCGGGGTATAATGGGAGTAGGAACAAACCGTATGAATAAATATACCGTAGGGATGGCAACACAAGGCTATGCCAATTATTTAAAACAATCATTTCCTGAAGTGAGGGTTGCCATTGCCCACGATGTAAGAAATAACAGCCGGAACTTTGCGGAGATCGCTGCTGATATTTTTGCGGCCAATGGTATAAAAGTTTTTTTATTTGAATCCATAAGGCCCACGCCTGAATTGAGTTTTGCTATTCGCACATTACACTGCCAGGGCGGGCTTGTCATTACGGCTTCTCACAATCCAAAAGAATATAACGGTTATAAAGCTTATTGGCAAGATGGTGGCCAATTGGTGCCTCCACACGATAAGAATGTAATTTCGGAAGTCGGAAAAATAAAAAGCATCGATGACGTGAAATGGAAAGGGAATTCTGAAAACATCACTTTAATTGGAAAAGAAATGGACGATGCTTACCTGAAAATGGTAAAAGGTTTAAGCATAAACCCTGAGGCATGCATCAAAGAACACGATCTTAAAATTGTTTACACACCCATTCACGGAACGGGCATTATGTTAGTTCCGAAAGCGCTCGCAGAATATGGTTTTGACAATGTTCATATTGTGCAGGAACAAGCCAACCCTGACGGAAATTTTCCTACTGTTGGATATCCCAACCCTGAAGAGAAAGAAACTATGAGTATTGGTTTGAATAAAGCCAAAGAACTGGACGCGGATATTTTATTAGGAACTGACCCCGACGCAGACAGAGTGGGTGTTGGCGTGAAAGACAATCATGGAAAATGGGTGTTGTTAAATGGAAATCAAACGGCGCTGATTGTCTTTAATTACATTATTGAAGCAAGAAAAGGCAGCGGAATAGCACAGTCTAATGATATGATCGTGAAGACCATTGTCACCACAGATATGATAGACAAGATTGCTGAAAAAAATAATGTTACTTGCTACAATGTGCTCACAGGTTTTAAATGGATTGCTGAATTGATCAGAGAAAAAGAAGGTAAAGAAAATTATGTGGTAGGAGGCGAAGAAAGTTTTGGATTGATGATAGGTGATAAAGTGCGCGATAAAGATGCAGTGAGCGCTGTTGCCATGATCTGTGAAATAGCCGCTGTTGAAAAACAGAAAGGAAGAACACTATTTGAAAAGCTGATGGAACTGTATGTGAAATATGGGTTTTATTATGAAAAATTAATTTCAATTACCAAAAAAGGAATGAATGGTTCCAAAGAAATTGCTGAAATGATGCAGGGATATCGAGATAATCCACCAACGGAAATAGCTGGAAGCAAAGTGAAGGAATTATATGATTACCAATTGCAGACAAAGAAAAACTTGTTAACTGGCGAAAGTGAAAAAATAGATCTGCCCAAAAGCAATGTTTTGCAATTTATCACTGAAGACGGATGTAAGATTTCAGCAAGGCCAAGCGGAACAGAACCTAAGATAAAATTCTATTTCAGTGTGAATACGCCACTTGCGAATGCTTCCGAATTTGATGCATCTCAAAAGAAACTGTTAGACAAAATCGATAGCATTATTTCATCAATGAATCTCAAATGATTTGCTTGAGGTTTATCGTCATCAAACCCGTAAAAACGGTAAGCGTTTAGTTGGAAATAGACTTTTCAAAATTGAAACGGTAAGGTTTTAAGGCAGTGGATAGCAATTTAAAAGAGTAAATTACATATATAACTTTATGTAGTAAACTAATTTTCATTAACTTATCCGTATTTTCATTTTTGGCAGCATTTTTGACAATTATAGGATAGAATTAAGAAGCTCTTTTAATACAATAACCTATTTTATCTCCAATTTTTATGAATTATTAAGGGTTCAATTATTTTGAAAAACTATGAATTAAATTTTTATTGAAGAACCTAAGAATTTGGGCAGCAGCAATGCTGCCCTATTTTATTTTAGTAATTTGAATCCAGTAAACCTACAAATAGCCCCGATTTTTATTTTTGATCTCATTGTATTTTAAAAGTCAACCTTTGGAATTGCTGTAATTAGTTTTTGGGTATATTCTTTTTTCGGGTTAAAATAGATTTCATCAGCAGGACCCTCTTCTTCAATTTTACCTTTATTCATCACCAAGATCCTGTTACTGATATAGTGAACCACTCCCAGATCGTGAGAAATAAAGATGCATGAAAAGCCAAGTTCTTCCTTCAAATCATTTAATAGATTCAAGACCTGGGCTTGCACGCTCACGTCAAGCGCAGAAACACTTTCGTCACATATAATAAAGTCAGGGTTTAAACCAAGAGCCCGGGCAATACAAATTCTTTGACGCTGGCCACCACTGAACTCGTGGGGATATCGATTAAAATATTCAGGCTTCAAATCTACCTTTTCAAGAAGGTCAATAACCTTTTCCTTTCTTTGTTTTTCAGTGGGTAAAATGCCATGGATTTTCATAGGCTCATTGATGGCTTCGCCTATCGTTATTCTCGGATTTAAAGAGCCATAAGGGTCCTGGAAAATGATCTGAATATCTTTGCGCATCTTTCTGAACTGGCTTTCAGGAATGAGTCCGATATTTTTTTCATTAAAATAAATTGCTCCTGAAGTGGGTTCTATTAGCCGGATAATGGCGCGGCCAAGAGTCGTTTTACCGCAACCACTCTCTCCTACCAAACCTACAGTTTCACCTTTTTCCACCGTAAAACTCACCCCATCCACAGCCTTAAACACTTTCAAAATTTTTCCAAAAAAATTTTTCTTTATAGGAAAATGCACTTTCAGATTTTCCACTTTTAATAATGTTTTATCAGGAATATCTCTTTTTACTGGTAATCGTTTAGGCTCTGAATAATTATTATTAAAATCCTCTCCGGTTTCGCTTAAAAAATCACTGATCACCGGTAACCTTTTCCCTTTCGACGAAGCATCCGGGCGACAGGCTAAAAGTGCCCTTGTATAAGGGTTTTGAGGATCCAGGAAAATCTCTTTAATCGGACCTGATTCCACCACATCTCCTTTATACATTACAATGACCTTATCAGCAATTTCTGACACAAGGCCAAGATCGTGGGTGATGTAGATCACGCTCATGTTTTTTTCTACCTGCAACTCTTTTATCAATTGAAGAATTGTTTTTTGAACTGTTACATCCAGGGCCGTGGTAGGTTCATCAGCAATCAATAAGGAAGGATTACAACTTATCGCCATTGCAATCATCACCCTTTGCTTTTGACCTCCGCTTATTTCGTGAGGATACCGGTTTAGGATCGCATTGGGATCAGGTAATTTTACATTTTCAAATAATTCAATGGTTTTTTTCTCCGCCTCTTTTTCTGAAATGTTTTGGTGAATTCGAATAGCTTCTATCACCTGTTTTCCACAAGTCTTTACCGGGTTCAGAGAAGTCATTGGCTCCTGAAAGATCATGGAAATTTGGTTCCCTCTTATTTTTTGTAATTGTTTTCCACCAATTTTCAGAATATCCACTACCCCCCTTCCATCATTTGAAAATAGTATCTGGCCGCTTTTATATTTTGCCGGAGGCGATGGCAAAAGCTGCAATATTGATAGCGACGTCACTGTTTTCCCAGAGCCTGATTCACCCACAATGGCGATCGTTTCACCTCTGTTGATTTCAAAAGAAATATTTTTGACCGCAGAGATGGTCCCTG
>JBDTKU010000006.1:0-13893 GCA_039935135.1 Ginsengibacter sp. | reverse complement strand
GTAATTTCTTCAGCAGAAAAATGTTGTGCAATGCCTGAAAGAATAATTCTTTTTTCAAATCCCAAATCGATTTCAAGCTTCAATAACTTATCCGCCTTTTCCACTTTTTCAGCAGAAATAATGGTGCCGACTTTTAAATCAATTTTCGCAAAATCATCAAAAACGATTCCTGGTTTTTGAAGTGGAATATCGGTTGCCGGTTGTCGGTTGTCAGTTGTGGGGCTGCTCACTACTGATTGTTCATTGCTTTTTGGTTTCAGATTTTCGTTTTCCGCCTTCTGCGTTTCGCCTTTAGCGTTTTGCTTTTGGCTTTCTACCAATCCCTTATTCAACTTCTCTATCTGGGCCGCCACTTCCGCGTCTTCAATTTTTCTGAATAATAATTCCGGCGCTCTCAAACTGTAGCCAACACTTAAAAGCTTTGACTTTCCTGCGTTTTCCCAATCCAGCATTTTATCAACCACCTTCATCATGTGAATCATTTTCTGAGCAGTGAAAGGCAAAAATGGATTAATAAAAACGGCAAGATTAGCGCAAAGCTGTAAACAAATATGTATGCAATTATCGATGGACTGTTGCGCTTCGGTCGTCAGTTGCCCATTTTCATTTGTCTGTTTTGCTACTATCCAGGGCTGTTTATCCTGCATATATTTATTTCCTTTTCTTGCCAGGTCAATTACTTCAAACAAGGCATCACGGAACTTAAATTGCTCTAATAAAGCTTCGATTTTTTCTTTAGTAAGTTTAAATTCTTCAATCATCTTCCTATCGGCATCATCCAGGATCGCATTGTGTGGTGGCGGCACCTTGCCGTTACATAATTTGTGCATCAACACAAAAGTTCGGTTCACAAAATTTCCAAAGATGGCTACCAGTTCACTGTTGCATCTGTCCTGGAAATCTTTCCACGTAAAATCATTGTCTTTTGTTTCCGGCGCATTGGCGCAAAGCACATAACGAAGCACATCCTGCTGGCCCGGAAAATCTTTTAAATATTCATTTACCCAAACCGCCCAGTTGCGGCTGGTAGAGACTTTTTGGCCTTCAATATTTAAAAATTCATTCGCAGGAACATTTTCCGGCAACACAAAATCACCGTGCGCCTCCAGCATTGCAGGAAAAATAATGCAATGAAAAACAATATTATCTTTCCCGATAAAATGGATGAGTTTGGTATCTTCCTTACACCAGTAATCGCTCCATAAATTGGTCAGTTCTTTTGTAGCAGAGATGTAACCTATCGGCGCATCAAACCAAACGTATAATACCTTTCCTTCTGCATCAGGCAAAGGAACTTTCACGCCCCAATTGCTGTCACGCGTCATCGCGCGTGGTTGCAAACCGTTGTCTAACCAACTTTTGCATTGACCATACACATTGTGTTTCCACTCTTTATGGTCTTCAAGTATCCATTGCCGTAAAAAATTTTCGTAATTCTGCAATGGAAAATACCAATGCGTTGTTTTCTTTTTTACAGGAACCGCATCGCTCAATGTACTTCGTGGATTGATCAGTTGCTCAGGGCTTAATGAAGATCCGCACTTTTCACATTGATCACCGTAGGCATTGGGATTTCCACAAACCGGGCAAGTACCAGTAATGTATCTATCGGCTAAAAATATTTGTTTTTCTTCATCAAAAAATTGTTCCGATTCTCTTTCTTCAAATAAGCCTTTATTATACAAATTCAAGAAGAAATCCTGAGAAGTTTTATGATGAATTTCGTTAGAGGTTCGCGAAAAAATATCAAAAGAAATACCCATCTCCTCAAAACTGTCTTTAATGATCGCATGGAATCTGTCAACAATTTCCTGTGGCGTGATATTTTCTTTCATTGCGCGAATAGTAATAGGAACACCGTGTTCGTCAGTACCACTTACAAATTTTACGTCTAATTTTTTTGCCCTTAAATACCTGGCATAAATATCACCAGGCAGATAACATCCTGCTAAATGGCCAATATGCAAAGGCCCATTCGCATAAGGGAGCGCCGTAGTAATTAAATATCTTTTAAATTCTTTCATATTATTTTTCAAAAGGATTTGCAAAAATACCGCAAAGGAAAGCATTGCCCAAAAGATGACTTACTAATAACGTAAGATTTTAATCATTGAAAATTTTTGAGAAGGAGTGATTTGTACTTTAGCATTGAAAAATTTTTAATTTTTTCAACCATAGAAAATAGAAATGCGGGGAATTTGTTTGTTTACTGGAAATGACTACAAAGAATAACAAAACCGGCTTTCGAAAGGGGGGTAATCCAATCGAAAGGCCGGCTAAAGCTTAACATAGAACAAATCTTATTTTGAGAAATCAGGTATCGTGACCTGTGGTTTTAGTACATTTTCGTCTTTTTCAACTGTCAAATCTTTTTGCAATTTAAAAATCCCAGTCTTTTTAATATCTGTCGAGGAAGCACCGATTTTCACAATGTAGTTTCCCGCTTCGGCTATCCACGAAGCTGACTTAGTGTCAAAAGAAGCAAGGTCTGTTGCATCAATAGTAAAGGTGATTTTTTGAGACTCTCCCGGCTTAAGTAAATTTGTTTTCGCAAACCCTTTTAATTCTTCTGAAGGCTTTTTCAAGTCTTTGACGGGTGCGGTGAGGTACAATTCCACCACTTCTTTGCCAGCAATTTTTCCGGTATTTTTTATTGTAATGGATGCTTCAATTTTTCCGTTAAATACTGAACTGCTTAATTTTAAATTACTATAGGTAAAATCAGTATAACTCAATCCATAACCAAATTCATACGCAGGCTTTACGTTGAAAGTATTGTAATAACGATAGCCTACATAAATTCCTTCATCATAAATTACTTCGGCGGGAATTTGTTTCATTCCAAAATCTCCGGTAGTTGCCTGGTCAGGAAATTCTTTTCCGGGAAAGCTTTTTGCAGAAGGGACATCATTATATTTCAAAGGAAAAGTGACGGCGAGTTTACCGGAAGGATTTATTTTGCCACTTAATAAATCAGCAATGGCATTCCCCCCCTCAAGTCCTGGCTGCCATGCCAGCAAAATGGCATCGGGATTATCTCTCCAACTTGCCACTTCAATCACACCTCCAATATTTAATACCACAATTACTTTTTTATTCTGCGCGTGATATATATCCACTACATTTTTGATGAGCGCTCTTTCTGTATCTGACAAATTAAAATCGTCTTCTAGTTTCCTATCTCTTCCTTCGCCGGCATTTCTGCCAATTGAAATGATAGCCACATCTGATTTTGAGGCTTCTTTGTTTATCATATCCTTATCTACTACATATTCTTTCATTGGCGATGAAGGATTCATAAACTCCTGTATAAAACTTTTTTTAGGATGCTTTATTTTTTCTTCGTTTATGTAATTCATGTAAGTATTCTTCAAATCGCCATCTATAATATAACCAGCGTTTGTAAGCCCCTGTTCGAGAGAAATGGTGTAGGCTTTATTTACCTCGCCACTGCCTGTTCCTCCTGCAATCAATTCATAACCATTAATTCCAAAAAGCGCCACATTTTTTGTACTGCTTCTTAACGGAAGTGCGTTTCCGTTATTTTTTAATAAGACCATTCCGTCTGCGGCCATAGTGCGTGAGATTTGCGCATCCTTTTTCAAATCAGGTTTATCTGAATATTTATAATCGTGATAAGCCGGAGATTTAAATATCAACTCCAGCACACGCTCTGCATTTTGGTCTAAAATATTTTCATCTAATTTGCCATTTTTTACTGCCTCTACAATCGCCTTTGACTGGTTAGAAGTTCCCGGCATCAGCAAATCATTTCCGGCTTTCATCTGCGCTACCGGATCTTTTCCCCCAAACCAATCGGTCATTACCAACCCTTTGAAACCCCACTCTTTTCTTAAAATGGTAGTGAGCAGATCATAATCTTCTGATGTATAAGTTCCATTCACTTTATTATACGAGCTCATCACGGTCCATGGTTGTGATTTTTTCACAGCAATTTCAAATCCACGCAAATAAATTTCCCGCAAGGCCCTTTCGCTTACTATGGTATTCACCGAATTGCGATTGGTTTCCTGGTTATTTGCTATAAAATGTTTGATGGAAGTACCGACGTTTTGTGATTGAATTCCGTTAACCAAAGCCGCAGTCATGTTTCCTGCCACCACAGGATCTTCAGAAAAATATTCAAAATTTCTTCCACCTAAAGGATTGCGATGAATATTTAATGCCGGAGCTAATATTACATCAATACCATAATCATGTATCTCGCTTCCAAAAGCAACGCCCATTTTTTTCACCAAAGCAGTATCCCATGAGCTCGCAAGCAAAGTTGCCACAGGCCAGGCAGTAGCAAAATAACTTTTAGAACTGTCACCATTTCTGTACGGTGCTATTCTTACACCTGCCGGGCCGTCTGAAAGAACGATAGATGGAATATTTAAGTCAGGAAAAGCGTGCGTAGTGCCGGCAGCACCTGGGACTTTATCTTGTGTTTGTCCTATCGTGGGTCCCGTAGGTTTCATTCCAGGCATGCGAAAACCATTGCCCACCACTAATTCGGCCTTTTGTTCAAGCGTCATTTTACCAATCATTTCTTTAGCTTTTGCTGCATTATTATTTTGAGCTGAAAGATCAAAACAAACAAATAATATCAATATAAAAGCAAGCGTTTTTTTCATCACAATCTTTATAATTTACTCATTGCGTTATCGTGACACAATGTAAAAGTTTTTTTTGATTTATTTTCCTTTAATTTATGTGTGGCATTAAAAATTTTTAATCTCAATAATGATAATTACTTTTAAATATGGAATTCGAGAAAGAATTAAAAACACATTACTTAAAGGGCCACGAAAAATATCTGCGTCATGTTTCTGTGGACAATGTGATTTTTGGATTTTATCAGAATAATTTAAAAGTATTACTATTAAAATCAAAATCTGCAGGATTATGGTCTCTGTCAGGCGGGTTTATTTTGAAGGATGAACCCATAGATAATTCGGCCCAAAGAATTTTGAAAGAGAGAACCGGCCTTGAAAAAATATTTCTTCAGCAATTTCATGTTTTCAGCGACCCTGGCCGATCTACGAAAAAGGTAAACCAACAATTTTTAAAAAACATTGGAGTTAGTCTCGATAAAAGCTGGATGTTTGAAAGATTTATCACAATTGGATATTACGCGTTGGTAAATTTCACCAAAGTAAAACCGGCGCCGGATAATATTTCGCAATCTTGTGAATGGTTTAGCATTGATAATTTACCCGAAATGATGCTTGACCACAGGGATATAATTGACGAAGCGTTGAAATCATTGAGGTTACAATTGTATTTTCATCCGATCGGATATAATTTACTGGAGCAAAAATTCACCATGCCCGAATTGCAAAAACTTTACGAAACCATTCTTGATAAAAAATTAGACAGGCGAAATTTTCAAAGAAAAATAATTTCAACGGGCATCGTCAAAAAATTAAAGGAAACTAAAAAAGGAGTTGCACATAAAGCACCTTTTTATTATAAATTTGATTTGCCCAATTATAAAAAAGCTCTACAGGCGGGAATGGGATTTGAATTATAATAATTAAAAAATAAATTTTCAAAATGAATCCAGAAAATATTTTTACCCAAATATCATCTCTCTTAGGAACCGAAGTAAATAATAGTAATATTCTTAAAGATGAAAAAACAAATGGCAAAAAATGGAATTATTCAATTTGTGCAACTCCAATTACATTACGCAAACCCTTAATAATCGGCATAAATTGGGGCGGTGGTGGTTTAAAAGACAATTATGATTATTCAGTTCAAGGCCAAATGCCAACAAAAAATAAATTTTTAGATGAATTAAAGAATGGGGAATACAAGTTTCTCACAATGTCAAAAGACTATATTTTAGAGTATTTAAAATTAAATATCAATTCGGATAATTTTAATTATAGTAATCTATGTTTTTTCAGAACTCCCAGCCTGAAATATTTAAAAGGAGAAGATTTTGAAATATCAATTCAAATTTTCAAAAAATTTGTAAATGAATTGCAACCTCCCTGGATACTCTCCTTGGGAATTACAAATATTAAATACTTGAAAAAATTCCTAAAGCCAGATGAAATATCTTTAAATGAAAAAAGAATAGGCAAATCAGAAGTAATAGGATATACCGGTACTTTATGGTCAAAATCATTTTATTGCCTGCCGCATCCTAATGCGCATATTTTTAAAATTGATAGAGATGAAATTTGGAAAACTGTTTTTCCTCTTGAACGCCAAAATTGGAATTGATCTTTTAGATAAGATCTGATACTATTATTTGGAAGTGCAGATGATTTTAAAAATAAGATTAACAGCTTCTTTCCCAAAATCATTTAGAAAGATAATGTTATTGCAATAACAAAAATCAACAATGCTTTTCTTGAGTTCTATTTTGGAGATAATGAAGTAATTGAAAAGTTTGTTATGGTGAATGTTCTTTTTACAGAGAATCCAGTAAAAGAAGTAAAATCAATATGTAAAAAATATCAGTGGCTATTATATGATTTGGATTCAAAAAATATATAACCGCTGACAATGAAATAATTTTATGAACAGAAAAGATTTTTTATCTGCAGTAATCCCTTTAGCAACCGTCACCACTGCATTTCCCAAAACCATTATTTCAAAAGACAAGAATCCATCAAAAAAAATTCCGCCTTATTTAAACAAAGGAGATTTAATTGGGATCACGTGTCCGTCAGGCTACATCAGCATGGAAGAATGCATGCCGGCCATCAACAAAATGAAGGAATGGGGTTTTAAAGTAGTAACGGACAATACGGTCGGCGCTAAGGATTTTACTTTTGCAGGAACTGATGAAGAAAGAGCTTCAGGATTTCAAAAAATGATCAATGATCCACACATAAAAGCAATCATGCTGGGCCGAGGAGGATATGGCGCTGTGAGAATTATTGACCAGATTGATTTTACAAAATTTGTAAAAAACCCCAAGTGGATCATTGGTTTTAGCGACGCTACCGTTTTCCATTGCCACATCAACCAAAACTTTGAAATCGCTACTATTCATTCAAAAATGTGCAATAGTTTTCCGGATGATTTTTCAAAAGCTTTACCAACTCAAATTGATTCGATTGATTCTATACGTCAATGCCTCGTCGGTAAAAAGATGAGATACGAAAGGCCGGTTAATTTTGAAAACCGCTTCGGAGAAGGCACAGGCCCGCTGGTTGGAGGAAACTTATCCATTATTGAATTGCTGGATGGAAGCGTTTCCAATCTGAAAACCGATGGGAAAATTTTATTTATTGAAGACGTGGGTGAATACCGCTATAAGATTGACGGAATGTTATGGAATTTAAAACGCAGCAAACGATTAGAAAAATTGAAAGGTTTAATCATCGGCGAATTCAGAATAAAGCCTGACGATCCGGAAGAAGATTTTGGATATAGCCTTCATGATATGGTAATGGAAAAGGTAAAAGAATATTTATATCCTGTTTGTTTTGATTTTCCCGTGGGGCATGTAAAAGAAAATTATGCTTTGAAATGCGGGATGAAGCATGTGTTGAGAATTTCATCCGAAGAAACGCTTTTAGAAAGTGTTGAATAAAGCCTCATCCCAACCCCTCTCCAAAGGAGAGGGACACGCTTTAAAAAAATTATAACATGACAATAATACCTCCTTATTTAAAACCTGGTGATACGATTGGGATAGTTTGCCCCGCGGGTTATATGCCTTTTGAAAAAGCTCAGACATGTATTGAAACGCTTACTAACTGGGGCTTTAAAGTGATATGCGGAAAAACTTTAGGCAACCAGTTCCATTATTTTTCAGGAACAGATGAAGAGCGTTGGAAAGATCTTCAACAAATGATGGATGATGATAAGATTGACGCTGTTTTATGTGGAAGAGGTGGCTATGGAACAGGGAGGATAATTGACAAACTTAATTTTTCAAAATTTAAAAAGCATCCAAAATGGATCATCGGATTCAGTGACATTACTGTTTTGCATTGTCATTTATTTTCCAATTTTAAAATTGCTTCCATGCATGCGCCGATGGCGGCGGCTTTCAATGATGACGAATTTAAAAACCAATATATCCAAAGCCTTCATGATGCAATGCTTGGAAAAAGTGCAGATTACAAAACAGAAGGAAACATTTTAGACCAACCAGGAAAAGCAAAAGGCATTTTGGTGGGTGGAAATTTATCACTATTGGTAAATGTAATTGGCACTTCATCCGACATCAAAACAAAAAATAAAATTTTATTTATTGAAGAAGTTGGAGAATATATTTATTCCGTGGACAGAATGATGTACCAGCTAAAACGAAGTGGAAAGCTGGATGATTTAAAAGGCCTTATCATCGGCAGATTTTCCGATATGAAAGATACTACCATTCCTTTCGGACAATCAGTGGAACTTGCCATAAAAGATTTGGTGAAAGACTATCATTATCCTGTTTGTTTTGGATTTCCCGTAAGCCACGACAAAGAAAATTATGCGCTAAAAGTGGGTGTTAAATACAAATTAAAAGTGGAAAAACATTTAGTGGAATTGAAAGAAATTTAGCCTGTGTTTGTAAAAGTAAAGCAACAAATAACCTCAAATTTTATTTTATAATATTCCGAAATATTTGCAGCGTTCTATGGTTTTTCGTTGTCAATACTTTATGCTGTCTAAAACGTTTTTATTCTGTAAGACTGACTCTATTATGAAACTTTTTTTCACCCACGTTATTTGTTTTTTTCTTTTTATTACATTTTCTATAACCACAAATGCTCAATCGTCAATCTCTTTATCCACGGGTATTTCCACAGACATGAATAATTCCAATAAAACATTTCATCATATTCCAATTTCGTTACAATGGAAACCTTTCGCCGACAAAAAATCTCCCTTGTTTTTAGAATTTGATTATGATATTCCTTTAATCAATAAAAGAACTGGCGATGCTTTTACTTTGAACGAAAGTTTACCACAGAAAGTCACTTTGCAGGAAAATATTTCTTCTTCTATTTTTACAATGGCGGTCGGTTTCAGAATTCATTTATACACGAATAAAAAAAATAACAGTTTTTATCTAAACATACTGCCAGTTGGTATATGTAGCCAAAATTTTAAAGTGAGCTATAAAAATTTTGACAAAGTAAATTATGAAGTCCTGAATCCTGATGTAAATTCCAGCCCGGCAGGCTTCGTTATGTCAATGGCGGCAGTTTATAATTTCCATAAAACGAAACAGGATATGATGTTGATGCTTCACGCCCAAACTCCTCTACTGACTTCAAGAGGCGATTATCCATTATCTTATAAATATGCCGCCCCGCTGCTAATAACCTTTGGCTATAATTTTTATTACAATAAAAGAAGGAAATGAAACATCCAATTTATAAACTTCTTCCACTCATCACAATACTCTGCCTTGCCGGATGTTCCAAAAGAAATTATTTTCCTGACCAGGATGATCCCGGTTTAAGCCGTTTAACTTTCTACGGTTTTAATATCGCCACGAATTACATCAATGACGTGCCCTACATTAATAATTATAGAAAGCCACTCTTTGGAGGAATTGTAAATTCAGTTCCGTCAATCTATAAGATTGTGACCAGCAGCGCATTTGACACACTTAGCATTTCGTGGGCTATTGGAATAAACGACAATGGGAATGTGCAATTCAATTCTCCATACCAAAACATTTCTTTATTAATGCCTGTTCCCAAATCATTTTCACTAAGTGATTTTATAGCAATGGGTGGTAAAAGATTTTCTTCGAATACAAGAGGCATTCTTATAAATACTCCACAAAATTATAGTGATAAACAAAGCGGCACATCTGATATTTATTTTATAAAAATAAACCTCGACACTTCACATCTTTCTTTTACAGGTTTATTCGATGGAAATATTGGGGACAGTATTCTTATCACCAAAGGAAGGTTTGATTTTAAAATTGATGCTGATCAAATTAAATTTTAAAATCCAGTAAACGAACTAATAAATGAGATTCTTATTTTGGTTCTATTTACAGGCTCAACAATGAATCCAGCTTTTGGTGAAATAGAGGAAAATCATTCAGGTTATTGTGCGTGCCATTTTCAATCGTTATAAATTCATCGCCGGGTTTTAAATTCTTTTTCAATTTCTCAGCATTGGCATAAGGAATGGTTTCATCATCAGTGCCGTGAAAAATAGTAACCGGCACCTTTACTTCTTTAAGATTCTCTCCAACTGGAAATTTGAAATGAGCCATCCTTCTTACCGGAAACATAGGCGCGTAGTGAGCAAAAAGATCCGGAATACTGTAAAATGGAGTTTCTAAAATCAACTGCTTACAATTAAAGTTGGCAGCTATGTGAGAAGCAACGCCAGAACCTAACGACCTGCCATACACGATAATACTATCAGCTGGAAATTCGGAATGGGCCAGTTTATAAACTTCCTTCGCCTGCAGGTAAACATTTTCTTCGGTCAACTTTCCTGTCGTTTTTCCAAACGTAGGATAATCAGGTATCCAGACTTCATATCCATGCTTCGTGAAATTGGAAGCATATTTAGAATATTTAATCACGTTACCAGAATTTCCATGAAAATAAATTACCACGCCCTTTGGCAAAGAATCAGCAGGAAAAAACTGAACTAAATTAAGTGTATCAGTTTTGTTCATCGCGATATTTACTTCTTTAAAAGGAAAAGAAAATTTGAATTTAAAATCTTTGGGCAAAGATTCAGGATAAAATAAAAATTTTTCCTGGAGGTGATATAAAGCAATTCCAACCGAACAATAAATAAGCGTAAAAACAATCGTGATCCGATAAATTTTTCTGCCAACAGTAGCTTTTGGTTTTGATCTATTCATAATTCTCTTTAAACAAAAAATGATTTATTACTTTGTCTGCTATGCAGCGCCACAAAGGCTTTAAGAAATCTATCTATAAAATTCTAAATTCTAATATCGAAAAAAAGGATCAATGTTCTTCATCGTCCAAAAAAGCCCGTTTCAGCTTTAGTTTTCTAACCGGAGCTACGATCAATGGGAATTTTTCGACAGTGACATTGCTTTGTTCCAAACCAAATCCTCTTTCCTCGCTAAGACTTATTTTTTTGATCCAGAAATACATTTTCATAATTAATTTTTCAAAGAAAGGCAATTCATTATCCTGCGACAAAAACTTTTCCAAAACAATAAATTGAAAATCGCCCACCACATTGTTTTTTTGCAGGCTTTCATACCGGCTCGTAATGTTCACCTCCTTGTTGGCTACCATGTCCAGCACCACTTTTCTAAACATAAGATTAATTCTTGGTTCCATTCTGAAACCAAGTCTGAACTCCACACGAATCACTTCATTCGGAACGATTGCATCCACCGTATATTCAGCAGTGTAGGGATCATCCTGTGTATCTACATGAACAAACCAGTAAATATCTGCACGCTTCGGTTTCCTGTTCAGAATAGAATAAGTGATCTTATGCTCAATTTCTTTTGGATTATTTGCGCTTGTCAGGTAAACCAAATGAGTCGCATATTTAGGAATGCTCATGTCGTTGCTGAGCTCCTGTATCGTAGGCAAATACTGATCAAGGCGAACAAATTCAACATAACGGTTTTTAATTTTTCGCGCCCTGAACCAGGTGTACATAATCGTAAACAACCCACCGCCCACAATTAAGGTCACAAAACCACCATGTGGAAATTTATCCATATTGGCGGTTAAAAATGCAAATTCAATAGTGAGATAAACTATAAGATATAAATAAACCCATGGCTTTTTAGATCGCTGCGAAATCAGAAAATTAGCATACAAAAGCGACGTGGCAATCATGGTTAGCGTTATTGCCAATCCATAAGCGCCTTCCATGTTGGAAGAAGTTCGAAAATAAATAGTGATGCCGATGCACCCGATAAACAGCATCGTATTAATGCCAGGAACAAAAAGTTGTCCGCGTTCTTCTGTAGGATAATTGATCTTCATTTTAGGCCATAAGTTCAGGCGCATACTTTCACTTATCAGGGTGAAAGAGCCGCTGATCAATGCCTGGCTGGCGATGACCGCAGCGACTGTAGCAATAAAAATTCCAAAGATTAAAAACCAGTGCGGCATTACTCCATAAAAAGGATTAAAGCCGTTGTCAATCATTTCTTTTGTTTTTGTTTGGCCTTCAAAATTGGCAAGGACCCATGCGCCTTGTCCCAGGTAATTGGTTATCAAAGCAGTTTTTACAAAAATCCAGGAGACCCTGATATTTCCTCTTCCGCAGTGGCCCAGATCGCTGTACAAAGCCTCCGCACCAGTCGTGGCAAGGAATACGGCTCCTAAAATCCAAAATCCTTTAGGATAAACTACAAGAAGTTTAATCGCATAGTAAGGGTTAAAAGCCTTAAGAATATTGATATCTGCAGAAATATGAGTGATACCTAAAATAAAAAGCATACCGAACCAAATCAGCATGATCGGTCCGAACAATCTGCCAATAGAAGCGGTTCCAAATTGTTGGGAAAAAAACAATGCTGAAAGAATGGCAATAACCACATAGACTACAATTGTCTGGGGAATCTCATTTAGGAAAGGAAGATTTTTCAATCCTTCAATCGCAGAAGTGACCGAGATGGTTGGAGTGATCATGCCATCCGCTATCAGGGAAGCGCCGCCGATCATTGCCGGAAAAACGAGCCATTTCTTTTGGCGCCGCACCAGCGCATACAAAGAAAAGATTCCACCTTCACCATTGTTATCAGCTTTTAAAGTGAGAATTACATATTTAACGGTTGTCTGGAGCGTAAGCGTCCAAATAATACAGGACAAGCCCCCAATAATCAGGTCTGCGGTAATAATTCTATCAGAAATAATAGCTTTGACAACATAGAGAGGTGATGTGCCGATATCGCCATAAATAATTCCTAACGCGATAAGTAATCCTGCGGCGCTTACTTTATTAATGTTTTTCTGCACGCTTTTGTTTTAAGATGCTTCCCCAAAATCAGTTCACCCCTTATTCTATTTTTTAATAAATAATTTGCAAATGTAAAATGAATCGTTTTATTGACCATTAAAATATTTAAACCAGTAGGAAAATTAGTTTAGAAAGGGGTGAAGATTAGTTTAGGGAGTTTAGAAGAGTTTAGAGAGTTTAGAGATAACGTTTCTGCTTTCTGCCTTCTGCTTCTATAATCTTTTAATATCAATAATTTTTATAGGCGGGTTAAAATTGGTTTCATAATCAGGCTGACTATGAATTTGCTTTACAAACTTCATTCCGCTGATCACTCTTCCAAAAGTAACATACCCTTTTTTATCAGGACTTGCATCGCCGCCGTAATCATAATCAGGCTCACTGTCCATGCAAATGAAAAACTCGGTGTTGCCGGAATTGGCTTCCACGCCTCTTGCTAAAGAGAACACACCTTCTTCATGAAGAATTCCGGTTTGTTTGGTGGTCTCTAATGGAATTCCCGGAAGGGATTGCAACAATTTAATTTTTGATTGCCAAAGGCCGCCCTGGATTAGTTGGGTTTTGTTGGCATTCATAGATTGGTCTTCTTTTTTCAAAACACGATAAAAAGAAGTGTTTTTAAAATAACCGGAATCCACAAAAGCAAGAAAGCCGGCAACGGTTTTAGGCGCTTTTTCAGGATACAATTCAACGATAATATCTCCATAATAAGTTTGGATGTCAATGGTGGGATGATCATATTTTATTGGCTCATTGCAACCACAAGCGACAATCACCAGGAATATAGAAATAGAATTCAGAATTTTAGAGAGCATGAATGATTTCTTCAGATTGAAACAAATTAATAATGATGAAGTTAATAAAAGTTAAGTCGCAGTAAACGAACATTTATTAATAATTCTTATTTTGAAAACATAGAATTTTGATAGGGAACAGTGAACAAACCAGCCTGCCCGACTGGCAGGTAAATAACAATGATTTTTATTT
>JBDTKU010000005.1:0-34571 GCA_039935135.1 Ginsengibacter sp. | reverse complement strand
GAATCCCGTACGTGCTACAAAATAATTAAAAATTAAAGCCTTGGAAATATTTTTTCAAGGCTATTTTTTATGATAACAGTTTACGTTTTATCAAGTTTAAAAGACCAGGCCACTTACGTAGGAATGGCTTTGGACGCTGATAAAAGATTAAAAGAACATAACTCCGGGAAAAATCGATATACCAAAGGACACTTGCCATGGAAAATAATTTTTACCGAGCAGCATCCTGATTGGGCCTCAGCCAGAATTAGAGAGAAATATTTAAAATCTTCCGCAGGAAAAAACTGGTTGAAAAAAAAGCTTCCCTAAACGGAGGTATCACAGGTTCCCTCCCTGCATGACGCAGTCAGGCAGGGAATCCCGTACGTGCTACAAAAAAGACCTGGAATGCAATGATGAAGAGCATTTTAGGTCTTTTTTATTTTAAATTATCTTGTGCATTCTTCCGGTCTGAATTTATTATCTACTCTTTTCATAACCTTAGAATATAATTTGACTCAACTATCTTTGTTACATGTTATCAATTAGTAACCGCGGCAAAATAATGCCCGCCTCTCCTATTCGCAAGCTGGTTCCTTTTGCCGAAGAAGCAAAGAAAAGAGGAATTAAAATCTACCACCTGAATATAGGACAACCGGATATAGAAACGCCCCCGGAAACTTTGGCCGCAGTACGAAATTCAGATTTTAAAATCCTGGAATACAGTCATAGCGCAGGAAACGAAAGCTACCGGGAAAAGTTAGTTGAATATTACCAATCAGTGGATATTAATGTGGATCACAATGAGATTATCGTAACCACCGGCGGAAGCGAAGCTATTCTATTTGCTTTTATGAGTTGCCTTGATGCCGGAGATGAAGTGATCATTCCTGAACCATTTTATGCAAATTACAATGGATTTGCGGTGGCCGCCGGCGTCACAATCAAGCCTATAACTTCCTTCATAGAAACCGGCTTCGCTTTGCCACCCGTTGAAGAATTTGAGAAGCTGATAACTTCTAAAACAAAAGGAATTTTAATATGCAATCCCAATAATCCCACTGGTTATTTATACAGTAGGGAAGAACTGGAAGTGCTAAAAACCATTATTATCAGGCATGCCCTATACCTATTTTCTGACGAGGCCTACCGTGAATTTTGCTATGAAGGCCAACATATTAGTGCAATGCAATTGGCGGGTGCAGAAAATAATGTGATCCTTCTTGACACCATTAGCAAACGCTACAGCGCTTGTGGCGCAAGGATTGGTGCTTTAATAACTCATAATATGGAGGTCTTGCAAACAGCAATGAAATTTGCACAGGCACGACTCAGTCCTCCGGGGTTTGGCCAAATTTTAGGAGAAGCTGCGGTTGATCTTCCTTCAGATTATTTTCAAAAACCAAAAGCTGAATACCGCCTTAGGCGCGACACTCTCGTAAAAAGATTAAATAATATTCCCGGCGTTTTTTGTCCAAATCCCGGTGGTGCCTTTTATGCGATGGCTTCATTGCCGATTGATGACGCTGATGCGTTTTGCCAATGGCTTCTCAATTCGTTTGATCACAACGGGGCCACTGTAATGCTGGCTCCCGGCACCGGTTTTTACGGCACAGAAGGTCTTGGGAAAACAGAAGTAAGACTGGCTTATGTATTGAATGTAGAAGCAATCAATAAAGCAATGGATTGCCTGGAAAAGGCGCTGGAAGTGTATCCGGGAAGAGTTCAGAATTGGTAAATATGAATATTTCCGAAGTTTTCTTAAAATCTCTTTGTCAAAAAAAAAGCTCTATGAGGCAAGTTTGCACTTATAAAAGTAGAATTCATTTTCTTTCCCTAAATGCCAACACGGCCCTGGAAGTTTCAATTTTGTATTTCGCTACCTTTTTGTTTTAAACTGATAAAATCTTACCCAGTCAATTTCCATCTCCACAGGGAGATCATCGGGGTCAATTGTGCCTACCCATGAACCTCCTAATTGCATATCAATGAGAAGATAATATTTATATTGACTGAAAGGGAATTGACCTTCTTTATCTGTTTGAATACGAGGGTAGGTAAATGTTTTGTGATCATTGATGAAAAAAACCAGGCTATCAGGATATTTTTCTACTGCATAAGTATTAAATTTTGACGGATCAATTTTTCCGGTAGCGCCGGGTTTTGGATCTCTGATTTTGAGATTGAATGTATAATTTGAATGAACAGTCTGGTAGGCGATAGAATCAGAATTCAACCGCTCCATAATATCAATCTCACCTCCATTGGGCCAGCCAGCATTTTCGGGAAGCATCCAAAAAGCGGGCCATGCACCTCGGGCTCCCTTTAATTTTGCCCTTATCTCTACCCTGCCAAAACCAAAACCGACCTTTCCTTTTGTATAAACGCCACCTGTTAAAAACTTAGCGGTGTCGTTGGGTAAATGAGTGTTTTTTATACCACGAAGAATCAACTTACCATCACGCATTGCATAACAGGAATCAAAATCGCTCATGTTCCTGTCCCAGTCACTTGTTCCACGGGAAATTTTTGACCACTTAGCATTGTCAAAAGAATTTTTTTGATTAAAGTTTTCTTCCCATACCAGGTTCTTCCCGGATTGACTTAAATATTTATTACAACCTGAAAATAAAATCATAAAGAATAAGGTACCGATAAAAAATAGTTTATTGTCCATAATAAAATTTTAAAGAAAAATAATGAACATTTCTCTAACAAAACAAGTTAGTTTTAACTGCTTAGTTCGGCATTAAAATTCGTAAACATAAAAGGTTTACAGTAAACAAACTTATTTGTCCATTTTCTATTCTCTGCAGTTAAGATTTATTGCATTACTCTTCTCAAAGAAAACTGTGAATATTTTATATAGTCCGGAACTATTGTTGTCGAAACAAAGGCAAGGGATTTTTTTTAGCATTAAATTTTTACTTTAATCACCATCTTTTTAATCTCTCCTTCACCTATCATTGGTGCGTGTACATCCTCGGGAAAGAAGATGGCAAACTGGCCATCGGTCAATTGAAAATACATATCCGGTGAGTCATTATAGAATGCCACATCTTTTTCCGGATCGTATTCTCCTCTTAGTTGAGTGCAGTTGTTTCGGGGCTTCCAACCTATTTGTTCTTTTCCTTTTATGCAATATTGGATGTCTATGTGTTTGTTGTGGCACTCAAATTTCGCGATGGATTCTTCGATAAGCTTGCCCGGTTTGTTGGAGACAATGGCTTTTAAATTATCGCCCTCTATCTCATATTTTCCTGGTTCAATCGTTTCTAAATTTTGCGCTTGAATGTACTCAAACGCCTTTGCAAATAATGGATGAACGCAGGAATATTTTTTTGCGTTCGATAAGGTGTCTATGATCATCTTTTTTATAATTGGTTTTAGTTTAAAATTCAATCCTTACCACGAAAATAGGAATCTCCCTTATTTGTTGGTTTACTGAAGATTTAATTTTCTTTTTCCTTTAAATCCTATTCTATCTTGGATAGAAACTTTGTACTTGTATTGGTTCTAAACTTTTCTCGCAGAATGTTTGTTCTCAGTCGAAACATTAATAAACCATTTGCAGATGTTTTAAAAAAGTGACAGAACGAATTAGTTTTTTATATCGAAAAGATTTCAAAACAATTATTAATGACGATTTGATGTATTGCTTGATATGAGAAAAAGGTTTTGTGTTAAAAAAAATTATTATGCTTCTTTCGATTTAACTCATTGAGTTGTTTTATATGGCTGCGTGAAAGGAATGCACGAACATAGTAACTACAGTAAAAAGTTAGAATCAGGAAATTGAGCATTTTAGTTTTGTATTCTTTTTACAGCAGATTAAACCCGACAACTTTGTAAAGCTTTCCGTTTGCTTTTGTAAAAACGTATAATTCCCCTCTAGGTCCAACTCCCAAACGCGCATCGGGTTTGGCCGTGCCGTTTATTTTCTGAAAAGTAGTCAGCTCATCATCTATCCAAATTTCCAATTCCTTAATTGGAGCCAGTTCACCTTGCTTCAATTGGTGATTTTCTGTTAAAAAAAATCGGCCATTGGTAATGTCCGCAAAAACGTATTTGCCTTTTAAATTCGGAATTGCCGAGCCATCATAAACAAAGCCGCCAGAAATGGCCCTACCTTCATCATGGTCATACTGAAGTATAGGATAGGTATATTTTTTTGGAGGTTCATTACCTGGTAAGGCGAAAACCTTGCTGATGTCACCTCTTGGATTAACCAGGAAAGTTCCTTCCCGTTCTGGCCATCCGTAGTCAGCCCCGGCAGTGCCAAGATTTATCTCCTCGATGTTTGATTGTCCTATGTCACATATAAGCATTTTCCCATCGGGAGTCCAGGATATCCGGTTGGGATTACGAAACCCGCGGCAAAAGATTTCCTTAACCACCAGCGGATCTTTTTCATTTGCAAAGGGGTTACGAGGCGGAATACCATAACGCCCATTGGCGCTATTTTGTCCCAGCGGATCTATGCGTAAAACTGAACTTAAAACACTCTTGTTACTATTACAAAGCTTATAATATCCCTTTTCGCCCGTTCCTCCATCGCCTACCCCAATATACAGTAGGCCATAATCCTCCTGGCCTTTCCGGGCGAGCGGGTTAAATGTGATTTCCTGTACACCGTGTGAAATTGTCGGCATATCAATTCGCAACAACTCGCGTCCCTTGCTTATAAACGGAGTTACCGAAGGATCTCTAATTTTCCATTCCGTCAACACCCATTGAAGACGAACTTTCATCGAATCGGCATAGCCCAGATCCCCCGGGACAGAATGAACCTTTTCGGCATGGGTAGTATATAACAAGCCGTTTTTATGAAATTCAGGATGGAAAGCGAAACTCCCGAAGCCTGTGCCCAAGCCCGGAGAGGAAACAAAATCTGAACGCAGTTTTCGAATATCCATGGCTACTTTCCACTCCTTATCTTCTATCTCGTACAGAATACCCTCCAGATCTACTACAAACAGCCTCTCGTGTTTTCCTTTCAACGATTGCATCTTGTTGATCCTGGCCAGCGGCGCTTTCGTGGCGGTAGCAGGGGCGGTGGATTGGTATTGTAAATGCAACTGCCCGCCGGTTAATGGGATTGGGGTGGGAATTGGATCTTTTATGAAAGAGCTTCTGGTTTCCTGATGTATAACCAATTTTTGGTTCTTGTGAATGAAGGCGAGAATAGCATCAACCTGCCTGGCGTTTAACGAAGGAAATGGTGGCATTACCTGTTTATATTCCTTAAATAACATGCTAGCCCGTGAATCTCCCGAAGTGATCATTTCTGGAGCGTTTTGGATAAATTTTCTCAGCCATTCTGCAGGTAAATCAGTGGTTGCGTTCTGCAGGCTCGGCCCGATGCTCCTTTGCGAAAAATTATGACATGACGAGCAGTTATTCTCGAAGAGCTGTTGACCTACTGACAGAATTTGGGGGTCAGAAGAATAGATTGCTGTTTGATCCTTGGAATTATTCCCAGAGTTGCAGGACAAGAACAACGACAATAAGAAGAGGAAACTGGCGCGCCCACTGCTGTAGAATTTGTAAAATTGAAATCGACATATCATGATTAACAATTTTTATCGCTCTGTTTTAAAAATCCTTTAGATACTGAAAAGGATGTAAACAAGAAAACGGGTTTATTCATTTGACTTTCATTAATATTTTAAGTACATAATGTACAGCAGTATCGCCTCGATGTCCGCATCGGATAGCACGCCCACAAAGGAAGGCATCTCCGCCTCATAGCCCTTGACCACGTGCTTGCTTGGATCGAGGATCGATTCTCGAAGATACGCATCGTCCGCTTCGATGAATGTGCCGTCGTTCATCTCCTGTAGCGTGCCATATATCCCCTTGAAGGGCGGACCATACTTACCTGCTGTCTCTGTGCCCGGCGAATGGCAGCCCACGCAGCCCACGCTATTGAAGAGCTTGGCCCCCCACTCACGCGTGATGGGGTCCTCGGTCTTTATGAGCGCGGCCATGTCGGCTTCGCTGATCTTGAGCCGCCCGAAATCGACCCCGGCAAACTCTGCTGATATGCCACTCAGATCGGGCACATGGTTCACACTGAACCAGATGCCGTCGCTCAGCTCCCTGCCGTCCTTCGCCCTCAACTGGTACATCAGCTCCATTTGGTCCACCTCCACCATATCCGGTATCAGCAGAAAGATCCGCCTCCCATCGGCAGATGGATAGGCTCCAAGGACCGGGAGTATCTCCTCCCCCGGCTCTCCATCCAGCCGAAAATGGCCCGAACCGTATTGTTCCGTATCATGGTAATTCCACCGTTTGGCGTGATAGTGCGACAGGTCCTTCACGCTGGCCGTGTCCAGTTCCGAGTCGAAAGACAGCACAATTCCCTGTTCACCCATCGTGATGCCATTCGCCATATAACTTGGCTTGCCCGTGTACCGCAGCCGCTGGATGGCGCTGACCCCTTCGGAGCTGCTGCCCAACAGGTTGAAGCCGGCCATGTAAAGATAGCCGTCCACCGGGCCTAATACGCCTTTGAGGATCGGGGTGGAAAGCTTGGTGGGGATGGGTGCCACCCCTCCCTGCAACCCCTGCGAGGTGGAATCGACCAGCACCCGGAATAAACCCGGCTTGCCGAAAGAGAAATGGACCAGGGAACCGTCAAGCGGCCCCATCTTCCCGCTGGTCATCCAGACCTGGCTGCCCGCAGAGCGGTCTATCCGGTGCGGGATCCATGTCAACGGTCTTTTCGCAACCGGGTTGTCGTTACGGTGTGCGGTGGCCGGGACGCCCAGGAAGTCACCCTGCGCCACCACATAGATCGGCGTGGATGAAACATAGTTCCCTTGCTGGTCAGTCGCAGTTATCCCGCCCGTGAGGGGGTTCACCCCGAGAAAGGGCATACGGAAACCGGTGGCGACCACCTCCACACGTTTGCCGTCAAGGGAAATCCGCATGATCGTGCCCGAATGGTTGGATCCCGCCCGGAAGCCGGTCATGATTGGCTTGGTTACGCCTGGCCTGGCATTTACGGCACCACCCAGTGCGATGATGAAGCTGCTGTCCTTTTCTGAGAACACCATGTCGGCCGCCCAGGCGTAAGACTCCGGGGGTTCCTGCATCAGGTCACAGAAGTTCTCATAGTAGTCTGCTTCTCCGTCCCCGTTCAGGTCGTGCAACCGGACAATACCCTCTTTCCCAAAAACGTAGATCTGTCCATCATGGACCTCAACGCTCATCGGCTCGTAAAGCCCGGAAGCAAAACGTTTCCACGACATCCTTCCCAGGTTGCCGCCGACGCCCTCAACCACCCAGAGGTCACCCTCGAACGTAGATACCACAGCCGTGGTGTTGTCCAAGAAGGCCATATCGATAACCCGCACATTCCGTTTCCATGGGTTGGGGACCGGCAGGGTGAGGATGTCCGCGACGAACGCTGCGGTATCGGGCGCTATCTCACCCCGTGTGTACACCTTCCCCGGCCAATGCCCATCCCCACCCTTCCTGAAGGCGGGAATCCGGATGCCAGCCGATTGCAATGCCGCCTTGAACCCGTCCAGCTGCCCCGCAGGGCCGCGCCATAGAGCAACCGTCAATTCCCGGGGGACCGCAGACGGTGGTACGGCAACGACAAGGTAGCGGCCATCGACCAAACGCACTGAAGCATCACCCGCGCCCCGCTCTTGTATCTCCACGGCCATGACCGAATCTTTACCCTCACCGAAATGGATGTAACCGACCGTGCCTTCAGTATAGCCACCGCTCCCGCCCACCACTTCCGCAGCGTTCATGAACAGCGTATCGGATGATTCTCCGATTTCCAATGCCCGTGTGAAGATGGCCAGGTCGTCTTTCCGGATCACGCCCGGAAGCTCCACGACATCCGTACCCGATACGCTGTAGGAGAGGACCGCCTGGTTGTCATGGACGTAAACCCCATCCCAGCGCCCGTATTCCGCCGGCAACGGCCCCCAATGTGAACCTTCCATCTCCTGTGATGCAAGGCGGACCTCCTGTTGGACGGGCCTTCGCGAAGACCACCCGGGGTAGATCCCGTTACCGAAAGCCGGGTCGCCGGCAATCTCCGGAACGTGGGATAGCTTGTTGAAAAAATCATGGTACGATACCTCAGGCAGCATGCTCTCGGTGAGCCTCCCGCCCGTCCAAGCCACAGCCCACCGTAGCAGGTCCCGGTCAAAACACATGAATGCACTGTCATCCAGATTGATGATAAGCCCCCTGGATACCACGTTATCATCCGGGAAATGGGCCCCCAGGTAACGGGCGTCCAGGTAGGTGCTTACGAATGGGAAATCGGGCTCGACGAATGGGCTAAACTCCTGATTGTAAAAATCGTTTTCTGTGATCGGGGAGGTGCGCTGCGTACATCCAACTATAAGCGAAACCACGAATATAACAGCATATGCAAATACGCCTCTACCAGATTTATTATCGTTCAGTTTAATATTTTTCAATGTGTCGGAAAGTTTTAATCAAAGTTCAAATCCTTAAATACTGTTTTAAACCGGCGAAGCGACTTTCGATTTCGTCAATCTGCATCTGTGAAAGTTCTTGGTTCTCAAGGATCATCCTGTCGGGGATAATCTGTTTACCGTTTTTATGTTCATACACACGGGATAGGCGGTTCTTAAAAACACCCCGCTTCTGCAGGATATAAAGGTGAGGCCCTCTTAAATCCTGGCCTGGCACAAATTCTTTCATGTTTAGCATCAAAAGGAGTTTCGAAAAGAAATTATCTAACGTTCCATTAGCGTTTCCGTTTTCCATCTGCTCCCATATCATTGCCAACAGATCTGCATAGGCGGGTCGCTCCGTAATGAGTCCCTCGGTTCCGATCTGGCGGCTTTGATAAAGCCATTGCCAACCGCCCCAAGCACTGAAAACTGTGTGTATAACAGGTTTTGCAGCTACTTGCAACGCCATCCTTTCATTGGCGTTACCAGATTCTTCTTTTATGTAGCCGAACACGTCGGGATTATGTCTCGCCAGCTCTACCAACAAATCAACGGAGGGCTCGGATCCTTTATAGGTGGTTCCCCCAGATGTCTGTATAATGACTGGGCGGTTCACGTGCTTTTCGAGTTCCAGGTAGTAATTTTTCAAATCGGCCTCCGTTTTCCCATCATCCGGCGGCCGTGAGATTATCGCAATGGGAGCATCGTATTTTGCAGCCAGGTTTTCGATGTGTTTTGCCGTAACCACCATCTCTTCGGTATTTTTACCTTGGCAACCGAAGGCAACGGTCGACTTTGCCCCGGCCATGTTTTTCGCGATGGCTTCCATACCGTTGAGTTTTTCCTCGAGAGTAAGCAAATCGCAGCTGTCTGCCGACTGAGGCCAGATCATACCCGGGCTTCCGCAACGGCTGATAAACTCCGCTTCCTTGGCGAGCACCTCATAATCTACCGCACCGGACTCCAGATACGGGGTTGATAGTATAGGAAATGGCCCTCGTATCCGTAGATCTCCCTGCGGTTTTTTCAAAGGCAATATCAATTCTTTTCTCCCTAAAAGGTTGCCAGATACAGTTCCAAGGCCGTTTACGCCTATAGCTGCCACACCGGTAATTGCGGTTCTAAAAAAGGTTCTTCGTTTCATGTGTTTAAATTTATTCTTCAATAGTCAGATGAGCTTTTGATGATTAACATAATCATTGCTCTGTGTGTTTAATAATTTTTAATTATGTCGGGTTCATCATCTAAATATTGAACGTCATTGAGCGAAAGCTAAAAATAACTTTTGGATTTAAAAATCTATAACTTTCATTGGAAATTCTGGAAATCCTTCAGCCATGTCAATACCCTGGTTTTTGATCACGGCCTAAATCTATTGCATTGTTATAATTTGATTCGGACGACGGAATCGTCCAAAGAAAATGTTTATCCGCTATATCCTTACCTGTCCTATCTTTGATAATCTCTTTCACATTTTCTCCCAAAAACAGATGAAAACTTAATCATACAGGGTTTAATATTTTAAAATCTTTTTGAATCGCCCCTAATTCAATAAAATCAATGATTTTATTTGAGAATAAAAACATTTAGGACACTATTGGTCTAAAATCTCTAATTTTAAATCCTCCTTTTTTATGACACCTTCATTCAATTTTTAATCAGGCCATATTTTACCTGGATTTAGAATTCCTTTTGGATCGAAAGTGTTTTTAATACTTTTCATTAAATTTATAGTTTCCGTCGAAAAAACAATAGGAATATAATTTTTTTGGACCAAACCAATTCCATGTTCCGCGGAAATAGTTCCTCCCATTTTAACTGCGAATTGAAAGATTTCCTTAATTCCTTTTGGCACTTCCTCACTCCATTCTAGATCGGTCAACCCCTCCTTCAAAATATTTACATGAAGATTACCATCACCAGCATGACCATAGCAAATAGACTTAAAACCGTACTTTTCTCCAATTTTTTTAACCATCAATAAAAGCTCTGGTAAAATGCTCCTCGGAACAACCGTATCCACCTCCTTATAAATACTACCCATTTTTACCGCCTCCCCTATCACTCTCCTAAGTTTCCAAAGTTTATCCTGTTCTTGTTTTAATTCAGCAACAGCAATATCCTCTTCTGTTAAAGAGGATATTGCTTCCGTAATAATTTCTGCTTCATTATAGAGATCATCTATGTCATTTCCATCGACTTCTACTAACAAATGAGCCTCTATTCTTTTAGGTATCTCAATATAAATAGAGGCCTCTTTAAGGAACTCACTTGACCTCTTCAGTGCTTCTCTTTCCATAAATTCAAGAGCAGAAGGAATCACTCCCATTTTTAGAATAACATTAACGGCCTTGGTAGCGTTCTCTTCTGACGTAAAAGGGATGGACATCAAAAGACGTTTCTTTGGCAAAGGAATGAGCTTCAAAGTAATTTCAGTTATTACAGCTAAAGTACCCTCGCTGCCTACGATCAGATGAGTAATATCATACCCCGTGGCATCCTTAAGAGTCCGTGTTCCTGTTCGAATAATTCTCCCGTCTGAGAGAACAATTTCTAGACCAAGGACATAATCTTTTACCGTACCGTATTTGACTGCTCGAGGTCCACCACTATTTTCCGCAACGTTTCCCCCAATGAAACATGAACCCCTACTAGCCGGATCAACTGGATAAAATAACCCCTTCACTTCTACAGCATTTTGCAATTCTTCTGTTATAACTCCGGGTTGTGTAATTACCTGAAAATTTTCTTCGTCAATGTTTATAATTCTATTCATTCTTTTCATATCAAGACTGACTCCCCCTTTAAATGGTATAGAACCTCCACTTAGGCCGGTTCCTGCACCACGCGGAGTTACACAAATGTTATTTTCATTGCAGTATGATAATACTTTTTGGATTTCAGCCGTTTTGTGAGGTAAAAGTATGACTTCAGGAAAATAGCTAAAATCTTCAGTTTCGTCATGACTGTTTGCCTTCAACATCTCAGGTTCCGTTACTACAAAATTTCCTCCAAGAATCTTATTAAAAAAATGTAGGTCCTCCTTCTCAATCACTTTAAAAGACATAAGTTTGTTTTATTTTAAATATAGTAAAAAATGTGTTTTTAATTTAACATTTTATCTTTGCATAAATCTTACATTACTAATTTTTTGGAGCGTACTTCTCGCTTCTTTTATCTCTTTCCCATGAATTTTAAGAAATAACGAAACAACAAAGGCCACAAACATAAACAATGCAACGACTCCCAGACCAGAAGCAGGTTTTCCTGTCTTCTCAGCAACAAATCCTAGCACGCTTGGGCCAATTATGCCTCCTAACGCGCCGATTGAATTGATTGTAGCTATGGCTGTTGCTGCTGCTGCCCCCGAAAACATGGAAATTGGAAAGGTCCACAAGACAGGCATCGCGGCAAGCAAGCCACCTGTAGCAAGGGATAAACCAAACAATGCGAATGGTAGACCCGTGGCGACGGAACTTAGATAAAAACCCAAGGTGGAAGCAACTAGACAAAAAGATAAATGCTTTTTCCTCTCTCCGCTCTTATCGGAATGTCTGGAAACCAGAATTACAGCAAACGTGGTAAAAACATAGGGAATACCGGAAAACAGAGTAGTCACCAGATTATTGTGATTCCCAATCGACTTAACAATTTGAGGTATCCAAAAAACCACACTATAAAACCCGACATTAATGCAAAACAAAATAAGGGTAGCCAACCAAACTTGGCTCTCTACGAAGACTTGGTAAATTTTGACTCGGGCTTTAGGTTTCCCCATAGTTTCTTTTTCTATTTCCTTAGTCAACCACTCCTTTTCTTCCTTTAGGAGCCATTTAGTTTGTCCTATAGTAGATCTCAAATATATAATATATAAAACCCCTAGGATAACTGCCGGGATCCCAGTAAAAAGAAAAATGTGTTGCCAACCATGAAGACCCCAAAAACCATGCATATTAAAAAAAAGGCCAATCAAGGGTATTCCTATCATCAGGGAAAAGGGAGAGGCCACTTGAAATAAAGCTATGGCCTTTGTTCGATGTTGATATGGATAAAACAAAGATAAATAAAAAATGATTCCTGGATAAAATCCAGCTTCTACAATCCCCAATAGAAAACGCATTCCGTAAAAAGAGGTTTTTCCATTTATAAAAATCATCCCCATAGTCACCAATCCCCAAGAAATCATAATCCGGGGTAACCACCACCGGGCGCCTACTCTTTCAAGAATAATATTGCTGGGGACCTGAAATACGAAATAACCTATGACAAAAATACTCGCTCCATATCCATATACCATCGGGCTAAATCCTAATTCATCATTCATTGTCAAGGATGCAACGCTAATATTCGCGCGGTCTATAATAGAAATGAAATAACCAAACATTAGAAGCCAAAGGATCCTCTTATTAAGCTTTTTGATTACTTTGGATTCAAAATTTAATTCCATATTTAAGGTATATTTATATTAAAAATGCTCTTTTTATAAAGCTACTTTGAATCCTTCAATTTGGACTAAAGAGCCTGAGTCAACCACTATAAGTCGGTTTATAACTATCTCCTTTTTCTAAAAAAATGATGATTTTCTATAAACTCCTTCTTCCTGTGGTTTATCTGCAATAAATGCACATCGTATTTCCTTGCCAGTTCTTCTATAGTCCCTCGGCTTGAAAGGAATCTCCTCTTTTATCTACTTTATTTTAAAACTAAACACACTAACCAAAACCAATAGAAACTTCCTATGGTGAGTATAAACAACTTTAGTTAATCATCAAGGGCGATAAAGTGCTTTTATATAAGAAATAATAGATTCAAGTTCAGAATTCGTAAGTACTCCTTCATAAGATTGCATTTCGGCTTGGCATCCTTTTACTATCTTCGCATTGGGATGAAGAATTGATTCCTTCAAATCTTCCTCGTCTACTGTTACAGTGGTACCTTCAATCATTACCTTTTTCGATCCATTTATCCATTGAAACGGGGGACCATACATTCCGACAGTTTTCGTACCAGTGGAATGGCATCCACTACATCCTTTTTCGTTAAATAGTATTTTCCTCTATCTACTGTAATTGGGAGATCAGCTTGAACCATTTTGGCTAATTCTTTACCACTAATATTTAAAAGATTAAAATCAATATTTTTAAAATCATTGTTAGAGATACTCAAATGATTTAGATTGTATAAACTAAACCAAAGCAACCAATAAAAAACGCTTAGTATCCAGGATTTTGGTCCTTACTTTGTTCCATTGCCCCATTATTATCAAATTCAGCAGTTGGAAAAGGCCAAAGAAAATGTCTATCCTGGATCACCTTGCCTGTATGCGCCAGGATTATCTCTTTTGCTTTATTCTCTCCAAGCCTTTTTAGATCGAACCACCTTTTACCACCTTCCATACTATTTTCATATCCTCTCTCTTTAAGAACAGTATCTACGAAATCGTCAAGATTAGCAAAATCCTCCAATTTATAATCAACATCCGAAGATTGCAAAGGATCCCTTCCATAGCCTCTCCTTTTAACGGTATTAAGTGCATCAATTGCATTCATATTAATCCCATTTATTCTAGCTTCGGATTCTGCATAAATTAAAAGTAAATCAGCATATCTATAGAAAGGATAATCATTTCCTCCATAGGTTCCAGAAGTAAGTGTACCTGGATCTATAAACTTTCTAGAAAGGATATAATTTGGACCGAAGCCTAAATCTCCTAATCCGAACCATAATTGTCGTCTAATATCTTTTCTGTTCCAATTAACATACACATTATATCTACTGGTATCCATAACTATAGCATATAATGATAAACCGCTACCATAATATCCACTTTTAGGAATAGACAAGAAGGCAGGATAAGCCCAACCATCATCACCAGGTGATCTAGAAAATTTTATATAAAATATTTCTTCTGGGGAGGTCACAAGATCCGGTCCATAAAGATCGTATTCAAAGTCTTGATAAGTTTCAATTTTAACAAGTGAATATTGGCCAGACTCCTTAACCTCTTTTGAAAATTTCAAAGCATCTTCATATTTTCCTTGATAAAAATAAACATCTGCTAATAAGGTCTTAGCAGATCCGCTGGTCGGATGGCCTGCATTATCAGTTGTTGGAGGTAAATTTTCACTTGCAAATTTTAAATCATCTTCAATAAATTTAAATACATCACTACTTTCACTTAGTGGAACATCCGGTTCAAGCATATTATCTTCGGTTCGCAAAACTGCTTTACCCCAGTTTCTTATAATATGAAAATAATCAAAAGCTCTTAAAAATAAGACCTCACCTAAAAGTTCATTTTTAGTATCGTCAGTAAGATTTGCGTTATCCTTTAAATTATTAATTACATTATTAGCATTACGGATAGATTGGTAAAGTTGTGTCCAAAACACTTCAATTCTTCCAATATTCGTATTATCCAAACCACTGAACTGGCTAATTGGCGCATAACTACCTCTACCTTCCGCAAAATCCGTATAACAAACCAACTGTGCAGCATACGTAAATCCAAAAAGGTTATTTGATTTAAGCGGCCCATAAATCCCATTTATGGCTGCTTGAATTTCATCTGGAGTATTATAAAAGTTTTCTTCAGATATAAGTTTAGGGTTCTCAGTTAAAACCTTTTTACAGGATATAAAAAAGAAAAGACCAAGGATTAAAAAGATAATAGAACGTTTCATTGTTTTTATATTTAAAAAGTTGCCCGAATACCAAAATTATATGATTTAGAGGTGGGGTAGGTATAAGCATCAATACCTAGATTAACTGAATTTCCACCACCGATTGAATTAACTTCTGGGTCCCACCAAGAATATTTAGTAAAAGTTAGTAAATTCTGACCGCCAATATACACTTGAAGATTCTTAATACCTTTTAGACCAATGTTATTCACAGGTAGGTTATAGCTTAATTGAACATTTCTAAGTCTTAAATATGAACCATCTTCAACAAATCTATCAGAGACTCGCGCCAAATTTTTTGCAGATGGTTTGGGATATTTTGCATGAGGATCCGGTGTTGCGGGGTCCCAGGTGTTATAATATACGTCTTTTAAGAAGTTAGAATTAAATCTAACATCTAATGTGGGATTTGCTTTACTTGTATTAAAAATCTCTCGACCTTCTACACCATTAAAAAATATAGATAAATCAAAATTTTTATAAGAAAAATTCGTGTTAAATCCGTAAATAACTCTCGGATTCGGATTTCCAAGGATCACTCTATCATTAGCGTTAATTTTATCATCTCCGTTTATATCAATATATTGAATAATCCCATCTTTATCAAGAACATCTTCTTTATATCCAAAAAAAGCTCCTAAAGGTTCTCCCTCCCTAATTATATTAATTGGGCCTGAAAAGACAATTACATTGTAATTACTCCCATAAATATCAATTCCTTTATACAATTTGGTTACCCGATTCTTGTTAAATGACACATTACCTTCTATATTCCACCTTAATTTTGAATTAGAAATTATCTTCCCCTCTATCTCTAATTCAAATCCATTATTTTTTATTGAGCCAATATTCTCCAAAGAATTTGCAAAACCAGTAGAGGGGCTTAATGGTACAGGAGTTAAAAGATCTTCAGTATTTTTTATATAGTAATTGGCAGTTAAATTCAATTTATTTTTAAATAGAGATAAATCAATACCTATATTGGTTTGCTTAGTAGTTTCCCATTTAAGGGCTGTTGGAACTGTAGAACTTAATGCAAAATAATTTGATACCCCATTACCAAATCCTGTTGTTCCCGGCGAAAGTAATCTTAAAGTCGAATAAGGACTTATCGCCTGGCTTCCTGTCTCACCCCAGCTACCTCTAACTTTAAGATCAGAGATAAAATCTATATTAAAAAATCTTTCATTTGATATCCTCCACGCTACTGAACCTGATGGGAAATAACCCCACTTGTTTTTATTAGAATAAACGGAAGATCCATCTGCTCTAAAATTTATTGTTGCCAAAAATCTTTTATCAAAATCATAGTTAATTCTACCTAATGCAGAAATTAAAGTTGAGTAGGAATAAGACGAACTGGGAATACCTGGAGTTCCAGCTGTCTCTAACCTGTAAACATTAAAAATATCAGAAAGGAAACCCGTACCGGAGGCATTTAGTGAGGTTGTTTTAAAATCTTGAAAAGTATACCCTGACATTAGTAGAAAACTATGCTTCCCAATTGTTTTATCATATGTAACTAATCCTTCGTTTAAATAACTTGTTGTATTAGGACGACTCATACTAGCAGAATTCACCCCAGTATAATATTTTGATGTAACAAAAACACTGGACCTGGTATCCGAACTAATTAATCCCCCGGTAATTTTAATTTTTAAATCTTTTATAGGTTCGTAGGTTAATGCTAAACGTGCTAAAATATTATTCGACCTTTCTACATCTTTCGTCTCATCTATAAAATATGCAGGATTTATAACTTCAGGATTCCAATTATAATAATTCCTTATATCCCTAATAGCTCCATCGGACTCATAAGGTGTAAGTGTAGGAAACGCATTAAATGAGGTTGCAATTAGATTTGTACCTCTGCCGGCACCGCCACTATTCTGATTTTTTTTCTCTATATAAGTTAATATAATATTACTAGAAAGATTCAATTTCTTATTAATCTTATGCTCCAATTTACTATTCAAAGAATAACTATAATATCCACTATTTTTTATTATACCATTTTGTCCTAAATAGCTTCCTGAAACTGCAAACTTCGTATTATTATTACCCCCTCTAACACTTAAATCATGACTCTGCATCAAAGCTTTATTATAAACAAAATCCTGCCAATCAAAACCTTTTCCAGCCTCTTTAATTTCATCCTCACTAAATCGAGTCGGAAGTCCCCAACTTTCAGCTACTCGATTCTCAAATTTAACATACTCTTCTGCATCCATCATTTCAAGCTTTTTGCGTAATTTTTGAATGGCAAAGCTAGATTCATAATTTATTAATGTTCCACCCGATTTCCCACTTTTTGTAGTTATAATTACAACACCATTAGCGCCCCTAGATCCATAGATAGCAGTAGCTGAGGCATCCTTTAATACTTCTATTGACTCAATATCGCTGTTATTGATAAGCCGTGAGTTGTTCGTTGGAAAACCATCAATAACATAGAGCGGTTCATTATCACCTCTAATTGAATTAGTTCCTCTTATCCTTACACTTATAGGTGCGCCCGGAGATCCATTATTTTGCATAACTTGAACACCTGACACTCTACCACTAAGCGCTAATTGTAGGTTACTAGCAGGAAAAGAATTTAAATCTTCCCCTTTAACTGAAGATACCGCACCTGTCACATCACCCTTTTTCTGTGTCCCATACCCCACCACTACTACATCACTCAACCCCGTGACATCCATATCCAACACAACATTAACTTCAGTCTGCTTTCCTACATTCACCCTCTTCGTTTGATATCCCACGCTGGAAATTTCTAGCGTAACATTTTTATCATCAGGAGAAGTCAGTGTAAAGCGGCCATCAGTATTTGTCGTTGTCCCTGTTTTAGTACCAGCTATTAGCACTGATACATTCTGTAAGGGCTCACCCTGTTGATTCACCACTCTACCATGAATTTCAATTGGAGGAGATTCAATAGGCTGAATTGGAGTCAGAGTAGCCTGAGACTGAAAATAAGTTGGTTCTTTTTGCGACCGGATAACAACCGTATTCCTTACAATATTGTAATCAAGCTGTTGCCCACTAAGGCAAGTCTTAAGCGCCTGCTCAAGTGTTGCATCTTTAAGAGCAACATCAATAAGCGCAGTTTTTTGTATAACCTCTTTATCATAAAAAAAATGATACCCTGTTTGCTTTTCAATATCTCCAAAAACCTCCGACAAATGAATATTATTTTTTACGATAGTAATCTTCTGCGCATCGCTTTTTGCGCTAACCTGGAAGGTAAAAAATAACAATAATGCAATTGTCAGTTTCATAATCATCCATGTTTTGGCTTTTAATGATTTGGCAACATTATTATTTTGGTTGCCTACAGATAAAATCATAGCTTTGATTTTTGGTTATAAAATTTTGTTTCAACGACAATTTTAAGCCTTCAGTCAGTGATGCTTCGAACATTACTGACTTTTTTATTTTAAGTTACTTTGTTTGTTGCTATACTGTTTATTGCTACACTTCCAAAAAATTGTTCAAATAAAATCTAAATCCCGCTTATTTACCTGCCTTCCGGTAGGCAGGTTTATTTACTGCATTTGTCAATTTTCAAATTAGCCTATTGGTTAATTAATTTATTGAACAATTATTTTCCTACCCTCTACATTAAATTTCACGTTACTCAATTCCAGAATTTTCAATACATCTGACAACTGGGCGTCTCTATTTATTTTCCCTACAAAACTTCTTACCGGCACTTTTCCGGAGTAAACAATCTCCACATTATACCACCTGCTAAGCTCAAGCATAATAGTTTTAATACCTGCACCATCAAACTGAAACAATCCTTTTTTCCAAGCGATCACCTCATCCATATTCACCTTCTTTATTTTCAAATCATTTTTATTGTTTTCTAATATTGCCTGCTGCCCTGGTTTCAACAGACCGGATATACTGCCTCTTTTTATTTTCACGCTTCCTTCCAGCAGACTGGTCTTTATATCATCTTCATCTGAATACGCATTTACATTAAAATGAGTTCCTAAAACTTCAACCTGCATACCTTTCACATTTACATGAAATGGCTTTTCTTTATTTTTTGCTACTTCAAAATAAGCTTCTCCTGTTAATTCTACATTTCGCTCTTTTCCAACAAAAGCAGTTGGAAAACGCAGTGATGAAGATGCATTCAGCCAAACTTTACTTCCATCCGGCAATACTACCTGGTATTGTCCGCCACGTGGTGTAGTAAGTGTATTATAAGTAATTGCTCCACTGGCTTTTGATGGGGTTGATGCTTCATAAACTAATAAGCCATTTTGCTTTTTTATATTAGCATTTCCATGCTGAAGGTTCCCATTTTGAAGGCTGTCCAATAAAATTGTGCTTCCATCGGCCATTGTAAGTATGGCATGATTTCCTCCCGGTAAAACTGGCCCGCCCTTTTTCGAAAAAGAAACAGATGCTGATATCTGTTCTTTATTTTCCTTAGTAAAAATCCAGTAAGATATTCCCGAAATAAATAAAATCACTGCTGCCGCGGCAGCTACACGCATCCATGGCTTTAAAATGGTTTTCCAGCTTTTAATAGTTACTACTTTAGCCCTGTCTTTTTGCAAAATCTTTTGCAGAATAGAAAAGGAAACTTCTTTCGGCATTTGCATTTCTGATCCTTTGTTTTCTAACGCCTTTTCTATTAGTTTTTTTATAACAGGTTCATTTTCGGGTTCAAGTAATAATGTCATTAACTCTTTTTCTTCTTCATAAGAACATTTATGATCTACATAACTTTTAAATAAATATTCCAACCTGGATAAAGCCATAAAAATTGATTAATATTTTTATTAAGGTCTCCAATAAAGGTGCCTTTTATATAAGAGTTACTTTAAAAACACAATGGGGGTGTTCGAAAAAAATATTTTTAAAAAAAATGTAGTTTGTGCTAGCATTTTGAGAATGCGCTGAAATTCGCGCTGTCATTATTTATAGAAACCCCAAATTTATTTTTTGAGAAAAAATAAATTCTAAAAATAAAATAATGTACTCTTATTTTAGGATGTATAAAAAGGAGAGAATATGATAAACATGATCATGTCTAAACGCGGCACACAAAAAGAGCGTATGTTTTTCATCGCTTCGGCAAGATGAAACTTAATGGTCTCTGGTTTTAGATTCAAAACAGAGGCCGCTTCTTCCCGCTTCAATCCATGTTCTTTTATTAAGCTATAAACTTCTTTTTGCTGCTTAGGCAAACGGGTTACAGCTTCGTGTAATATGGATGTGTACTCTTTGTCAAGCGTATAATCGTCAGCACTGTCAGGAGATATAGTTTGATAATTTTCAGTAAGCGGAACAGTTTGGAAATTTTTAGCAATTTGCTTTAATGATTTGTAAACATGATTGCGTGTAATAGTAAAAAGATAGGCATTGAAGTTTTGTATTTCCAAAAGAGTGGACCTCCTTGTCCATATTATAAAAAAAACATCCTCAACAATTTCTTCGGCTAAAGTGGTAGAATGGGTAATATTCAATGCAACTCCGTAAATTTTATTTTGATGATGCTCAAACAATTTTGCGAACGCATGTTCATTCCCCTGGGACACAAGAGTGATTATTTCATTTTCATCATATATTTTTTCAGTATTCAAATCAAGCAAATAATTTGGATCAAAAAATAAGAAACCGAAGTTAATTAAAATAAATCGAAATTCCCTAATCAAAAACTTTACATCACATTGAAAAGTCAATAAAAAGCTAAATAGCCCTCTTTATTTTTTTAATAATTCAGTCAGGATGATATTTTCAAGGCGAAGAATGCCGTTCTTTTTAAGACGTTGAAATCAAAAAAACAAAAAGTGCGGTTAATTTATCAATGTATCGGGGAGCGGACTTGAACCGCCGACCTTCGGGTTATGAATCCGATGCTCTAACCAGCTGAGCTACCCCGACATTATATTTTTAAATCCATTTTTATCGGGGAACGGGCTTGAACCGCCGTCCGCCCTTTGGCGGATATGAATCCGATGCTCTAACCAGTTGAGCTACCCCGACATTTTGGGCCGCGAAGATAATACATTGCCTAAAAAATACAATGCAAAAAAATCCAATAAATTTGGCTTCCCTAATTTATAAAAGCATTTTACAGTAAACCCACAAATTCTTTTAATTCTTATTTTTCACACCTTCTCAAAAAAAATGCCCGCTCAAAAAGATGAGCATTAATTTTTTTAATAATTATCATCTTGCTCCGGGAGCGCAATGTTTTCTTAAATAATCAGTGTACAACGTAGATAAATGTTTCCGTGTTCCTTCTCCTTCAGAAATTGCATGTGTGCGGTTTGGATACGGCATAAACTGAAACTGTTTATTGTTTTTTATCAATTCATTCAGCAGGGCTTCTGCATTATCATATTGCACATTATCATCGCCGGTGCCGTGGATAAATAATAAATTTCCCCGTAAGTTTTTTGCATAATGAATAGGTGAACCCAAAATATAATTCTCTTCATTTTCAGGAATCAAACCCATATATCTTTCTTCATAAATATTATCATAAAACAACAGATTGGTAACCGCGGCTATGGCAATTCCTGTTTTGTAAATTTCAGGGAATTGAAACATAAGGTTTAATGTGGAAGAGCCTCCGCCACTCCAGCCATACACTGCTACACGATCTTTATCAAACCAGGGTTTTTCCAAAATCTTTTTTGCAGCCATCGCCTGGTCATGAATATTAATCCTGCCAAGTTCTCCATGGATAGATCTACGCCATGCCGCGCCACGAAGAGAAGGCGTGCCACGGTTGTCAACAGAAACCTGGAAATAACCATCTTTGCTCATATCACCGTGGTATAAACCATAAACATTATCCTGAGCGCCATATCGATCATTAATCGTAGATGAACCAGGCTCGCCATAGACAAAAAATACAACCGGATATTTTTTGGTAGAATCGAAATTATCAGGATAAACCATCCAGCCATCCAAGGTGATATTATCTTCCGTGGTGACTTTAAAATATTTCACATTGCTATTCTCATCCATCTTTAAATTATTGGCAATACTTTTTGATTCATCTAAAGGCTTGCCATCAGGTAAAGAAACCCATTCGGACGCAGGATAGGTTTTATAATTAGAAAAGGAATGAACGGCGTATTGAGCCCCGGGAGAAATATTGTAATCATGCGTGCCCACTTCGTCGGATGGAGAAAGCAATTCTAATTTACCGGTTCCATTTAATTTGGTGCGGAACAAATAAAGTTGCGTGGCATTATTGGGCGAAGCCATAAAATAAACATAGCCACCTTTATCATCAATGCATTTAATGTTTTCAATATCATAATCTCCTTTGGTAACCAGCGTTTCCTTACCCTCGCGGTTTACCAAATAAATATGCCGCCATCCGTCTTTTTCTGTTACCCACAAAAAATCTTTCCCTTTTTCCAACCAATCCCAGCCGGTAGGATCATCATCGTTCCACCTGCTTTTTATATCAATAAACGCACTATCCTCTTCTGTATAAAAATTCTTTGCCGCACCGGAACTGACGTCACAAAAAAACAATTTGCTTTCGTTTTGTTTCCTGTTTAATTGTTGCAACACCACCTGAGAAGAATTATCTGCCCATTCCATCCGGGGAATATAATGTTCCTGCGGATCGCCAGGAACGTCCATCCATTTTATGTTATCATTATCAACGGTCACTACGCCAATACGGACCGGAGATGGCGGCTGGCCTACCTTTGGATATTCTACAGGAATAACAATTGAATACACAGAATCGGTGGTATTCAACATATAATAGTCGCGGGTTTTTCTTCCATCTACCTGCCAGAAAGCGATCTTCTTGCTGTCCGGACTCCAACGAAAACCATCGCGGCAGCCAAACTCTTCTTCATATACCCAATCAAAAGTACCGTTTACAAATTTGCGTGTACCATCAACCGTTAGAGCCTTTATTTTATGAGTTAACAAATCTTCCACATATAAATTATGTCCGCTCACATAAGCCGCATTTTTCCCATCCGGAGAAATTTTGGCGAACATCAATGATTGTGAAGGAAGAGATTTGCCTAATTGAAATAGTTGGTTTTTAGCCGCATTCAAAACCCAATAATCTCCGCGTGTGTGATACCTCCATACCTTAGCAGTATTGGTAAAAATCAGCAACATATTATAATCAGAAGAAAAGCTATAAATATTAAATTTCAAAGGCTCCACTGCGCCGGAGGGGATCAGTTGATTTCTGTTAACAAGAGTTATTTTCCCGCCACTTTTGATATCGGTTTTTACAATGTTCCCTTCCTGGACAGTTAAAGTGCTATTTCCATCGTTAGTCCAATAAATGCTTTTGGGCCTGAATTGCGAAAAAACATTAAGGCTACCAATCGAAAAAATAATAATGAGTAAAATCTTCCCGGTCTTATGAATCATATCTTTATATTTTGAGCGTAAAAATAAGCAAACTGGTTTAGCTTATCCGGGGTTTTGGATAAATAGAATAAATTTGAGCATGGCAGAAAAAGAAAAAGTAAGAATTGATAAATTTCTATGGGCTATAAGAATATTCAAAACCCGAAGTCTTGCCGCAGAAGCCTGCACCACAGGAAAAGTTAAGAGCAATGGAACTAACGTAAAATCAGCTAAAACAGTGACTGTGGGTGAAACCTACGAAATAAAAACCAGCCATAAAAAATGGATCATTGAAGTTACCTCGTTAATTCACAACCGGGTGAATTATGAAGAAGCCATAAAGCATTATTTAGATCTTTCTCCAAAAGAAGAAGAGGATAAAACACAAACAAGCGCTTTCGTTTTTAATACGGGCAAAAGACAAAGTAAACAGGGAAGGCCCACCAAAAAAGAAAAAAGAAAGCTGGATGATTTTTTAAAGTAAAGAGAACAGTCAGGATTATAATTTTTTAGCCCGGGGTAGTGAAAAATAAAAACGTGAACCTTTGCCCGGCTCGCTCTCCACTCCAATACTTCCCCTGTGGCGCCTGACAATTTCAGAAGCAATAAAAAGACCAATTCCAAAACCTGGAAAAGTTTTTTCACTTTTTCCTTCGACCCTATAAAATCGTTCAAATATTTTTCGTTGAAAATTTTTTTCAATGCCAATTCCCTCATCCTTTACTGAGATCATTACACTCTTTTGACTTACTCTTGAAGTAATAAAAACATTTCCACTTTTAGGCGAATATTTTATTGCATTGCCAATTAAATTTGTCAAAACCTGTCCAACCCTGTCCCTGTCAGCATAAACTTTTAAATCATTATCAGGTGCAAAAACTATTTTATGCAACGGATAGATGATTATCAGTTCTTCAATTACGGTTCTTATCAATTTATTTATCTCAAAATCCTGTTTATGAAAAGTGAGTAAACCCGATCTTATTTTTGAAACATCCAAAAGATCTCCAATGATTGAAATCAGCTTTTCAATTTGATTGTGAATTCTATCAAGGGATTTTTTTAGAAATTTATCTTCATTGTTCTCATACATGCTTTGCAAAATCTGCACATATCCTTTCATGGAAGTAATAGGTGTTTTTAATTCATGACTCGCCATACTTATGAAGAAATCTTTGTGTTGCTCCTGCAATTTCATATTCTGTATGTCGGTACTGGTGCCTATCCACTGTTGAATTTTACCTGTCTCATCACAAAGGGAAACGGCGCGACTTAATTGCCATCTGTATTGCCCATCAAACCTTCTGAAGCGGTGTTCAATTGTAAAATCCTTGCCAGTGTTTATAGCCTTTTTCCATAGTTTAATGGTATGGCTCCTTTCATCCGGGTGCACGATTTCAAGCCACATTCCGGTTTGAACCTGTTGTTTCGTTAACCCTGAAAAATCGTAAACTGCCATGTTAAAATAATCGATGTTGCCTTCGCTATCCGCGCTCCATACAAACTGGGGCATACTATCTGCAAGCAATTTAAACCCTGCTTCACTTTCCTCTATTTTTTTGCGGGCAATTACCTGGTCTGTAACGTCTATCCCGATGACCATTATACCATATATTTTTTCCTGGCTATTAATTAAAGGATGATATTCAAAATTAATATACACCTTTTCCACCCTCCCAAACCTGTTCAGTTTCACAGGAAATTCGGAAGCAATATAAGGTTTGCCAGAATAATATACACTATCCAATAATGATTTTGCCAATTCCAGATTTAATTCTGTGATTATATTAAGAACGGGTTTATTCAACATTTGCTCCTTTGTTTTCCCCATTAATGAAAGGGCGCGCTCATTTATAATTTCTACCAAATAATCAGGACCGCTAAGAATCCCAATGGCAATCGGAGCATTTAAAATTAATCTTCGCAGCCTTCTTTCACTTTTTTCCAAATCCTGTCGGATTTGTTGCTCTTTGGAGATGTCTCTTAATGTTCCAATTAATTTTACAGGTTTCCCATTCTCATCAAATAACATTTTTCCTTTTGTCCGGATATGAATAATAGAATTATCTGGTTTTATTATTCGGACTTCGTATTCATATTTGCCTTTTTCCACAGCCAAATCAAAAGCGTCCGTCACCATTTGCATGTCTTCCGGATAAACCTGGTTTCGAACCTCCTGTAATGAAAGCTTTTTTGACTTGTTATGGCCAAATATTTCTGCCAGTTTATAACTGTATTCAAATGTGTTATTTTGCAAATCAATCTCCCAAATAGAAATTCCGGAGGCCTCGATAGCCATATTCAATCTCTCTTCCGCTCCGAGAGAATTATTTTTTTCGGAATATCCATTATTATAAGATAAAAAGGTATTGATGCAGGTACCCAGGAGACCTTTAATTTCTTTGCCCTCATTTGCAACAGGACTAAAGCTAAATGCACCGGACAATTTTTCTCTATTTTTATCATTCAAATCCGACAATGGATCATTTAAAAGAATGACTTTACTACTCAACACCCGTTCTACTTCCGGTTTAATAAATTTCCAAATTTCCGATAGAGCTTCCTTTGCCGGCAATCCTAGCTTCTCAGTTTTCCCTTCGCCATAATTGGCAGAATTACGGTAAGCATCATTATAAAAAAAAATCGAATGATCTCCCCATATAAGAAACATTGGAACCGGGCAATATAATATAATACCGAGGGAAGTTATCAATTCAGGTGGCCATTTATCAATGGAGCCAAGTGGATTTTTTGACCAATCTTTTGAAATAATAATTTCGCCCGCTCCTCCTCCTTTTGCAAGCAAAGGGAAATTTTCTGCTAATCTGTATTTTGGTTTTGACTTGCGCATCCTTTACAGACATTGTTTACTTTAGGTACTGTAAGATAAATTTTTTTTTGTAGAAATATTTAGATTGCTTTCTGTTTTTTCGGCACCTCTATTTTAAAAAGTTACTTCCTTTATCTCTCCAGCCTTCCTACATTTGTTTTATGAAAATTGATATTCTCTCTGTTGTTCCTCAATTGATGGAAAGCTTTTTTGCGCATTCTATTTTGAAAAGAGCAAAAGAAAAAGGGTTGCTGGAAATAAATATTTTCAATTTGAGGAATTATACTAATTATAAACATGGCCAGGTGGATGATTACCAGTTTGGCGGGGGAGCTGGTTTGGTTTTGATGATTGAGCCATTGGTAAATGCGATTGAATCGTTGCAACAAACTACAACCTATGATGAGATCATTTTTTTAACGCCGGATGGTGATCTGTTCAATCAAAAGATGGCTAATAATTTATCCTTAAAGAATAATTTACTTCTTATCTGTGGGCATTATAAAGGCGTAGATCAGAGAGTGCGCGATCATTTTGTGACCAAAGAAATTTCAATTGGTGACTATGTATTGAGCGGCGGTGAATTAGGAGCAGCCGTGATAGCTGATGCAATTGGCAGATTGATTCCGGGAGTCTTGAATGATGAAACTTCAGCCCTTACTGACTCTTTCCAGGATAATCTTTTGGCCCCCCCGGTTTATACAAGACCAGAGGAATTCAGAGGCTTGAAGGTTCCCACTATTTTAATGAGCGGAAATCACGCTAAGATAGATGAATGGCGCAATCAACAATCTGTTGAAATAACAAAATTAAAAAGACCGGATTTAGGCTGAAAGCAGAAGGCTGAAGGCTCAAAGCTGAAAACCAAAATCTGAAGTCCAGGGTAAGAATGCGTTTTGCCTTAGGCTTTATGCTTTTAGCATTTCTAACAAGCCCATTTCCAAACCTCTCATTTCTGCAAGCCCTCTTAATCTTCCAATGGCAGAGTAGCCGGGATTGGTTTTCTTTTTCAGATCATCAAGCATCTGGTGCCCATGGTCGGGACGAAAAGGAAGCGATTTATTATATTTTTGTTGTAGCAATAAAATTTCTTTTACAATGGCGGCCATATCATTATCTCCTCCAAGATGATCGGCTTCATAAAAATTCCCTTCTTCATCTTTTGCTACATTCCTTAGATGCACAAAATGAATTTTTTCGCCAATAGTTTTTACCATTTGCGGGAGATTATTTTTTGCAGATGCACCAAGTGAGCCGGTGCAAAAACAAACTCCATTCGCGCTATTATCTACTTTATTTAAGAAATAAGAAAAGTCATCAGCGTTACTCACAACACGGGGAAGTCCTAAAATGGGAAAAGGAGGATCATCAGGATGAATGGCGAGTTTTACTCCGCTTTCTTCTGCGGCTTCGCTTATTTCTTTTTGAAAATAACAAAGATTGTCGCGAAGCGCTATAGCATCAATATCATTATACAATTCCAGCTTTTGTAACATGTCTTTTGTAGAAGATCTTTTCTCACCTGGAATACCGGCCATTACTACATTTGACAAGGCTTCAATCCGTTGTTCTGTATAATTTTTAAAACGTTCTTCAGCCTGAGAAGCAATTCTTTTCGGATAGGATGATGCCGCATTTTTTCTTTTCAGAATATAAATATCAAAAACAGCAAGATCGACCCAATTGAAATAAAGAGCGAGAGAGCCATCCGGCATTTTATAACTTAAGGAGGTTCGGGTCCAGTCATTCACGGGCATAAAATTGTAGGTGATTACTGGTATTCCGCAGGCAGCAACATTTCGTATTGAAGTTTTATATTTTTCAATATACTTTTTATAATCGCCTGTTCTTGTTTTTATACTTTCATGTACGGTTATACTTTCTACCACTGACCAACGCAATCCTTCTTTTTCCACTTCAGATTTTCGCTTATTTATCTCCTCAATCGTCCATATATCCCCGTGAGGAATTTGGTGCAATGCGGTTACTATTCCAGTTGCTCCCGCTTGTTTTACATCCTGCAGGCTAACCGGGTCATCCGGTCCATACCAGCGCCATGTTTGTTCCATTTTATTCATATTCTTTTATTTGTCTTTTTATAAAACTATCTTATTGGTAATTATTGAACCACCCTACTTGTGTTTTCGCGATAAAGATAAATAATTGATTATTGCGACACAGTAAACAAACAAAAACAATGATTTTTTATTTTCTGATCAATATAACGAATATGATTACACGCAGATAGTTCTTTCCGTTATTTACATAAAAAAACCTGGCTTTCATTAAGCCAGGTTTGTATTTAAGTACTTACCATTATTTTATAGAAACAGGAACTTTTAAATTTTCCCATTCAAAAACAAAGCCCTTTTTATCAACACTAAATTTCATTCTTTCATTAAAGGACGAAGATTTCATTGGCTTGGCAGTCACGCGCAAAACATCATTGGCGGGATCTTCTGATGCACTGCCATCCTTACCAATCCCCCACTGTCCTGTTTTTGAGTTGAAGATAAATATCCATTCTTTTTCTCCGGGAATGGCATACAAACTATATTTACCTGCAGATAATTTTTTACCTTCTATCTTAATATCCTTACTGGTTTCAAATGTAGTGGCTTCGTTGGCACCTAATCTCCAAACCTTATCATAAGGAACCAAATCGCCCCATACTTTTCTACCTTTTACTGCGGGGCTGCTGTAATTGATTGAAACGGTAGCGCCTCCAACAGAACCGGTGGCAACTTCTGGTGGACTTGCTCTTTTAGATTTATCCTGCTGGGCGAAAATCAGCGAAGTCATAAATAGTCCAGCCAATGTTAAAACAAGGGCTTTTGAGAATATTTTTTTCATTGTGTACAAGTTTAAGTTTTTAAATAAAAATACATTTGGATATTAAAATTAGTAAATTCCCTATTGGAAGGACAAATAAATATTTATCCGGTAAATATTGGGTTTAAACGCGGATTAAGCGACATTTTAATTTCAATTAAAGAAATGTAAGTTAAAAATTGAACATTGGGATAATTCGCACCATCACTTTTTTTAATATTGTAATTCATTGTGAATAAAAAGCTGATTGTAAATATTGCCTTCGTTTCTGTTTGCCTCTTTGGCTTTTCTCAAAAGGCTTCGGCGCAAATTGAAGTAAGTGGCAATGTATATGATAATTCTAAATTGTATGCGGTGCCGGATGTTATGGTTAGCAGCACTGCAGGTGCATCTGATGTCACTGATTCCACCGGTTCATACCACATCACCGTTTGGCCAACCGATTCCGTTTTTTTTACGTATAATGGAAAATCGACCATAAAATTCCCGGTAAAAGAAATGAAAAATTACACAGCCTTTGATATTTCGCTGCATGCGAAAGTGAAACAAAAATATAAATTGCTAAACCCGGTAACTGTTTATACAGATAATTACAAATTTGACTCAGTAGAGAACAGGGAAAAATATGCAAATATCTTTGGCGATGAAAAGCCGGGGATTCATTCTACTTATGATCCCGGAGGTGCTGCCGGCCTTGATCTTGATGCGCTGATCGGGATGTTCCAATTCAGAAAAAACAAACAACAACAGGCTTTTAAAAACCGGTTGCTTGATGAGGAAGAAGACAGGTATATTGATTACCGCTTTTCATCCAAAACCATCACCCGAATTACGGGGCTTACCGGCGATTCTCTGACTGATTACAAAAAGCGTTATCGTCCGGATTATTATTTTGTAGCCAACAGCACACTGACTCAATTTTATGAATACATTCTACAAACCTCTTATGCCTTCAGAAGAAAAGACGGAGGCAACAAACAATACCTTTCAAATTGATTATCTTGGGTTCTGTATTTGATTCCATAAAAAGCCCATCACTCATACTTCAAGAAATAATTTGGATTTTAGTGGAATTAAATAACTTTAGTCAAAATTACGCTTCATGAAAAAAATATTTACCTTACTAATCTTATACTTTTGTTTTACCACCCTAAAAGCCCAGGTCCCCGATTGTGCTACTAATGTTTCTCCGGCCAATACCAGCACAAATGTCAACCCGGTCCCTTACATCACCTTAAAATGGAACACTGTACCCGGAGCCATATATTATAATGTTTATTTAAGTGCAAAGATTCCTCCGACTAATTTAGTTGGAACGGTGATTTCCAACTCTTTTGACCTTTATAATGCAGATTACAGCACCATTTATTATTGGTATGTAGTTCCCGTAAACGCAAACGGTGCAGCTATCGGATGTGCAGCTAATACTACCAATTTTATCACCAGCCCTCCGCCTCCCGCTCCTTTTAATGATGATTGTGAGGGAGCAACAGACCTTTCCACTTCTATAGCCGGAACCACATTAGGTGCCACCCAAAGCCAACCTGCTGACGCTTGCGGTGGTTATACCGGTACGGCAGATGATGATATATGGTACCAGTTTACCGCACTTTCTACCGGAGTGGTTACTATTAAAATGGATGGAAGCGATGGCTTTGATGGCGTGCTTGAAGTCTTTAAAGGAAACTGCGGCTCGTTAACTTATGTGGCCTGTATCGATGAAACTCAGAATGGAGGAAATGAAACTATCACGGTAAATGCTTTAAAGGGCACAAATTATAAAGTACGCTTGTACAGTTTTGGAGCTAACTTAAGTAACAGAGGTGATTTTACCATTTCAGCCACCGGATCACCTTTACCAATTTCTCTAATTGATTTTAAAGGAGAACATGTAAATAGCTATAATGTTCTTTCCTGGTCCACTGCTACAGAAATAAACAATGAAGGATTCCAGGTGGAATATTCCTTTAATGGAAAAGATTTTAGAAACCTGGGCTTTGTAAATTCAAAGCACAATAGCGGAAACAGCACTTCGGTATTAAATTATCAATTTACAGATATAAGGAATATTGATGGCAATGTCTATTACCGGCTGATTCAAATCGACAAGGATGGAAAGTCCACTTCTTCCAAAGTTATTTTAGTAAAAGGCGAAAAGATTAATGTCTTGTCAATAAATGCTGTTTATCCTAATCCGGCAAAAGACAAAATAACGTTGGTTATCTCATCACCCTCTAATAATAATCTTAATATTAGCATTACCGATCTTGCAGGCAAAGTCGTTCGCAGGCAGGCAACCACTGTTGTGAGTGGTGGTAATAATTTTGATATTAACGTGTCTGCCTTATCTGCCGGAACCTATTTCATAAAAGCGAATTGTAACAACGGTTGCAAAACGCCGGTTATTAAGTTTGTGAAGGAATAAGGTTTTTTTTGAGAGGTTTTCTTGCAGTAAACAGACAAATAAGAGAGATTTTAATTTAAAAAATAAATTAATGGCGAGGATTGAAAATAAAATCTTCGCCATTCCTTTTTACTCGGATTAAATCGAAATTAAATTAAATTTATCCGGCTATTAAAAATTGAACAATGAAATTTTTCAGCCTAATCTTTCTTTCCATTTTTACTTTTTCCATCCAGGCTCAGAATTATAAAAGAATTCATAAAAAAGCAATCGTTTCAGATTCGCATAACGACATCATCAGCACCTGCATTGAAAGAGGCTATAAATTAGATGATGACCTATCCGGCAAAACACAAAGCGATTTGAACCGCATGCTGCAAGGAGGTTTGGACGTACAGGTTTTTTCTATCTGGTGTGGAGGTGAACAAGAAAATCCATTTCAGTTTGCTAACAGAGAAATTGATACGTTGGATGCGTGGGTAAAAAGAATTCCTTCCAAAATGATGCTGGTAAAAAATCCAGTTGAATTGCGAAGAGCAATAAAAACCCACAAGCTTGCTTCCATGATTGGCGTAGAAGGCGGTCACATGATTGAAGATGATCTTAATAAATTAGACAGTTTGTATCATCGTGGCGCCCGCTACATGACCCTCACTTGGAACAATAATACTTCATGGGCCACGAGTGCGGAATATGAATCCGGGCATCAGAAAAAAGAAGGTAAAGTAGATACCATTTCACAAAAAAAAGGATTAAATGATTTTGGAAAAGAAGTGGTAAAGCGAATGAATGAATTAGGAATGATGATTGATTTGAGCCACACAGGCGAACAAACCTTTTGGGATGCAATCCGAATTTCTACCAAACCGGTTTTAGTATCTCACAGCGATGCTTATGCGCTTTGTCCTGTATTCCGTAATTTAAAAGACGACCAGATAAAAGCGGTCGCAAAAAATGGCGGCGTTATCGATTTAAATTTTTATCCCGCATTTCTTGATAGCACAGTTGGCCCAAAAGAAGCGGCTTATTTTAGAAACCATAGGGCAGAAAAAAAAGCACTTATTGCATCGGGTAAAAAGGATTTTGAAGCTGATGATATCATCGCAAAAAAATATCCGGAAGAATTTAAGGAATTACAATCACCATTTCATTTATTGTTTGATCATCTTGCTTATATTGTAAAGCTCGCCGGCATTGATCATGTTGGCCTTGGAGGCGATTTTGACGGCATTTCATATACGCCACAGGTATTAACCGACGTAAGCAAATATCCGCTTATCACTAAAGAACTGGTGAAGCGCGGCTATTCAAAAAAAGATATTTATAAAATTATGGGCGGAAATTTTATACGGGTTTTTAAAGCAAACCAAAGGTGATAAAATTTAACGGATGTGGCGATAACCGGATTTTACCCTTATCAACAAGTGATTCCAGTCTTATTCGCATTCTGAAAAAAGAAGATCGGTTCCGCTGATTCAGTAAACTAAGGAATAAGATGAAATTATATTTTGCAACGGTAAAGGCTACACGAAACTAAACTGTTGATTTTATTGTAAACTTTTTCTGCCAAAATTTTGATTATTAAAAATGTTGAACAAATTATAATTTCAATTTCTACATGAATTTCTCAAAACCTAGAAGTCCATCCTTAAGAAGAAAAAAAATATCACTAAATTTCCCAATTCAAAATAACAGATTTAATGATTTTATAAAATTGAAAAATTATCTTCTGGCAATTATTAAATTAAACTATGAACCAATATCCCGGACAAAAGCATTACCTCGTAGCTGTTGATTGTATTATATTCGGTTTCGATGGAGAGCATCTCAAAATTCTCCTGATAAAAAGAGGCTTTAAGCCAAAGAAAGGAGAATGGAGTCTCATGGGAGGATTCGTACAACCAACAGAAAGCATTGATGAAGCCGCCCAACGAATCCTTCACCAATTGACCGGTTTATATGGTGTGTATCTTGAGCAATTACAAACGTTCGGTCATCCGGACCGCGATCCAATAGAAAGAACTATCAGTGTAACCTATTTCGCCCTTATTGATATTCATAAATATGAAAAGCAGATCAGCACTGAATTCAATGCTGGTTGGTTCTCCTTAAATAAGTCGCCCGACCTTATTTTCGATCACCCGGAAATGGTAAAACTTGCGCGAAAGAGCCTTCGTTATAAAGCTTCGCTTCATCCTATTCTTTTTGAATTATTACCTGAAAAATTTACTATGCCCCAGTTGCATGTGCTATACGAAGATGTGTATGCTACCTCATTCGACAAAAGGAACTTTAGTCGAAAAATTCTTTCAACAGATCTTCTAATTAAACAAAAAGAGAAAGATAAATCCGCCTCTAAAAAGGGAGCGTTCTACTATAAACTTAACAAAAAGAATTATGCAATTAACTTTCACGCATTTCTAAAATTCATTCCAAATCCTGATCATCTTATACAAAGTCATAAATAATGGATTCACAAACCAATCTATTTTTCATTAAAAAATCGCCTGGCCATCGAGGCCTGCTATAGCTGCCTGTACTTTTTCATTGCTTTTTATTTTTATATAAAAATGGTGAGTAGCAGAAGTCATCTGGCCCTGAAGGTATAAATATGAATTATTATTTTGAAGCGCTCCTGAGCCCGAATATCTTCCCACACCAACAGGGCTATATAAAAAACCAATAGGCCCATTAGGAATTATTGAGCCATCAAATTTCATCCTGATATTTACGTCAAAAGATGGCCTGGAAGTCTTTGCTCCAAAAGTATAAGTAGTAGTGTAAACACCAGTAGAATCCAACGTTTGCTGAAAGGTGGTTAAATATAATTTTGTTCGCTTTGTTTTATCAATTATAATCTTTCCCGAAAATATTGAATCGGTTTTTTCGGCCTTTATATCATTATCACCATCCGTTTTCTGCTGCGCTTTCAAACTTAAAAAAGACAAAAGAAATATTGCGATAAAAAGTGATTTCATATTTATTCTTTTAATTTGAATAGATGGATTAAAGCTATG
>JBDTKU010000004.1:0-3798 GCA_039935135.1 Ginsengibacter sp. | reverse complement strand
CAAATCAATCGTTTCATCATCAGTAATTCTTCTGCCATCAATATATTTTGATGCAATGCCTAATTGGTTTCCAATGGAAGTTGCGACTTTTCCTCCACCATGAATTAAAATCTTTTTTTGTGGAATCTTAGAAAAATCTTCCAGAAAGGAGTGTAATTTATCAGCATCGTCAATCACATTGCCCCCGACTTTGATGACGAAAATCTTTTCTTTATCGTTGGCAAAACCGTTCATGATACTCTATTTAAGAGTGCCGATATTACTGCCTGCGCGGCCCATACACGATTGCCCGCTTCTTCAGTGATGATGCTATTGGGACTGTCTAAAACTTCATCACTTAGTTCCACATTCCGGCGAACCGGGAGGCAATGCATCACTTTCGAATTGTTAGTAATTTCCAGTTTTTTATTATTCAGCAACCAATCATTTTCAACAGGAATAATCTTCCCGTAATCCTGGTAACTACTCCAGTTTTTTACATAAACAACGTCCGCATCTTTCAGCGCATACGCCTGGTCGTTAGCAAGCTCTGCTCCAGCAGTAAAGCGGGTATCCAAATTATAACCCCGCGGATTAGCAATAACAAAGTTCGCATGTCCCCAGGCATTCACCCATTCTGAAAAGCTATTGGCAACACACTGTGGCAAAGGTTTTACATGAGGCGCCCATGTTAATACTACTTTTAGTTTTGTTTTATTTTTAATTGGAAGCAATTCTGAAATAGTGATGATATCTGTGAGGCTTTGCAATGGATGGAGCGTGGCGCTTTCGAGGCTGATAACAGGAATGCCGCAATATTTTACAAACTGCTGCAAAATTTTTTCTGCATAATCTGCTTCGCGGTTTTTTAAAGTAGGAAAAGTTCTTATTCCTAAAATATCAAAATATTTTCCAAGAATGGGAGCTGCATCTTTTACATGCTCGGCAGTGGTGCCATTCATAATCGCTCCTTCTTCAAACTCAAACGACCATCCTTCCTGTGATGCATTAAAAACAATGGATTCCATTCCAAGATTTTGAGCCGCAATTTGAGTGCTCAAACGGGTTCGCATACTGGGATTCAGAAATAACAGGCCAATACGTTTCCCTTTTCCCAAAGATGACTTTGCTAAAGGATCTTTTTTAAAATCTAATGCTGCTTTTACCAGGCTATCAATATTTCCTGCATCATGAACAGAAAGAAAATTTTTCAATATTTGTAAAATTGATTTTAATGAATGTTTAATTAAGCACTAACTGAAGCCGAAACATTTTCGTTTTGCGAGATAAGAAAGCTAACTTCTTCTTTCAACGCCCTTAAAAATTTATCCGCATCTTTTTTAGTCAAAGCAAGTGAAGGTAACAATCTTATAACATTTGGTTTAGCCGTCCCCGTAAAAATTTTATGTTTGTTTAAAAGATTGCTTCTTAAATCTTTCAAATTGTCAGGGACATCAAAACCAATCATCAATCCCTTACCGCGTAAATTTTGCAGGGAAGGAATTTTTTCAATTTGTTCCATCAAATAATTTCCAACCTCTTCTGCATTCTTCATTAGGTTCTCTTTTTCGATTACTTCCAGAACCGCTATGGCAGCGGCACACGCGAGGTGATTGCCACCAAAGGTAGTTCCCAGCATAAAATATTTTGGCGCTATTTCAGGAGATATAGAAATCGCCCCAATCGGGAAACCATTTCCCATTCCTTTGGCCATTGAATAAATATCAGCTTCTACACCGGCAAAATCATGGGAATAAAATTTACCGGTTCTTCCATAACCACATTGTACTGAATCTGCAATAAAAACAGCGCCGTTCACAGTACATAAATTCCGGATTAGTTGTAAAAAAGATTTCGAGGCAACTCTTATCCCTCCTACGCCCTGGATTCCCTCAACAATTACAGCACAAACTTCTTTACCATGTCTTTCAAAATATTTTTTTAATGCCTCTTCATCATTAAACGGAAGAAAAGTCACATTATCGGTTTCGTTAACGGGAGCAACAATTGATGGATTATCAGTAGCCGCAACTGCCAAAGAAGTACGTCCGTGAAAGGCTTTTGTAAAAGCAATTATTTTTTTTCTTCCGTTGTGAAATGAAGCTAACTTCAAAGCATTTTCATTGGCCTCTGCACCGGAATTACAAAGAAATAACTGGTAATTATTTTTCCCCGAAACTCTGCCCAGTAAATCTGCCAGTTCCTGCTGCAAGGGAATTTTAATTGAGTTGGAATAGAAGGCAATCTTTTCCAATTGCTCTTCAATTCTTTTTACCCAATGAGGATGAGTGTGACCAATACTGATTACTGCATGGCCGCCATACATATCGAGGTATTCTGTACCCCTATCGTCCCAAACACAGGAGCCACTTGCTTTTACAATGTTGATATCATTGATTGGATAAACGTTGAATAGTTTCATGTCTTTATTTTTAAAACCGCTTAAGGCTTAATGCCTAAAGCCTAAGGCAAGAAGGCAAAAGCCAATTTAGACTTTAGCTTTCAGCTTAGGCTTTCTGCATTCAGCCTCTAATTGATTTTATTAAATTTATAAGTTTCGCTTTTATTTCATTTATTTTTTTAAACCCGTCTTCAAACAATGGTTGAGAAATATATGATAAATCGTTTAGTAAAATAAGGCAATACTCTACTTCCTGTGCAGAACCTAACGCAATGTCTAAAAAATGGGCAAAATCTTTTTCAGTATTTCTCCCACAGCCTTCTACAATACTCAGAGGAATAGAATAAGAAGCGCGTTTAATTTGGCTACATAATTCATATTGCTCCGATTTTGGCATTTGTGGAATCACATTTTTATAAACAAATAATGTGAATTCATGCCCTTTAATCCAAACATCATATTTTTTATAGTCTCTCATTTTGTATGCTCAATGCTGAAGGTTGTATTTTGCTTTCTGCTTTTGGCTTTCAGCCTTCAGCCTTCAGCCTTTAAAAGTAATTCGCTTTCAATTTTAAGCCTCCTGTTTCTTCTAACCCAAACATCAAATTCATATTTTGTACCGCTTGCCCGCTGGCTCCTTTTAATAAATTGTCAATTGCTGAATGAATTACTACAATATCACCCACCTGCTCCAGGTTGATAAAGCAATTATTAGTATTAACTACCTGCTTTAAAAAAATAGGCTCGTGGCTCACTTTTATGAATGGATGCCCTTCATAAAATTCCTCATACATTTTATATAATTCAGAAAGAGTTTCTGAACATTTTAATTGAGAGGTAATAAAAATACCTCTCGTAAAATCTCCTCGCCAGGGAACAAAATTAATTGACGGCACCGTAGCCTCGCCAGACACCGTGGTTAAAGTCTCATTGATTTCATTGATATGCTGATGTTGTAAAGACTTGTATGCCTGCACATTGTTTTCGCGCCATGAAAAATGAGTCGTTTCACTTTTCGATTGTCCCGCACCGGTAGAGCCTGTGATGCCTGTACTGTAAACGTCCCCCAATAATTTATTTTTCGCTAAAGGCAACAGCCCAAACTCAATACTCGAAGCGAAACAACCGGGGTTAGAAATATTATTCCACGTCCTGATTACTTCCCTGTTAATTTCAGGAAGGCCATAAATAAATTCCCGTCCTTTAATAACAGAATTTTTTTTCAACCTGAAATCCTGTGAAAGAGAAATGATTTTTATATTTTTTGGAATATCGTTTTCCAGCAAAAATTTAAGAGAGTCTCCATGACCCACACAAAGAAATAGCACATCAATATTATGTCCAATCTCATGTGAAAAAATCAAATCAGTTTCTCCCAATAAATCCTGGTGAACGCTACTTACTTCCTTTCCTGCATT
>JBDTKU010000003.1:0-14624 GCA_039935135.1 Ginsengibacter sp. | reverse complement strand
GTATTTTCTTCGGAAGCCTCCACATGTTTTGCTTCCATTTGTTTCAAAATTCCATTGGCTCTTTCAATCAGGGAAGGAGGCATGCCAGCCATTTTTGCCACATGAATTCCAAAACTGTGAACACTTCCTCCTTCAGCTAATTTTCTTAAAAAAATGATTTTATTACCCGCTTCTTTATTAGTGATATGAAAGTTTTTAACCCTTTCCAGCTTATTTTCTAATTCATTTAATTCATGGTAATGCGTAGCAAATAAAGTTTTGGGAGAATGGGGTGACTGGTGGAGGTATTCAACAATGCTCCATGCGATCGAAATGCCGTCGTAGGTGGAAGTTCCGCGGCCAATTTCATCCAATAATATTAAGCTTCTCGGGCTGATGTTATTGATGATGCTTGCTGTCTCATTCATCTCTACCATGAACGTGCTTTCTCCGCTGCTTAAATTATCATTTGCTCCAACTCTTGTAAAAATCTTATCAGTTTGGGGAATCCTGGCTTCTTCTGCGGGAACAAAACTTCCCATGTGCGCCATCAAAGTGATAAGAGCCGTCTGGCGAAGAATGGCACTTTTGCCACTCATATTCGGACCCGTAAGAATAATGATTTGCTGTGATTGCGGGTCTAAGAAAATATCATTTTCAATATAACTTTCTCCTTGTGGCAAATTTCTTTCTATTACAGGATGCCTGCTGGCTTTAAGCTCTAATTCAAGACCTGAATGAATTACAGGCTTTTTATATTTGAAATGCAAAGCGTTATTTGCAAAGCAAATGATGCAATCCAATATAGCGAAAACATGACCGTTCATCTGCATGGGAGCAATGTAATCCTGTAATTCATTCAGCAGTTGCTCAAAAATATTTTGTTCGAATTGCAAAATTTTATCTTCTGCCCCGGTTATCTTTTCTTCATACTCTTTTAATTCTGGTGTTATATATCTTTCGGCGTTGGTAAGTGTTTGCTTGCGTATCCAGTTCTCCGGAACTTTGTCTTTGTGGGTATTGGTCACTTCGAGATAATATCCAAACACATTGTTGAACCCGATCTTTAAAGAAGAAATCCCTGTATTTTCAATTTCCTTTTGCTGGAGATTTAGCAGGTGTGCCTTACCGTTAGTAACAATATTTTTTAATTCATCCAAATCCGTATTTACACCGGGGGCGATAATATTTCCTTTAGTTGCCGATACCGGGGGATTGTCAATGATCTCTTTGAAAATCTTGTCAGCTATGTATTTGCACGGATTTAAAGAATCGCCCAACCTTTCTAAATATTCATTATCGGATTTCTCACAATCGGTTTTTATTTGAGTCGCCAATTTTAATCCTTTGCCAATTTGTAAAACCTCGCGCGGATTAATTTTCTTTAAGGGTATTTTGCTGACCAGCCTTTCTATGTCGCCCGCTTGTTTTATGTTCTGTGTTATCTTAGTTTTTTCTTCCGGGCTTTTAATAAAATATTCTACCAGATTTTGTCTTTCCTGGATTTTGGGAATTTCGGTAAGTGGCAGCAACATCCAGCGTTTCAATAGTCTTGCTCCCATTGGAGAAACCGTATTGTCCAACACTTTTAATAAAGAATTTGTATTGTCGTTATTGCCTAACAATTCAAGATTGCGAATTGTGAAGCGGTCCATCCACAGATAATCTCCTTTGTCAATTCTTTGTAATGAAGTAATGTGTTGCAGGTTAGGATGTTCAGTGTCTTTCAAATAATGAAGAATGGCACCTGCTGCAATGATTCCCGTTTTCATATCCTCAACGCCAAAGCCTTTCAGGCTCTGGGTTCCGAAATGTTTTAATAAAGTGTCTTTGGCGTATTGCTCAGTAAATATCCATTCGTCAAGTGTGTAGGTATAAAATTGATTGCCGAAATAATTCTTAAAGCTTTTTTGCTGGTTGCGCTGAAAAATAATTTCTGCGGGGTTGAGACTTTGTAATAATTTATCCGCATATTCTTTGTCGCCTTCTGCAATAAAAAACTCACCCGTTGAAATATCCAAAAAAGAAATTCCCGCTTTGTCTTCAACAAAATGAATTCCACATAAAAAATTATTTTCATTATGCTCCAGCAATTTATCATTGGTAGCTACTCCCGGTGTAATTAATTCTGTCACGCCTCGTTTTACAATTCCTTTCGCTTGTTTGGGATCTTCAAGCTGATCGCAAATGGCTACGCGATAACCGGCTTTCACCAGTTTATGAAGATAAGTGTCCAACGCATGATGAGGAAAGCCTGCCAGTTCCAGGGCCGTTGCTGAAGCGCTGTTCCTTTTAGTAAGTGTGATTCCTAAAATTCTTGAGGTGGTAATAGCGTCCTGTCCAAAAGTTTCATAAAAATCTCCCACGCGAAAAAGCAATATCGCATCAGGGTATTTGGCCTTGATCGCATTGTGCTGTTTCATTAATGGAGTATCTGGAGAAGCCATATTCTTAATTTACTAATGTGATAATATGCTAATTAGCTGATAAACTCTAAGCTGCTAAATAATAAATCTATTCTGCATTATACCAATCAGCACATTGGCTAACCAGCAAATTGGCTAATTAAATTATTTTTGCAAATTAATATTCTTTTGATGAGAAAACTAAGTATGGAAGAATTGCACCGGAAATCGGTGGACGAAGTTAAAGAATCTGACAAGAATCCTGTGGTTGCGGTTTTGGAAAATGTGAGAAGCGCTTACAATGTGGGAAGTGTTTTCAGAACTGCAGATGCTTTTTTAATAGATTCGATAATTATTACGGGGTACACGGCCACGCCTCCGCACAAAGAAATTACGAAGACAGCTCTTGGAGCACAGGATTCCGTTGATTGGAAATATTTCAAAACAACTGGTGAAGCCATTGATCAATTAAAAAAGGAAGGCTATAAAATATTTGCCGTGGAGCAGGTTTCAGATAGTATTTTGCTTCAGCATATTAATGACTTCTCCGTGGAAAAAATGGCTTTTATTTTTGGAAACGAGGTGAAAGGTGTAGAGGAGGAAACTATTTCTTTGTGTGACGGCTGCGTTGAAATTCCTCAATTTGGCATGAAGCATTCTTTAAATATTTCCGTAGCAGCAGGAATTGTTTTGTGGGAAGCGGTTAAAAATCTTCAGCTTGCAGATAAAAATATTTTTTAAAAATGGAAAGCAATATAAAATATTTGGAGTTGAAATCTTCTTTAAACGGAATTAAAAATTATTTTTCTCTTGTAAAATTTGCGCACACGATTTTTGCGATGCCGTTTGCTTTGATTGGTTTTTTTTATGGATTAAAAATGATTAATTATGACTTAAAACGGCCATGGCTGCTGCTTTTCGTGCTTGTTATTTTGTGTATGGTATTTGCGCGTAGTGCCGCAATGGCTTTTAATCGCTGGCTGGATGCAGACCACGATGCAAAAAATCCCCGGACGATGATTCGGGAAATTCCCGGTGGCATCATTTCTAAAAGAAATGCGATGATCTTTGTAGTTTTTAATTGTGCAGCGTTTGTTATTACCACTTATTTTATTAATCCGATGTGCTTTGTTTTGGCTCCTGTGGCCTTATTCGTTATTCTTTTTTACAGCTATACAAAAAGATTTACTCCGCTTTGTCACTTAGTATTGGGTCTTGGATTAAGTCTTGCTCCTATAGGCGCGTACATAGCCGTTACTGGCCACTTTGCTTTAGTGCCTGTGTTGTTTTCATTTTCTGTTTTGTTTTGGGTAAGTGGCTTTGATATTATTTATGCCTTGCAGGATGAGGAATTCGACAAAGAAAATAATTTGTATTCCATTCCTTCTTGGTTGGGCGCCACTAACGCATTGCGTGCAAGTGAAGTTTTGCATTTATTTTCGGCGATAGCAATATTCGCTGCAGGAATGATCGGCTATTTTTCATGGTTGTATTGGGGGGGCGTATTGGTTTTCGCATTTTTTCTTTTCTACCAGCACACTTTGGTAAAGCCACAGGATCTTTCAAAGGTTAACAAAGCTTTTTTCAGCTCTAACGGGATTGCCTCAGTTATTTTCAGCGTTTTTGTGCTACTTGATATTTTTACCCATTTGTAAAGCAGTAAATTAATAAATAAGAGAGATTTTTATTTTAATTTTTCCATATTATTCCTAAATTATTCTAAACAATTCCAAACTAAACTAATCTCAAACCCCATGGCGCGTATTCTCTGCATTGATTATGGTAAAAAGCGTACAGGCATAGCCGTCACAGATCCGTTGCAAATTATTGCCACCGGGCTTACTACGGTGGATTCTCCTGAGTTGATTTCTTTTCTTAAAAAATATTTTTTGCAGGAAGTGGTGGAATTAATAGTAATTGGCGACCCGAAAAATCTCGATGATTCCGATACGCATGCCACTCCACTTGTGAAACAAATCATAAAAAGATTGGAAAAAGAATTTCCCAAAATTCCTATTAAAAAAGTGGATGAAAGATTCACCTCAAAAATGGCGAGGCAGGCAATGCTGGATATGGGGATGAAAAAAAAGGACAGGAGAAATAAAAGGAACGTGGATGAAATAGCGGCCACTATTATGTTGCAGGAATATATGGGAGGGAATTCTTTTTAAAATAAATAGAATGTTTTAATGGATTCATTTTAGTGTGCCTTATACGCAAAAGTTTTTTCAAATGGACAATAAGCTTCTTTATTGCAAACTAAAATCAGTTCTATATTTATTTTGAGACCCTTTTCATTACTTCTTCATGTGTGATGTAATTTCCTGCTTCAATTTCCGCATTACCTTCTTCTAATTCATCATTATATTCTTCTAATGTTTGGCGTTGGGATCTATTTACAAAAGTTTTTATTAATCGCGATATACTTTGCTGCTCTTTAAGGTTTAATTCCCCAAAATATTGCAACATTTCTTCCTGGATGGCGGTAGTTGTCATAATTTTTTTTTACAAATTTAGTTCTTTTTTGCAGCGTGATAGCTATGTTCAGTCAATATGTAGTTTACTAAAATAGCCAAAATCCTGTAAATTTGCAGTTCAATTTTATTAAAATAACAATCCTGATTTATGGTTCTTCCGATAGTCGCTTATGGTAATCCGGTTCTGAGGAAAGTTGGTGCAGATATCACTCCTGAATATCCGGGCCTTCAAAAGTTGATAGAAGATATGTGGGAAACCTTGTACAATAGCAAGGGCGTAGGATTAGCAGCGCCCCAGGTTAACAAGGATATCCGTTTGTTTGTAGTGGATAGTGTCCAGATAATTGAAAACCTTGATGTGGATGAAAAAGACCTGTATCCCGGGGATGAAGGTTACAAAGGAGTTTTTATTAATGCTCACATTGCTGAAACCGATGGAGAAGAATGGCCATATAACGAAGGCTGCTTAAGCATTCCGAAAATAAGAGAAGATATATTTCGCAGGGAAAGTGTGAGGATTCATTTTTTGGATGAAAATTTTGAGGAACACACCAAAACATTTATCGGCGTTACTGCCCGCGTTATTTTGCATGAGTATGACCACATAGAAGGCAAACTTTTTATTGATTATCTAAAACCTCTGAAAAAAAACCTGCTCAAACGTAAGCTCAGCGACATTTCCAAAGGAAAAATTTCCGTCGATTACAAGATGGCTTTTAACAAATAGCCATTGGCTGTTTTATAATTTATTTACATTTCGCGCTTCATTTTAAGAATTAGTTTTACGCATGATTCAAAAGTTTTTTTTGCTTTCGGTTGTGTTATTGGCTTCACATTTTCTTTTTGCTCAAAATGAAAATGACAGCACTGTAAAAGTGGATGAAAACTATATAACGCTATCTGAGATTGTAGTTAACAAAAATCTTGATATTGCCTCATTTATTCAGAGAGTAAAGACGGATACTACTTTCTACAAAGCTTTCCGTAATCTTAGGATAGTTGGTTATACTGCAATCAACGATATAAGTATGTTTGACAAAGAAGGGAAAACAGAGTCTTCTTTGCATAGTACCACCCAACAGATCAGGAAAGACAACTGCCGAACCATGAAGGTTTTGAATCAACGGGCGACAGGAGATTTTTTTGACAAGAGTGGTAATTTTAATTATTACACAGCGCAGATGTACGCTGGGTTATTTTTTACCAAAAAATCAGTTTGTGGTGAAAATAATATTGTGAAAGGGCACGAGTTTTCTTCCAGCGGTTTAACGGGGATTGAAAAACATAAAGAGCAATTAAAAATGTTATTTTTCAACCCCGGTAAAAAAATAAAGGGACTTCCTTTCATCAGTAATAAAACAGCCATCTTTGATCCCGAAATGGCTGATAATTATAATATGAATATTGATTACAAAGAATTTAATGAAACTCCCTGTTATGTTTTTTCTATTAATGTGAAAAAAGGCATGAAGAATAATGTGGTAATTGATAAAATGATAACCTGGTTCGATGCTAAGACTTTTGATATTGTAGCAAGAAATTACTCATTGCATTATGATGCAGGCGTTTATGATTTTGATGTGAAAATGAAAGTGCAAATGACGAAAATTGGAAATCTTTTAGTTCCTTCGATGTTAACTTATAACGGTAACTGGAAAGTAATTTTTAATAAAAGAGAACGAGGAGTTTTTACAGCGACACTTTCTGATTTTGTGAATTAAGGATTTGATTTTAATTCCTCGAAGCGCTATACTTACTCCATTTTTCAATCACTGCTTTCATATCCTCCGGCAATTCACTTTCAAATTTCATTTCTTGTTTTGTAGCAGGGTGAATAAATCCTAATTGTTGCGCGTGCAATGCATGACGGGGACAAAGTGCAAAACAATTTTCTACAAACTGTTTGTATTTTGTAAAAACAGTTCCTTTTACAATTTTATCTCCTCCATACGTATCATCATTAAAAAGCGGATGGCCGATGTATTGCATGTGGACACGTATCTGGTGCGTGCGACCGGTTTCCAAACGGCATTCCACCAGCGTCACGTAATTAAATCTTTCCAATACTCTATAATGGGTGATGGCTTCTTTTCCATGCTCGCCTTCCGGATAGGCAGTGAATAACTTCCTGAATCTTTGATGCCGGCCTACATGAGCCACTATTGTTCCTTCCTCTTCTTCAAAATCGCCCCAAACCAGCGCTACATATCTTCTGTGAACCGTATGATCAAAAAATTGTTTGGCCAGAAAAGTCATTGCTTTCGGAGTTTTTGCCATCACCAAAAGACCCGAGGTATTTTTATCAATCCGATGAACCAATCCAAATCTTGATAGCTCACTTTCATCAATTTCCGGATTTTGTTTTTTTAAATAAAAAGCAACAGCATTCACTAAAGTGCCGCCAGGATTACCGCTTCCCGGATGAACCACCATCCCCGGATCTTTATTAATAACCATCACCTCTTCATCTTCATACACAATTTTAAAAGGAATATCTTCAGGGACAATTTCATTGGTGCCGGGTGAATAATCCTGGTAAATTATAATTTTATCCAGCGGCCTGACTTTATAATTTGATTTAACAGGATGATCATTCAATAGCACTCTTTCTGCTTCAATAGCCTGCTGAATTTTATTTCGTGTGGCACCTTCAATCCTACCCATCAAAAATTTATCAATTCGTAGCGGCTCCTGACCTTTAGCACAAACAATTGTCTCACGTTCAAAAAGTTCTTCCAGTTCCTCTTCCTCGTTGCCATCATTTTCTAAAGAAAAATCACCAATACTTTTATTTAAATCATCCATAATTTATCATTCATCAAAAATTAATAATTCGCCATTCACCATTGAGCATTGAGCATTCTCCATTCACCTTATCTTTGCAAATTAAAATCTTTGTATTGGAAAAACAGCAAGTCATTTTTGAAGACCTCGGAATTAAACATTATAAGGAAGCGTGGGATTACCAGGAAGAATTGGTAAAAAAAAACCTGGAAATAAAATCAGAAGCGCGAAAAGCAATAAGCAATCAGCAGGCAACAATCAGCAATCAACAATTTTCAACTTTAAACATTCAACAATCAACTACGAATTATCTTCTTTTTTGTGAACATCCGCCGGTTTATACTTTAGGGAAAAGCGGTCACCTTGAAAATGTGTTGATGAGTGAAAATGAAATGGAAGAAAATGAAATTGAATTTTTCAGAACCAATCGTGGTGGCGATATTACTTTTCATGGTTTGCAACAGATCGTTGGCTATCCTATTTTGGATCTTGAAAAATTTTTTACTGATATCGGGAAGTACATGCGTAGCCTCGAAGAGGTGATTATTCTGACAATAGCCGAATATGGAATAAAAGGAGAAAGAAGCAAAGGAGAAACGGGCGTTTGGATTGAACCCGGAATTTTGGGCAAGGAAAGAAAGATTTGCGCAATGGGAATACGATGCAGCCGATGGATTACGATGCATGGCTTTGCCTTGAATGTAAATACGGATCTGAGCTATTTCAACAACATCATTCCATGTGGCATTGTCAACAAACAAGTTGCTTCTATTGAAAAGGAATTAGGCTATAAAGTGGATTTTGAAGAGACAAAGGAAAAAGTAAGAAGAAATTTCGAAAAAGTTTTTAATGTAAATATCGTTCGTACCTGACCGTGCTTCGCCTTTAGTAAACCTGCCTACCGAACAGGCGGGCCAAGAAATTACAATCTTTTTTTAATAACAGATCCTTAACTGAATTTTCAGCAATCATGCGTCTTAGTAATGATTAAAATCAAATTAATAAGTTTTAAAAAAAAGTGTATGAAAAAAATTAAACTGACCGTTCTTTTAATTTCCCTGGTTTTTGCAGGAAATGCCCAAATGAAATCCTTTATTGATCAGCCATATATTGAAGTGGCCGGGAGTGCTGACACCATGGTAACGCCTAATGAAATTTATATCAAAATTAATATTTCAGAAAAGGACACAAAGAACAAAACTTCTGTTGAAGAACTGGAAAGAAAAATGTTCGATGCATTAAAATCAATGGGGATTGATGTGGAAAAAAACCTTACCACCAGCGATCTCTCCAGCAATTTTAAAACTTATTTTCTAAAGAGCAAAGACATCATGAAATCGAAAGAATACATGCTGGAAGTGAAAGACGCGGTGACCGCTACCAAAGTTTTTATCAAGCTTGAAGACTTAGGTATTTCAAACACTTCGATTGATCATGTTGATTATTCTGACGTGGAAGGAATAAAAAATTTAATGCGTACCAAAGCCATTGAAAACGCGAAGGCGAGAGCGATTGCTTTGACAAAACCTTTAAAACAGCCAATCGGGCCTGCTATTTATATTTCTGATAATGAAGTTTATCCGATACGGTCATTGGCAAGAGAAGCAAAGATTAATTTATACGAAGCAAGAGGCGTTGCTGACCAGGAATTGCCAAATATTGATTTTGAAAAAATAGAAGTTTCTTCAAACATCAATGCGAAATTTATTCTGAAACCATAAGATAACATTTCTTCTTTTCAAAAAAGACCTCGCAAAAACGGAGGTCTTTTTCATAGTAAATCAACAAATTCCTTAGATTTTTATTGTGGAAGAAATTTATATTCCCAACACTTCTTTCAGTTTCGCATACCCGGTTTTACTGACCGGAATCTTTTCGCCGGTAGTAAGCAATAAAAGATGACTGTCTTTTTCATACGCATCAATGCGCGTGATGAGCTGCGAGTTCACAATATAAGAACGATGAACTCTCACAAACTGGAAGGCTTCCAGCGATTTTTCGAAAAATGCCATGGTTCGTTTTTTCAAAAATGAACCATCATTGCTGATGATCTTTACATAATCATCCGCGGCTTCCAAAAAATGAATGTGATGCACAGGGATTATTTTGATTTTGCTTCCATCTTTTACTACCACCCGGTTTTGCTGTGCCGGAGATTCCGCGGCGGTTTCTACTATCTTTTTGATGAAAGAATTATTTTGTTGTGATTGGAATTTTTGAATGGCTTTTTCAAAACGGTCCTTGCTGAAAGGCTTCAATAAATAATCTATCGCGTTTAACTCAAATGCTTTTATCGCGTATTCGTCAAATGCAGTGGTGAAGATAACTGCAGGCGGATCTTCAATCAGTTCAAGCATTTCAAAGCCATTGATCTTTGGCATTTGGATGTCAAGAAAAATAAGGTCGGGCTGATGTTGCTGAATCGCTTTTATGCCTTCAAATCCATCATCACATTCTGCTACCAATTCGAGGTCAGGAAAATATTGAAGGTATTCTTTTACGATACTTCGCGCCAATGGTTCATCGTCTATAATAATTAATTTCATTTTCTTTCTGTTTCATTTACAAATTGCTGTTGGGGTTGTAGGGTCTGAGGAACTACTATGGTTGTAATATAGAGATTACTTTCTATCGAAGTTCTTAAAAGATCGTTCCTTGCAAATAACAAAAATAATCGTCTTTGAATAGACCGGAGACCAAATCCCGTTCCCTTGGTAGGATGCGTGGTTTCGGGATCAAAGGGGTTTCGCACTTCAATATGTAAATTGCCATGTTTTGATTCAACTTCAATCCTGATCAGCACTTCTCCTGTGGTATCGTACAGTCCATATTTTATAGCATTTTCTACTACAGGTTGTAAGATCAAAGCGGGCAAATGTAGCGCCAATGCGTCTTGCGGCACATTGATTTCTGTTTTCAGCCTGTGTCCGAATCTTACTTTTTCAATTTCCAAATACAATTGCAGGTACTGTATTTCTTCCTCCAACGCTATCCATTGATGTTCATCTTTTTTGAGTGTTCCCCGCAAAAAATCGCTTAGCTGGTAGATCATGTGCCGGGCTTTTTCAGGATCTGAGCCAATCAGCGCACTGATTGAATTTAGGCTGTTGAATAAAAAATGAGGTTGAAACTGGCTTCGTAGTTTAAACAGTTCTGCTTCTTTTGAAAGTTGTTCTGTTTCTGCTTTCCGGTTTATCATTTCTGTGTATTCCTGTTGTCCATACCACATCAGGCTAAACATGCTCATGGTGCTGAGCAGCAGAAATCCTGCTCCGAATCTTATGGTTGCGGTGTCACTTATAAATTCATTATACGGATCGCCGGTTTTTAATACCATCCATAATACTCCCCGCTGAAGAAGAAACCAGAAGAATCCAACCGTGATGCTAATGATAATTATATACCAGTATTTTTCTTTTCGTGGCAGATAATATTTTAAATTGTTACTGATAAAAAAACTTCCACCGGCCAACAGTATAATGCTGACCAGGCTATCGATGGAAGCGTACCTGTCGTCAATTCCTAATTGTTTTAATACATAAAACTGAATCGCCATACAGAGTAGCCACCATGCAGCAAAAAAAATCCGTAAGTGCTTATCAGATAAGATTGACTTCAAAAGTTAAATGAATTTAGGTTGTTTCAAATGTACTCTCCAGGCACCTTTCATGGAGATAATTGGCACGCCTGTTAATGTTCCTGGTATATTCATCGGCATCGTCTTCTTCATTGATACGCGAATAAATTTCAGCACCATCTATCAGTTCGTTTAGTGGATGCAATTCTGAAACATCAACAAATTTCCAGTGTACAGGCTTATGTTCATTGTTCAAAAAATTATCTTCTTCAGAATCGCCCAATATTCTCGCTTTCTGAAAAGCATGCATCTCATTCTCGGCAAAAAGAAGTCGAAGTTGCTCATCAAACTGGGGCGTATGATTTCCTTCACCACAAATAATTCTGAAAACTAATTTTGCAAGATACCATTTCATATAATTATTTTTTAAAGGGTGTGAGATTTTTTTTGTTTCAATAATTATTGATTTCGATTCCGCCGAATAAGCAAGAACCTTTGAGAATTATTTTTTTGCCATCATCAGGATTTTGATTTTGGAAATTACGCTTATCCTCCACACCGCCAAATACTGCTGAAATTTCTGTTTGTACTTCCCAGTTCCCCGGAATGATCAATTTAGTTCCTCCGAAAACAGTATTTATTTCCAATGTTACAGGATGTTGTATATCTGCCTGCATTAAATTGATTTCGGCCCCGCCCATAAAGCAAACTATTTCGCCGCCTTTGAAATTTTTTGATTGTACATTTTTTTTTACACCTCCTAATATGGCGTGCACATCCAGGTATTCTTCTTTCCCTTCCAGCCTATCTGTGTTCTGTGGCGTAAACTCGGTCTCAGGTCCTGCAAAAGGGGTTCTTCCCCAACGAATTTTTCTGTAATAACGAAAAGATTGTCTGCGCGGCCTCATGATAAATAAAAAGCCGAGGCCTATCAAAATAATCGGGGCAATAAAATTATGCAAGTCGATTCCCGGTACGGATTGATCTATCAAAAAAACACCCCCAATCAAAATCAGGATAAATGATCCGGGATTATGAAAGCGACTTTTAATTCCCGTAAACAATCCGATAACAATTAAAAGCACAGGCCATGTAAATACCCACGAAGGAATGGGTGCTCCCATTTTATAGGCCAGCAATAAAAATCCAGCTAATAATAAAAATACGCCTCCTCCAACTCTCGAATGATTTATTCTTCTTTCAAAATCTTTTTCGTTCTGTTCCATAGAATTTTTTTTATTGTAATTGATAATTCAAATTTAAGACGCCCAATTAAGATGAGGAAGTTTGTTTAGGCTTGTTGCAAAGTAAAGTCGGTAAAGCGTAGCTTTCTATCGGTGAAAAATAATTCTTCAGTAATAGTAAACAAACAAATAACCAGAATTTTCATTTTGAGTGCCTGGAAATGGAGAGCAATTCAAACGATATAAAATAAGCTACCAGCCTCTTCATGGGCGGTATCACCATCGATATGTCTCTACAATAAATTGAGCAACTGCCTTCACTTAAGCACCATTTTTTGCCTGCTGGCATTTTCATTTCTTTATCTCATAATTGGTACTTCTTCCTCCCGCTGCTTCTTTCTGTAGAATTTCTTTGTATATCAAATCATTGATGTCTCGTATGGCTGTGTCTTTGGAACATTTTGCAATTTTCGCCCACTTAGAAGAAGTCAGTTTTCCATCAAACCCATCTAACAAGATATTTAATAGTTTCTTTTGCCTTTCATTTATCAGTGTTTTAGAATGCTTAGTCCAAAAGTTTGCTTTAAATAAAATTCTGACTAATAATGAGTCCGTTGATTTGAAAGCATTAATCAAACAGTTTAAAAACCATTTAACCCATTCGGTTATGTCAAGATTTCCTTTTTGTGTCTTTTCCAGTATTTTATAATATTCTTTTCGTTCTATACGGATCTGTGCAGACATACTATAAAAGCGCTGGTTGGTCTTGTCAGATCTTGCCAATAACATATCAGTCAAAGCTCTTGTTATCCTGCCATTCCCGTCTTCAAAAGGATGAATGGTCACAAACCATAAATGAGCTATTGCTGCTTTTAATACTAAATCTGTTTTGTCATTTTTATTAAACCAATCCAAAAAAAGTTTCATCTCCTTGTCAACCAACGAAGAATCCGGTGCCTGAAAATGCACTTTTTCTTTACCCATAGCTCCCGATGCCACTTGCATTGGCCCTGTAGTATCGCTTCTCCAGCCAGCTACGATTATATTGTGCATTCCGCTTCTGCCGGTCGGAAACAGAGCTGCATGCCAATCAAAAAGTCTGTCTGAAGTCAATGGACTAAAACAATTTTGGGTAGCATCAAGCATCATTTCAACCACGCCATCAACATTCCTGTCAGACTCAACTGAACCTGCAATTTCCATTCCCAATCGTCTTGCAATTGATGAGCGTACCTGGTCAGGATTTAAGAATTCACCTTCAATTTCTGAAGATTTTAATACATCCAGAGTTAGAGTGTCAAGTAAGGCTTCATTCCTCAGGTTGAACCCTAAAGATTCCATTTTTCCTACGAGTCTTCCTTGTAAATTTCTTACCTCACTTAACAAATTAATTACTTCATCATTTTTCAATATGAAATTTGGCCAGTTATCTTGTTGATGTATAAATATTTTTTTTCGTTGCATAATCTGCAACGAAAATAGGCATTATTCGTTGCAGATAAATGGAAGGAATCAATGCACATGTAAAGTATTTTTTCCCCGGTCTAAAAATAATTTCAAAGATGTAAAAAATCACCAATAATAGTAGGAGTGATAAATTTTGAAAATGCATTAGTGAAATTGTGTTTTTTGGGAAGCAATAACTACACCAGCTATCAATGAGAAATCAGTGCTTTTGAATTCATCGTATCTCACTCAAACTTTTTGATTCGTTTATCTTTGCAATAAAAAAACTGGATTTCAAATTATTATATAAGAAAGTATCAGCCATTTCGCCCAAATTGTATTGGCGCGAAATATTGGCAGCTTTAATGATACTCCTGGCTTTTGTCTTTTTTGCAAGCGAGCGCAAAGAACTGAAGCAAATTATCCCAAACATAGAGCAGGCCGATCCTTTTTGGCTGATGGCAGGAATCGGCGTTACATTCCTTTATATTCTTCTCCAAAGCGGAATGTATGTCAGCAGCTTTTTTTCCATAGGGCTTTCTTTGAAATGGGTAGATGCCATTGAGCTTTTTTTGAAAAGAAATTTCTTAAGTATTTTTTTGCCGGCCGGTGGTGTCAGCGCTTTGGCTTATACGCCGCTGCAACTAAGAAAAAGAGGCTTTAATAAATCACAAATTCACCAGGCAAGCGGCCTTTATGCATTTGCCGGATTGTTTACTGTTTTTTTGGTTGGCTTTCCGGTGGTCATTCTTTTTGCTTTATCTGCAAAGGA
>JBDTKU010000002.1:0-5818 GCA_039935135.1 Ginsengibacter sp. | reverse complement strand
GTAACCATGATTACAGCAAAAGCAGGATTGATTCCGGAAGACAAAGTGAAAGGCTCCAAAGCTGTTGCTTCTATTGAACCTTCACCCAACAGTGTTGCGTTTATGAATAGTTTTCAGGGCAATATTAATTTGTCTGCTTATAATCTGGCGGTTTCAAACCAACAGGATGTAGTAGATAAGGCTGAAAAAAAGATGAAGGATTTGCAGGATGATCAATCTAAGTTGGAAAAGAAAATAAAAGATTACCAGGACGACCTTGCAAAAAACAAAGCCACCCAGGCAAAGCAATCAGACGAAATAGCGAAACAAAAAACAATTTTAGATCAGAAAAAAGCCGCACGGCCTGTTGAATAGTAAAGCGTATTGACAAAATTGAAATCAATCATATTTCTTTGTTTACTGTCAAATATTGCTTCCCAACAAATTGCAAAAATCAAATTGAATTTAGTGGGTTAACCAGGTATTTTATTTTTTGCTATCATCTTCCTGAACCGAAAGGTTAAAAAGGTTGCAGACAAAGTGAGCCCAGTTATAAACCCTGCCCAGATACCCGCAGCACCCATTTTAAAATGAAAAGCGAGAAGGCAGCCCACTGGAATTCCGATGGCCCAATAGGCAACAGCAATAAAAACTGTAGGCACTTTTACATCTTTTATTCCGCGTAATAAACCCGCGCTGATTGCCTGCGTGCTATCAGAGATCTGGAACAACGCCGCGAACAATAATAAATAGGAAGCCATTGAAACCACTTCTGAATTATCATTAAAAATTAAAGGAAGTTGATTTCTTAATACTATAAAAATCAGTGCGCAAAAACTTCCATAAATCAATGCCATATACAAAGTGCTTTTTCCAATAGCGTTTATTAATTTCCAATCATTTCTTCCGAATGAATTGCTCGTACGAATGGAACCCGCCTGCGACAATCCCATTGAAACCATGAAAGTGAGTGATGCACAACTCAAAGCAATCTGGTGAGCTGCCTGTTCTACTGCGCCGATAGTTCCAATCAAAATACCTGAAACAGCGAAGGCGCCTGCTTCCATCGAAATTTGGAAACTACTTGGAATTCCGATATGAAGCAATTCTTTAATGGTTTCCCATCTTAATTTCCACGCGACGCTTCTTACTGCGATGTATCTTCTAAAAGTTTTATGATACAAAACAATGATACCAAGAAAAACAAAAATAAAAATCCGCGTTATTAGAGTGCCCCATCCGGCACCTACTAATTCCAATCTTGGAAAACCCCAATTCCCATAAATAAAAAGCCAGTTCAAAAATGCATTTAAAGGAAGCGCGGCCAATGAAAGTATCATGGCAGTTTTTGTAAATTCCAATCCATCGGTAAATTGTTTTAACGAAAGAAATAAGATCATCGGAATAACAGACCAGCCCATTATTTGTAAATAAGGCAATGCCAACCGCGCCACCTCCGGGTCCTGGTCAAGATGAAATAAAATATTCCTGCTTATTTCTATCGCCAGCGAAATCACAACTGCAGAAACAGTGCATAGCCAAAAGCCATTGTATAAATAATGACTAACTAATTTTGCATCTCTTCTTCCATGTGCCATTGAAACCATTTGCGACACCGAAATCGTAATTCCGATTCCGAACACATAGGGAATATTAATCACGCTCATCACCAAAGCCGCGGCAGCAAGTTGTTTGTAGCTGACCGCGCCCACCATTGCCGTATCAATAATGCCAAGCATCATTTGAGACAATTCTCCCAAAATGATGGGGAAAGCGAGTTTCAATGTTTTTTTTGCCTGATCGAGTAACATGTACTACAGGTTATGAAAAATTTAAAGGAGAGCGAAGGTAAGGAAGAATTTTGCCCGGGTGGTACCTTTTAAGGTCACTGGTCTTCTACAGCCCTTTTGTAAGTTTGAAGAGCCCTTTTTCTTGCGAATTCATGCTTCACAATTTCAGGCAAATAACCGGGTTGAAAATTCTTAATCCAACTTTTTATATAAATTAATTTTGGATCAAATTTCTTTATTTGCTCTGAAGGATTAAAGATTCTAAAATAAGGAGCTGCGTCGCAGCCTGTACCTGCTGCCCATTGCCAGTTTCCATTGTTGGAAGACAATTCATAATCCAGTAATTTTTCTGCAAAATAGGCTTCGCCCCATTGCCAGTCAATCAATAAATGTTTGCATAAAAAACCTGCAACAACCATGCGTACTCTATTATGCATCCATCCCGTCTCGTTTAATTGCCTCATTCCGGCATCTACCATTGGAAAGCCGGTTTCTCCTTTGCACCAAAGTTCAAATTCCTTTTCATCATTTCTCCAATTGATGCCATCATATTTCCTCTTAAAATTATGATGGACTACATCGGGAAAATGATACAATATCATCATAAAAAATTCTCTCCATATAAGTTCATTTAGCCATTGTTCATTTAATGTATTAGCATGAATAACAAGTTGGCGGATGCTTACGATTCCAAATCTTAAATAAATACTGGCAAAGCTTGTGCCCTTAATAGCAGGATTATTTCGGGTTTCGGAATAATGACTTATGAGTTCTTTGGAAATATTTAATTTCGGTACGTTAAGTTTCGCTTTTTCAAATCCGATATCATTTAAAGAAGGGAAGTGAAACGGTTTTGCTTTAAAAAGGTGAGAAAGTAATTTTTCAGACGGAAACAATTTTATTTCTTCTTCATGTAATTTTAATTTCCATATTTTAGAATAGGGAGTAAAAATGGTGTATGGATCACCATTAGGTTTCATCACTTCTGATTTTTCGAAAATTACCTGGTCTTTAAAAGTATGGAAGAGAATGCCTTTTTCATGTAGGAATTGTTCGATTTTCAGATCTCTCTCAATGGCATAAGGCTCATAATCATGGTTTGCAAAAACTTCTTTCACATTAAAATTGGTGCAAATATTTTTAAAAGCTTCTAAAGGTGTATCATTCAAAACGTACAAAGAAGAGTGGTATTTTTGTAAATCCGAATTTATTTGCACAAGACGGTGATGAATAAAAGTTACCCGTTTATCCTTTTTTTGAGAAAGCTGATTTAAAATAGAATTGTCAAAAATAAAGACAAGCAACACAGGCAGCCCGGCTTTGAGTGAATGGTACAAAGCATTATTATCTTCTATTCTTAAATCTCTTCTCAGCCAACAAATATTTATTCGCTCGTTTTTTATGACCATATTGAATCATTTTTATGAGATTAAAAAGAATTGTTTTACTAAAATTTTAGATTATTTTTTTTAAGGTGAAATTCAAAAGAGAACCTTACAGATGGAGGCAGATTGCAAGAAATATCATCAGGCAATTTTTTTTGAAAAGACTTGTTTTGCTTAAAACGATTGTTTGATTTAGATGAACATTTTTATAATTTATTTACTTAAATCACCAGGAAATAAGCCTGCTTTACTTTCATCTTACTTTTTCCAGGGAATGCTTTTACGGTTAATATAACCATGAATAGAAATATTTATAAACAAGATCACCGCTACTGCAAGAGATGCTATCACTAAATATTCTGCACCATTCCAGTTAGCTATAGCAATGGCTACCAAGGCCCATACGCCCACCAAAGCAAATTCGCGCATGTTGCGTTTCCAGGTTATAAGCAGGTTAATTATTCCTGTTATGCAAATCATAATAATAGCCCATCCAATTTGAGTAATACCAAATCCGTTCCAATTTATTTTGGTTAAATATGCGGCTACATTTGCTATAAGAGCCACGCTGATCCAGCCGGAATAAATACAAAAGGGCCACCATACAAATGCAATTTTTTTAAGTGGTAGGTCATCTAATTCCATTCGGGTATTTAAAATTATTTTCACCAAAGAAAGCAACATTATAATCATTATGATCACGGTAAGTCCGGTATAATCATAAAGCCATGCTATTAGCCAACATGAATTGGCGATACATGAAATAACGAACCACCATCCGATTTCCAAAACCGGCCACTCATCTTCTACTTTTTTAAAAAGGCCGCGCCCTGTATAGATTACAAAGGCCAATAAACCAAGATAGATCAATCCCCATATTGAAAATGCATATCCAGAGGGTGTAAAATAATTTTGGTATTTCCCCGATATTTCAGCTACAGTTTTACCATTAAAAGCACCGGTATTGGCAAGATAATTAATAATAATAGTGGATACGATAGAAATGCCGTTGGCTATTTGCAATGTTTTTTTCATGTTAGATAATTAAGAAGAGTTTAAAATTTATTGAGATTTTTTTACATCGAATTATAAAGTTTCAATTGACAATCCTGGGATAGTAAAACAACAAATAATTATAATTCCTGTTTTCTGTAATTCTCTTAAAAATGTGGCCGTTTTTGGGTTTAGATTGTAAAATTCTTCCCTAAATTGTTTCATACTCAACATTTCTAAATAGATAAATAATTTCAAAAGAATTAATTCAAATTCATAAAAAATATCTTCGACTGGTACAGTAAACAAATGTGCCAATTTCTATACCAATAATATATTGCAGGTCTTCCCTCTGGTCATTTAGAAAATAAAGATATTGATCTCATCCGGCATCAACCAATCACTTCCTGGGATAAAAAAAGATCCTTTTTGGAAGATTACGTTCAGCAGTAATTTTTTAAAGTGTACCAGTCTGCTTTCTTAAAAACATTTTATCTTTATTGTTCTTTCAATTTTAATTTCTAAAAAAAGAATTATGTTACAAACTCCTGAGGAAAATTTATTGAAATCCGGATTGACTTTGCCGCCTGCTCCAATTCCCGCGGGTGTTTATAAGCCATTGCTCCGGGTAGGAAATTTAATTTATGTTTCCGGCCACGGGCCTGTTTTGGAAGAAGGGGTATTGATAAAAGGAAAAGTGGGGTTTGATATAAACACAGACGCAGCAAAGCTCGCAGCCCGTCAAACCGGTCTAACGATTTTGGCCACTTTAAGAGCGGGGCTGGGAAGTTTGGATAAAATTAAAAGAGTAGTCAAAGTTTTCGGCATGGTAAATTGTATTTTAAATTTTGAACAACAACCTTTTGTAATCAACGGTTGCAGTGAATTGTTTGCAGAAATTTGGGGAAGTGAAAATGGCGTTGGCGTTAGAAGTGCTGTAGGAATGGGTTCTTTGCCCGGCAATATTCCGGTTGAAATTGAAGCGGTATTTGAGCTTACTGATGATGCCAGCGAAATTGTAATTTCGCAATCAGTTACCGAAATTCAAATAGAAAAAAATGCCTGAAAAACAATGGTACGAATTGAAGGATCCAAATGAAATTGATTCTCCTGCATTATTGATTTATAAAAATCGCGTGGCCCACAATATCAAAACCATGATTAACATTGCAGGCGATCCGAAAAGATTGATACCTCACGTAAAAACACATAAGATGGCTGAGATTGTGAAGATGCAATTAGAAGCCGGCATTACTCAATTCAAATGTGCTACCATAGCCGAAGCAGAAATGCTTGCAGAGGCAGAAGCTAAAGGTATTTTGATCGCTTATCAACTTAATTTTTCAAAAGCAAAACGGCTAGTTACTTTAATAAAAAAATTCTCACAAATTGAGTTTGCCTCATTGGTTGATAACATTGCCTCAGCGAAAATGCTGAATAATTTATTTGCAGAAGAAAAAATAACCGCCAATGTTTTTATTGATGTAGATGCAGGAATGCACCGGACAGGGATTGAATGCGATGAAAAACTTTTCGATCTTTTTTTAGAATTGCAAAAATTACCCAACATTCATTTCCAGGGATTACATATTTATGACGGCCATATTCGTGATTCGGATTTTGAATTGCGAAAACAAAAAGTGAAAGAAGCATTTGAAAAAGTATATGCAG
>JBDTKU010000001.1:0-4843 GCA_039935135.1 Ginsengibacter sp. | reverse complement strand
AACCTTAGTAGAATCGTATTGTTTAAAGTTTCAAAAACCTTATTGCCTGATCCGTTTTTCTTCTATGGTTATGCATTTTTCTTACCAGAAGAAATTATTCTTTTGATAACTCAAAATAAAAATCCTTAGTAAAAGTTGCTTTACTGGTGAATATGTTTTTCGGAAATCACAAAAAGCTATTGTAATAAACAGGGCTGTATTTTTAATCAAAAAGGATTTAAAACCGGTGGCTTAATCCTAATGAAACATTAAATTGATTGCCCTTTACGGATGGTTTGTATTCCTGGTTAATTAATCCGGCACTCACGGAAATAATATTCCATTTTAAAAAAGTATGATTGAAGTCTGCAGAGATTTTACGGGAAGAAAGTTTGTTTTGTTTATTACCGTATTGAATATTTTGATTGTTATCATCCGGTGAAATTCCGGTTCCCAATGTGACCCCTAAATAATCATCTGCCCCTTTTATATAATACCGCGCATTGATGCTGTAGGACTGTGAAACATCAGTTATTGAAGGTGTAATATAAGTGCGAGCTGTAAACAAAAAACTCTTCCAGTATTTTCCTATTGAAGCCGTATAAATTTTAGTACCGCTGGTGAAATATAAATATCTTAATCCAACTTCGCTTTCAAAACTGTTGGGCAAATTTGCATACAAAGAAAAGCCAGCCCTGTAATTGGGGAACACGCCCACATCGCCTGAATAGCCAATATTTACATACCCGTAAAACGTCTTACTGATGTGAGGATAAGCATCTACTTCACCCTGGAAGCCGCTGCTACCAAAGCGATTGGCATAATTGATTCTTGCAATCACACTCCCGAATTTGGTTTGCCTGTTATAAGAAATACTTCCCAGGTTCCAGGCCTTATCAAATTGTTTATCGAAAGAAGAATTCTCATAGCTGATACTAATTTTATTTATCGAAACTTCATCTTTTAAGGAATTGGCCAAAGCAAGCGCTGCTGTATTTGTTTTATTGATGTTTAAAATTTGTTCGGTAACCCCCGCGGCCTCTTTATAGTTTTTCAATGCTTTTAAATTCTTTGCCTTTCTCAACAAAAGATCTTCAGATGAAGGATAAACATTCAAAGCATTGTTACAGATTTCCAGCGCTTTTTGATAATGGTCATTCCAATATTCCAGGTCTGCATAAGCAATGCTGGCATCTTCATTAGGTTTTGAATTGAGCACTTTTGAAAAATGAATTATCGCGCTGTCATATTGATCATTCCAAGAATAAATTCTACCTAAAAAAATGTCTATATCTGCATAACCGGGAGATTTTTCCAAAGCTTCAAAAGCCAGTTGTTTTGCCTTATTATAATCTTTATCATCGAATGCCGCGTTTCTTGCGTTAGTAAACAACTCATCAGAAGTGAGAGAATTTTGTGCTTTCGAACGAAATGAAATTGCTAAAAAAAGAAAAAGGATAATCGTAAATTTATTCATAGTACAAAGTCAAAGAATAATAACGCTAAAAAACGCCTGGTATTATAGTGACAAGCATTATAATGAAATTAAAATTTTAGCTTATGTTTTGTACTTCGATGATATTACAGATAGTGCTAATTAATTCTTTTCACCACTTATAGATAGTAATGGTGCACTTATCACTTGAACACAGAAAGTAAATATTTAATTTGTTTCTGCCTTTACTGGAAATTATCCAATTGCAACATTGATTGTTTTAAAAACAAATTATTAACTTTTGCATTAATTTCAATATTGTCAAATTAAATTATATGCGAAAAATATTTAGATTTATTCCTGCTTATTTTCTGCTTTCAGTTTTTTTTCTCGGCTCATTCACTTCCAATGCCCAATTACTCCATCGCAATCTGTTGCCTGAATTCACCAACGCAGAATTCGCACAGGCAATCATTCCACAGGAAGATTTTAAACCTTTTCCGCAAACACCGGAGGGATGGAAAAAGATATTACCAGATTCGGTGTTAGACTTAATTATTAAAAAGGGCGATGAAGCACTAAATAAACCTTTTGAGGAAATTTCCGCTACAACAATGCTGGAATATATCCGCAATAACAATCGATCAGATTATGAAAAAATTTCCTTTGCTAAAAGAAACCAATTGTTTAACATGGTGATGGCGGAATCTGTATCGGGAAATGGAAAATATACAGACCAAATTGTCAACGGAATCTGGTCAATTTGTGAAGAAACTTTCTGGGGTGTAAGCGCTCATGTGGGTATTCAAAAAGCGGGTGCAGGATTGCCTGACGTGGAAGATCCGATTGTAGATCTTTTTTCTGCCGAAACCGGCTCACTGCTTGCGTGGACTGATTATTTTGTTGGTCCCGAATTAGATAAAGTTTCCAAATTAATTCGTGAACGAATCCGCTATGAAATCGAAAGGAGAATCTTCAAACCGATGACTACGGCCAAATACGGGTGGATGGGTGGAGGGAATCCTGATGCCAAGGTCAATAACTGGGCGCCATGGATTGCTTCCAATTATATCACTGCTGATCTTTTGATTGAAAAGGATGAATCAAAAAGAACGCAGGCATTAAATATTGCTATTAAAATAATGAACCAATATGTAAATGGCCTGGGAGATGAGGGAGGTTGCGATGAAGGCCCAAGCTACTGGACAGCAGCCGGGGCCTGTGTTTTCGATGGCTTAAATTTATTGTACGATGCCACCAATGGCAAATACAATATTTATAAAGATCCTTTCATCAATAAAATGGGCGCTTATATTTATGATACCCATATTGATGGAAAATATTTTATTAATGTAGCAGATGCGCATCCTACGATGGAACCTGACGGATTATTGATTTTTCGATTTGGGAAACAAGTTGATAACAATGATATGATGAATATGGGCAGTTGGGCTTTTCATACCTACGATGAAAATGGAATTGGGTTAGAAAATTTTCATCGCACGCGAAGCCTGTACAATTTGCTGGCAATAAAACAATGCGCTGATTATCCCTATGAAGAAAATCCTGCAAAAGATGTCTGGTACAGCGATGTGCAATTAATGGCTTCCCGTACTAATAACGGGTTATTTGTTGCATCCCACGCAGGAAATAATGGCGAAAGCCACAACCATAACGATGTTGGAGATTTTATGGTGTATGCCGATGGTAATCCCGTAATCATTGATGTAGGTTCAGGAACTTATACCGCCCGTACTTTTTCAAAAGACAGGTACAAGCTTTGGTTCAATACTTCACCTTATCACAATTTGCCAACCATCAATGAGGAAGAACAAGGTGCGGGACTTCATTTTTCGGCTACGGATGTCCGTTATGCAAAGAATAAAAACAGTTCCGAACTAAGCATGAATATCGCAAAGGCTTATCCGGAAACAGCAGGTGTAAAGAATTGGAAACGCACCGTAAAGTTGGATAAGGCTAAAGGAAGTATAGTAGTGAAAGATCAATATGAAAGGAATAAAAATCTTGAAAGCCTGACTCAAACATTTATGACAGTTTGCAATACGGATATTACTTCTCCGGGAAAAATAATTTTTGATATTCCCGGCGAAAAGAAAATTTACCTGGATTATGATAATAAATTTTGGAACATCACTAAAGAAAAAATAAACCTCGTTACTCCAGAAGATAAGGGACTGAAACACAGTTGGGATGGCAGAACTATCTGGAAAATTTTATTGAGCGCAAAATCACCGGATCAAAAGAAATCAATTTCTTATAAAATTCATAGATAAGAAATGGAATAAAAAGCAAGAAACATCGAATAAAATGAAATTCAGCCTGCAAGAACTAATCTCCAAATCCAGTCAACGAACGTATGGGTTAGAATAGCGGCTAATAAATTATTTCCGCTTTTTTTATACGCCCATGCATAGACCAAACCCGCAAGTGTGGCTAAGATAACATAAGTAATTTGCGTGTGTAAACCGCTAACATTATTCCAGTGCATTAATCCAAATGCCACAGAAGACACCACCATAGGAATCCATTTTTTTGATGAAACTTTCTCAAGACCTTTTAAAAGTATTCCTCTGAAAAAAAGTTCTTCAGGCAAAGCAATGGTTAGAAATATTCCAATAAATTCGGCTGTTAATTTTAGCACATTAACTTTTTCCGGAACCGCAAAAGTCAGAAAATTTGTAATTAGCCCAAGCGGAAGAACCACCACCAATATCATAAGCAACGCCAAAAGTGTGATGTATATATCTTTGAATTTTGGAACGAGGTTAAATCCAATTTCAGCATTGCGATAACCTTTCCATCCTACTAAAGCAATTGCTGAAATTGCCATGGCCCACCAGCTATAATCGAGTGATGGATGCATCTCCATAGACCAACGAAGGTCAAAAGGAATCCAAAGAAGGATCCAAAGGGCAACATCATTCCAACCCAGTTTGAAAGATTCGCTGTTAAGTTTCTTCAGAGAATCCAACACAGCCAAAACAATACAGGCAAAAATCGTCGTAGTATAGGGATTGAATGAATTAGTCAATATCCCTGGCAACGCAAATAAAAGAGTGATTCCTCCTGAAATATAAAATATCGAATGAGCATTTTTCTCGAGCCACGCTTTAAATTGTTGCCACGCTCTAGGTGAACCCAAGGCCAGTAATAATCCCAAAAGGGGAGAAGTGGTTATGATCATAGCTATCACATCCATTAAAGTTTTCTTTGAATCGGAAGATGCTACTTCAAAAATTAAAACGGCTCCAAACAAGGTCCAAATAAACCAAAGGATCAGAAATCTCTTTTTCATTTTTATTTAAATTTTAAAAGCAGATTTATTCTCTCGTAACCATATTTATTTTCTGTGGAAAAATTAAAAGTTCCTGTTTCCTGGATAATACTGAAGTAGAAAAATACGATGAA